>QNAI01000044.1 GCA_003641745.1 Verrucomicrobiota bacterium | reverse complement strand
CCATCTGGCTTTCTGGGAATTGTCCGAGTCCAGTTCACCTCTGATCGGATTTACCGTAGGGGCCGGAGCGGATACGTGGAGTCATTGGCAATACAACAAAGCTGCGCAAGCGTTGCTTGGGAAAGAAACAATCTCCGCCGAGGATCTCGATCCTGCGAAATTTGTGGAAGATCAACGCCGCTATCTGGATTCATCCGCCCGAATCGAAGATGATGTTTGCCGAACGGCTATTCCGCTGGCTTCGATCCCCTGGATGGAAGCAATTCTGGGTTGTCCGATTCACTCATCCGGGACGAGTCTGAAAAGTAAAGAGATTCTCGATGACCCTGCGTCACTGAGTCCGGTTCAATTTGATCCGGCAGATCCTTGGATTCGGAAATACCTGCAGTTTATCGATGTCTATCATCAGTCATTCGGGGACTTGTACCCGATTGGTCAGTCAGTGATCCGTGGCCCATCCGATCTGGCATGTGCTCTCCTGGGGGCAGAAAATGCAACAATGGCCCTTGTCATGGAGCCGGAAGCAATGCGCCGACTACTTGGGTATATTACAGATCAGCTGGAAAAATTTCTTTGCCTGCAACTGCAACACTTACCGGTGTTCCAGGGTGGGTATGTGATCGGTCAGTATGAGATCTGGGCGCCGCAACCGGTAATTCGCATTCAGGAAGATTTTTCCGTGCTATATTCACCGCAGCTGTATGATGAATTTCTGAGACCCCTGGATGAACGGCTGGCAGGCATTGTCTCCTATAGTCTGATGCACCTGCATTCCTCTTCACTTTTCCTGATCGATAATTTTCTGGAAGTATCATCCATCAAAGCGTTCCAGGTCAGTAAAGACGCCGGAACTGATTCAATCGCAGCGATGTTGCCCGGGTTGAAAAAGATCCAGCAGGCTGAAAGACCGATCATCATTAAAGGGGTATTTGATGACCATGACCTACGGTTGATTAGAGAGAATCTGTCAGTGACTGGACTGTGTTTACAGCCGGTAGTATCAAATGTAGACGAAGCTGAGCAGATGCTGCCCCGGATACGAAGACTGTGGGGTGAGTAATTCTTTAAAAGGGCTCAGTCGAGCATGGCAATGTTAAGCGCCCTTGCGAGGGGAATCCAGGAGGAATTACGGTCAACTTGGCTTCGAGGGGGTCAAAGCACATATCTCGCACTGGCATGCAAGATAATGAGCAATGACCCCGTGGGCTGTTCTTCGTCGAAAATTCCCAGACCGGTGCTTAACATTGCCATTCTCGACTGACCCCTGTTTTCGAAGGCCTGCTTCTAGCGGGCAGAAGAAAACAGAATAAAAGAGTTAAAATTCGTGAATATGCTGGCTGCGGGGTTGGACCTTTCAGATATTTCGGCATGCAAGTTGCATGCATAGCCCCTATAAGGACGACTGTCCGAGTCGCCTCCCGAGTTCGGACGCCGTACGCCTCCCGTGAATCGGTTGAGGATGGGGAACCCCACCGGCCGCCATCGTTGCTGTGTGCAGGATCAGGGTGACCCTCCCGGACCTGTTCGAATCCGACCCTTCTCTGTCCCATATACCCAATTGATTACCCTATGAACTCGAACCGAAACCTGACTTGCACTCTGGCAATCTCCATTCTGCTGGCCACTGGAGCCGCGTATGCGGCCGAAACCGGAGCGACCGAAACCGAAACTGCCGGGACCAACAGCCCTTCTCCCAGTGCGGTTGAAGAGATCTTTGGAGGCGGGAAGGTCGACATCAACATTCGTGCCCGATACGAAGGTGTTGACCAGTCCAATGACCGGGACGCCAACGCCCTCACCATCCGAACGCGTCTCGGATTCACGACCAAGGCGTATAATGGCTTCAAGGGCAGGTTTCAGGTCACGAACACAACCGCACTGGACGGCGACGCCTATAACCAGGCCGGGTTGAATCCGGGAGGGGCGGATCGTGCCGTGGTGGCGGATCCCGAAGGCACCGATCTCAATCAGGCCTGGCTTGGCTACACCTGGAAGGCGACGGATTTCCTTCTCGGCCGCCAGCGGATCGTTCTGGACAATGCCCGTTTTGTCGGCGACGTGGGCTGGCGCCAGAATCAGCAGACTTTCAATGCGCTTTACATCAAGGACACCACATTCGATGGCTGGTCTCTTCATTATGGTTACCTGAGCCAGATCAATCGTGTGCTGGGCGAAGGCCATCCCGCCGGAACGTGGGATTCTCAGTCTCACATCCTGAATGCCAGTTACGACGGGTTCTCGATTGGGAAATTGACTGGTTACGGCTACCTGCTCGAGTTCGACAACGCCGCCGTGAACAGTACCTCCACGTTTGGCCTCCGACTGGCCGGCACGCACCCGGTGGGTAGCGTAAAGCTGTCCTACAAGGCCGAGTTCGCCTCCCAGAGCGACTACCAGAACAGCCCGCTGGATTACTCGGCCAACTATTACCTGGCCGATCTCGGGGTGGTCATGGACTGGGGCACGGTGGGTGCGGGTTACGAAGTCCTTGGTTCAGGCGACGGGGTCGGATTCAAGACGCCACTGGCGACTCTCCATGCCTTTAACGGGTGGGCGGATCAGTTTCTGGTGACGCCGAGCGACGGGTTGAAAGACCTGTATATCAAGGTCAAGGCGTCGTTGCCCTGGGAGTTGTCGTTTCTTGGCGTTTACCACGATTTCGATGCCGATACGGGTGAGAAGTACGGATCGGAAATCGACTTGGCCATTTCCCGGAAGTTCGGTGACACCCTTAAAGGCCTGATCAAGTTTGCAGATTTCAGTTCCGACCGGGACTCCCGACCTTCCGTGACCAAGCTCTGGGCCCAGGTCGAGTTCGCTTACTGATGTTCCCACAGCGTGTCCTCCATCTTGTCCGGGTGGAGCGCGGGAAGCCCTGAAGTTTCACGCGACGGAGGACAGGCCTTCGGCTGATGCCGGCGTCATTGCCGTTCGCTTCAGTGAGGGTCGCCAGCCTTCACGCTGCATCGTCAGTCGATGGGCACCTTGAAAAGATCGAGCGTGTCGAAGGAACCTTGGCGAAGGACGGGTTCAAGAGGGAAACTGGAGCCCTCATCCGAATCCCCTCCGACTGAGAAATGCGACCAGGTATCCTGTTTGCAGGCGAGGCTTTATGCCTCGAACACACTGGCCATCGAGGGATAAACCCATTCGGCATGCTCATGACAGGTTTCTCCTGCCTTGCTCATCAATTCATGTGTGTCGACCCACCAGGAGCCCCAAAAGCAGCAGGTCCCGTCCAAGTAATTGAACGGGACCCGTGCGACTGCGGCGGTGCAGATCAGTAGACGTCGTGAATCGTATTGTGGACGTTGAACTTTCCGGTCGGCGTGACCAGTCGCTTGTCCTTGATCACGGCCTTGAGGGTGCGGGTCTTGTCATCGACGATGACGATGGCAGATTCCTCCTCCTTGCCGCTCCAGACCGAGAACCAGACCTCGTCTCCAGCCTTATTGTATTCGGGTTGCACGACACGTTTCGCACCCTCACCCAACCCGGCCCATTCTGCAATCGGCAGGACCTCGTAGGATTCGTCCAAGTCTTCCGTGTTGAAGACCGCGATCGACTGACTGAGGGCCGAATCAGGGTTCAACGGAGTGTCGACGTAGAGATTCTTTGATTCTGGGTGGGTCTTGATAAAGAGCGAACCACCCCCTTGTCCTTTCAGAATCTGAACAACGCGCCATGCGTTATCGGGGTTATTGACCGGATCGGTTCCGATCAGGGTGACGTTCTCGTTGCCAAGGGCAGAGGTTCCCCAGACCGGACCATATTCCGGGTGGATGAAATTGGCGCCGCGACCCGGATGCGGGATCTTGTCGACATCGATCAGGGTGACCATGCGCTGTTCCTTAGAATCGACCACCGCAATCTTGTCGGATTGGTTGGCCGCGGTGAGGAAGTAGCGGAGGGTCGAATCCCAACCGCCGTCATGCAGGAAGCGCGCGGCATTGAGCGTTTTGACCGACAGGTTGTCCACATCCTGGTAGTCCACCAGGAGAACCCGCCCGGTTTCCTTAACGTTGACGATGAACTCGGGATGCTGGTGACTGGCCACGATGGCGGCCACCCGTGGCTCCGGGTGGTATTCCTGGGTATCAACCGTCATCCCACGGGTCGAAACGACCCGCAGCGGCTCAAGGGTGGGGCCGTCCATGATCACGTATTGTGGAGGCCAATACGCTCCGGCAATGGCGAATTTGTCCTCGAAGCCCTTGTATTTTGAGGTTTCGACCGAGCGTGCCTCGAGTCCGATCTTGATCTCGGCCACCACGGCCGGAGGGCTCATCCAGAGGTCAATCAGGTCGATCTTGGCATCGCGACCGATGGTATAGACATAGCGACCGGAATGCGAAACGCGGGAGATATGAACGGCATAGCCGGTCTTGATGATCTCGACGATCTCCTTGGTATCCCCGTCGATGATGGCAATCTCGCCCGAGTCGCGCAGGGTCACGGCGAAGAAGTTATCGATGTTCCGCGAATGCTGCGGTTCGGTCGGCCGATCCTCAACCGGGATCCTGACCTCCCAACTCGCCAGCATCTCGGGCATGCCGAATTCCGGCGGCGCCGGCGGTTCCTGCTGGAGAAAACGCGCCATCAGGTCGATGTCCTCCTCGGTCAACACGCCGGAAGTGCCCCAATTGGGCATCCCGGCCGGTGATCCGAAATTGATGAGCGCCTTCAGGTATTCGGTGCCCTTGGCCCGGGTGATGTCGGTGGTCAGAGGCTTGCCGGTGGCCCCCTTGCGGAGGACGCCGTGGCATCCGGCGCACCGCTCGAAGAAGATCTGAGACGCACGTTCAAACTCCGCCTCACTCACGAAGGGTGCGCCCGGACTGAGCGTGGTGGCCATTTCCTCAGCCGCCAACGGCGACGAAGCGCTCATCAATCCCAGCTCAGCATCCGTGGTTGTGGAATGGCGCTCGCCCTGTGCGAGATCACCGGTGACGCCTTCCGCAGCTCTCACCGCGGCTGCCTCTTCCGCCGTCAACGAACCGCCCTGGTTGTCCCAGCTGTTAAAAACATAGGTGACCACGGCAGCGACATCTTCATCCGAAAGCTGGCTCATGGCCGGCATGATGCTATTGTATTCAATTCCGTTCGCCACGAATACGCCGGTCTTGCCTTTGAGGATGTTCTTCGCTGCGTCGGCCGGTTTCAGACCGGCGAAGGAGTCCGAATTTGCCAATGGCGGGAAGGCGCCGGGCAACCCCAATCCAGTCGTCTGGTGGCAGGCCGAACAATTGGTCACGAAGAGGGCTTCTCCGGCGGCGAGGGCATCCGACGGGATGCGTTCGTTGACGACGGAATCGTCGGCAGCGTGCATCTGGGGTGCGGTCGAAGCAGCCAATGCCAGAACCGCCAGAACACCGAGTATGGCGCGGATCGGCGCAAAGCTCAAAACGAGGCCCCCTGTGTTGACGATCATTGATGATAGAAGTGTCGGAGTCTTGCGGATTCGGTTCTTATTCATGATAGTGGTTGGCGATGACCCGACCTTATAGAAGAACTGCCCGGGGTTACTTGATTCAGATCAATAACCCATGAAATCCAGGCGCCGGAGAGAATGTATTATGGTCAGTATTACAACTGATAAGAATCCCTAATTCTGAAGCGAACCTCAGGTTCATCGGTCGATCAGAATCCCAGGCGGGCACCGAAGGTCATGTGACGCCCCGGTTGGGTGAGTTCATCAATCGAAGGTCGGTACTCCCGGTCGGTCAGGTTAAGGGCTTCGATGCCAATCCACCAATTCTGCCGACCCTTCAGGTTCACTCCGAGGGACAGGTTCAGCGTCACCCAGGCGTCCGTCTCTTTTTTCGTTCGAATCGACCACTCGCTGGATCGGCCGCCGGCCGCCACGAATCCATCCAGGTACCAACTGAGATTTTCGCGGGCCTTCACTTCCACCCGGGTGCCGGCTCTCCCGGAAAGCTGCGGTTGACCAATCTCGGTGGTCGTGTGGTCAGGGTATTTCAGTTCCCGCCACAGGTAAGTGCCCTGGGCATAGAACTCGACGCTCGATCCCGGCCATCGGGCGGATAAAAGGGCTTCGACCCCACGGGACCGTGCCTGCTCCAGGTTGGCAAAGGTCTTCTCATGGGGTGCCCATCCCAACTCGGGCATCTCAGATCCCGGAACAGGCGTGATATAGTCTTTCGCCCGGGTCGCAAATACGGCTGAATCGAGAGTGAAACCCTTGCTCTGGTAGCGGAAACCGATTTCGAAATTCTCAGACTTTTCCGGCCGAAGATTCGGGTTGGGTCGAGTCGGCTGGGCCTGACCGAACAGCGATCCCGTGTGCAGGTGAAGAAGCGTCGGATAGACGTAGCCCTGTCCCCAAGAAGCCCTGAGGGCCATGCCGTCTTTGAGCTGATAGACAAGGGCCAGGCTGGCCACGGGATGAGAGTCTTGAGTGGTTCGAGGCTCAAGAGCTTCATCATTGGAGCGGATAAGGCGCGATGTGACGAAGTACTGTCGTATCCCGGCGATGATCTGGAGGTTTTGAACAGGGGTCCAGGTGTCCTCCGCGAAGAGAGCTGTTGTCGCTATCCGGGCATCGGTTTCCAACCGGGTTGGAGCCGGGATGGGACGGCCTCCAACAATGCGAACCCCCGTTCGATCGATCACCTTGTCAAGGGTGTCCTCCAGAAAGGAGATCCCGGCAACAAGAACATGGCGTTGGGACGGATGCCAGTCGGTCTGCAGATTGACCCCGAGTGTGCTGATGGTGTCCTCATCGTGGTTGAAATAGTCATAAAAGACGGGCGGCCTTGCCGGAGGCAGTTCGATACCGCCGACGTCCTGAGTGAAAACCCGATCGATTTTCTGGATGAACGCATCGAGATGCACCCGATCCAAACCCTTCACCAACTGCCAGCCATCGTAGAAAAACCCACCTTTTTCACGATCTCGCCTGGGCATATCGAGCACGTACTTGGAAAAGATGAAGCCGTCGACGAGATCATCCGGGACGCTGGCTTCGCTCGAAAGATTGTGGCGATCATAAACCAGGGCGAGATCATGAGCGCCCTTTGTCCAACCGAGGCGTGCGGTCAGGCCTTCGGACTCAGTCGACGAATCCGGCAGAGGACCCGAGGGTGTCTGTCGGTCGCCATCACGGGAACGACTCGCGCCGATTCGGTAGCTGAACGAGTCCTTCTTTCCGGACACTGAAAGATTCGATCTGAAGCCGCCGGTGGCACTGGTATAGGCTGCCCCAATCGAACCTTCAAACGGAGACGAAGCAGGATTCCGGGTGATGATATTGATCACGCCACCGGCGGCTCGCGATCCATAGAGGGTGGAGTGGGGTCCGCGCACAATCTCTATCCGCTCGATAAACGCCGGATCGATCAGGAGTGGGGGGCCATAGGTGGTATGATCGGAAACCTCCTGGCCATCGACCAGAAACAGGCTGCGTCGGGCATCCTCACCTCGAATCCTCAACCGCTGCATTCCCGGGAAGGCATTGTCGGCGATCATCACGCCCGGGACATCGCGGACCAACTCGGCGATCGATGCAGTGGGTCTCCGGGCAATCGCCTCATGCGACAGATAAGAAACAGCCACTGGACTCTCCATGACGGTTGTTTCGTATCGGGCAGCCGTCACCACATAGGCGTCCATCATCAATGCCGACTCCTCCTCTGCCTGTTGGTCCGCCGCCCAACAGGGTCCGGACACAATTGCTGCGGCCAGGCATCCGGCAATCAACTGCGTATCCATGAACGTGGTCGTCCTCACCATACCAGCTTTCCCATCCAATTGAAGTCGCTGCAATGCGCGCCTGAGGCAACTTTGATCTGAATCAAAGATAATAGGGGTCAGTCGATTAATCTTTAGTGGCGAGGTAAAGGACGTCAGGTCTTGGCTCTTGACAAGAGGTGATCACCACGGGCGCCGAACTGCCTCTTTGAGTCAGTCAGGGCTGACAGTGTCTTGTTCGAAACCGGAGTTTGGATCTCGAATTTCCGTCATCCGAGGAAAGTCCGGGTGTCTCGGAGAATTGGGTGGAACGAAATGTTATTTCGGGGGCCTTGATCGTTCGTTTCTGTCAAGAGTCAAGGCCTGACGCCTTCTTCCGAGTCTTGATAGTTACCCCCGATCGGAATCCTCGTGTCCTCAAAATAGTTGTCATCGATCAGGCAGGGCTGAGACAATTCCAGGAGCAGTGCCGGCCCGACACCGGTGAAGCAGTGTTTGACCAGAGTGGGAACTGTCAGCTGATCCCCCTTGGCCAGTTCCACGGTGTCATCAGCCAGCCTCACCTGTACCCGGCCCTCCAATAGGAAAAAGGTCTCATGCTTGTGTTTGTGATGGTGGGTCGGGCAGGTTTGTCCATCGCTCACGAAGAGAAACTTTCCGCAGTAACCGGCGGCAGTCTCATTGGCGATCCAGCTTTCAATCAGACCAACGGCTTCGAATTGCCCCAGACCGAAGTCCAGCACCAGGGGCTCGGTGTCCGGAATCGCGATTCCCCACTTTGCAATCTGCTGTTTGAAGCGAGGGAGGGCTGCACACCGGACATCATGTGAAGCCTCGATCGATTTTGCCTTTTCCAATTCATCCATGGCGTTGATTCCTTCTGCTACAGAACACTGTTGAGCAATCTCTAACCATCGGGCAGTTCCTGGCTAGTCCGAATCGTCCTGATGAATCTGAGTGGGTTCGAAGGGGTCAAACCTGAATGGCTGATGTCGGCAGAATCGCTGCCTCGGTACCTGCATTGGCATGCACGAATGCAAGGAATGACCCCCTCCTCTGACTCGATCGATCGCGGGAAGGTTAACGAGATGGGCGTTTGAAGGTTGATTGCCAGGGATGTGCTTCCTATGTTCCAACCATGACCGCGAAGACAGGATGAGCGATCGAAATGGCATTTTGGACCGGATTCGCACCGCCGGTGTGATCGGCGCGGGAGGAGCGGGATTCCCGACCTATCGAAAACTGGGCACGCGCGTCGAACACATCATTGCGAACGGTGCAGAGTGTGAGCCGCTCCTTTACAAGGACCGTGAATCGATGATCCAGGAGGCGGAAACCCTGATTGAGGGTTTATGCATCATGCGGGAGATCACCGGTGCTGGTTCGGTGACCATCGCGGTGAAGAAAAAAAACGAGGACGTTCTGGGAAAACTCCGCGAGTTGGCTGCACCGCACGATTTCAAATTCCTCGTTTATCCCGACGTCTACCCGGCCGGTGATGAATACGTGCTGGTCCAGGAAATCGCGAAAAAGATGATCCCGCCGGGTGGACTTCCGCTCGATGTCGGTTGCGTGGTGGACAACGTGGAAACCGTCATCAACGTGGCTCACGCAGCCGCCAACCGACCGGTAACGGAAAAATATGTGACCGTGACCGGCGAAGTGAAAACCCCCATCACCACGCGTGTGCCGGTGGGCACATCGTTACGGGACTGCATCGACATGGCCGGCGGATTGACCGTCGACAACCCGGTGGTGTTGACCGGCGGCGTGATGATGGGTGGATGGTCGGGCGACCTTTCGTCGGTGATCGAAAAGAACATCGGCGGTCTCATCGTGTTGCCCGCGGATCACCACCTCGTGCGGCGTAAGACAGCCTCCCGGCAAACCTACACCCGTGTCAGCCACGGACAATGTGATCAGTGTTCGCTCTGCACGGAATTGTGCCCGCGGTATATCATGGGCTATCCGATCGAGCCGCACCGGGTCATGCGCACCTTGTTGATGACCGGCGAAGCGAAGGCGCGCAACAGCATGTGGGCGCAATACTGCTGCGAATGCAATGTATGCTCGCTGATCGCCTGCCCGGAATCGCTTGATCCGAAGAACATCTGTGTCGATGCCAAGGCCCTTTTGCGCGAAGAGGGAATCAGCCGCACCCCGGAGGAACTGGAAACGCTCCGGCGGGGCGAACATCCGGCCCGCAAAGGGCGGGAGATCCCGATCTCCACCCTTTACACCCGACTCGGCCTCAGGCCGTATGATCGCAAAGCACCGTTTTCGCTCTCCAAGGCCGCACCGACCTCCGTAACCATCCCACTCGGCTCCCATGTTGGACGTCGTTGCGAACCGACCGTCAAACCGGGATTCAAGGTGAGCCGGGGCGAGACGGTGGGCTCGGTTCCCGATGACCAACTGGGCTGTCCGGTGCACGCCAGCATAGACGGCACGGTAACCGCGATCGACGAAAAAGGGATTCACATTTCAGGAACGCCACCACCATGAAGAGCGCCATAGGCATCGTTGAAACTTCCAGTATTGCCAAGGGATTTGAAGTCGCGGACACCGTGATGAAAACCGCCAACGTGGAAATCGTGGTCAACCGGACGATCTGCCCGGGGAAATACATGGTGCTGATCTCCGGTGAAGTGGACTCCGTCAACGAAAGCATCGAGTCGGGTGTCCGCGCCGGAGCGCATACCGTGGTCGATCACTTCGTTATTCCGAATGTGCATCCGGAAGTATTCCCGGCGATCAACGGGGTTGATGTCATTCCGGACCTGGGAGCGCTCGGGGTCATTGAGGCCTTCAGTGTCGCTTCGATCATCGAAGCAGCTGACGCGGCGGTCAAGGCCGCGTCGATCAAGTTCATCACCATCCACCTCGCGATGGCCATCGGTGGCAAAGGCTTCGTCACCTTCACCGGGGATGTGGCTGCAGTGCAGGCCGCAACCGATGCCGGCGCCGCGGTTATCGAGAAACGAGGCCTGCTGGTGGAAAAAGTGGTCATACCCTCTCCCCGCCCGGAGATCGTGCGCGAATTTGTCTAGGGCGCACCTGGGTCGGCGAAGTCGGGTAGGATTCGCGGTGCTGTCACCCAAAGCAGGAAGAGCATTTTGGAACTGGATTCTCCTTGCGGCGGCTGATGGAAACTTGGGCTACGCGGCTGCCCGGGAGGACAGCCCTCCACGCTGAAAGAGAATGGAGGGTCGTGCTTCTGTTTACGCATGGCTACGCCGTGACATGTCTGCGGCTTGGGCGGCGTGGGGAAATGGGGCTTTCCTCGACCGGAAAGATAGGTCAGGATGGACGGGATGAATCCGTGCTCCCACCACCGCCTTTTTGCCTTGTTCTCAGCTGCCGTCCTTGCCTGTGCCGTGGGTCGGGCTCAGTCGACGCCGGTTGCATCCGCGCCGGTCAGCGTTGTCGCGCCCGCCCTCCCGGAGGAGCCCGCGCTCCAGTGGCTCGATGTCACCACATGGGGGGTCGAAGGACGCGCTTGGCCGCAACTCGAACGAAAACGTTGGTTCGATCGCCTGCCCGCTGTGGCGGAAGGCGAGGTCACCCCGAAGGTCTGGAGACTCAGCCGCGACAGCGCCGGCATGTTGGTTCGCTTCAAGACCGACGCGCCGATGATCTGGGCAGATTATACCCTGCTCAAGGAGAGGCTGAACGGATCCAATATGACCCCCATCGGTGCGAGCGGCCTTGATCTCTATGCTCGCGACGAGACCGGGCAATGGCGCTGGGCCGGCGTGGCCCGGCCAAAGGGGAAAGCAGTCCGGCAACAGATCATTGATGGTCTCGCTCCCGGTTTCCGCGAATACGCGGTCTACCTGCCACTCTACAATGGCATCGAAAACCTCTCGATCGGGGTGCCACCCGGTGCGCAGTTCGAACCCCTTGCGCCGCGCCGCGAGTCCCCCATCGTATTCTACGGCACGTCGATCACTCACGGTGCCAGTGCGTCGCGACCCGGCATGGTGCACACGGCCATCCTGGGGCGTCGGTTCGATCGCCCCGTGGTGAACCTCGGGTTCTCCGGCAATGGTCGCATGGACGCGGCCGTCGGCGAATTGCTCGGCCTCATTGATGCGGCCGTTTACGTGATCGACTGCCTGCCCAACATGAACCCCGCCATGGTCCGGGAGAAATGTATGCCGCTCGTGAAGCAACTCCGCGCCGTACATCCCGACACGCCAATCGTGCTGGTGGAAGATCGCCGCAATACCAACTCATGGATTCGGCCGGCGCGGAATCTGTATCACACTGTCAACCACGCAGCGCTGCAAGAGTGCTTCGCGCAATTGCAGGCCGAGGGCGTCACCGGACTCTTCTACGTGCCTGGTGACGACCTGCTGGGTGATGATTCCGAAGGCGCCACCGACGGTTCGCATCCCAACGATCTTGGTTTCATGCGACAAGCCGCCGTCTTCGAAGCCGTGCTCCGCGCCGCTCTCGCCGGACCTTAGAGGCTGTCTTAAGCGGAACCCAGCGCCTTGCGCTTCTCCCTTCCGACCCTGCGGATCCGGGTTGGCGGTCAACCGTCCGCAGCGATCTCCGGTTCGCCGATCTCATCGATCCGCTCCAGAATATCCGGCCAACTTCGGCAGAACACCACGTCCGGCCCGTAGTCCGGGCTGTCCTCCCGACCGTCCTGCAACAGTATCGGGGAGAAGCCGTTGATCTCAAAATCCAGCAGATGCCTGACATCGTCGTCAATCAGGATGCTGGCACCGATCGCGGTACAGATCGTGGCTTTCGATGATCCCGCCGAGGAATGGATTTCCTCAATGCAGGAAATCACTCCCTCCCGAGTCAACCACTCCCGGGCAGAAGGAATGCTCGCCTCGGAGCGCGCCGTGACGATGTGCAACCGCGCGATCCTCGAAAGTGCCCGGAGAGCATCAAGAGCGCCGGGAACCTGATTGGCCTCCAGCGTACCGGTCCGGTCATACACACACCGTCCCATCCGGTCATAGGCCTCACGACCCACGAGCGGAAGGCATTCAGTATAGCTGCATTGCCAGGAAGATACAGCCAGACCAAGATGTTCATCGATCCATCTGACCTTCAGTCGATTCGCATCCCCAATGGTTCCGTCAAAGTCAATCGCGATTATCATGGTGATCAAAGTCCTCAAGGCCTGAAACCATGGCTCAGGTTCCAGACAGGATCGAATATGTGAACGCAACAGCCGCGGGCAAGAACGCAGTCCCCAGTTACCGACCCTGAGCTCTGTTCGAGTGCGGTATCGAACGCCTCCGAGGTCTTTCCCTGAACCCGGACCCTCGGCCGCGGTTTCCACCAGTCACCCATCACATCATGCCTGATGTGACCACGGGACGATCGGATCCCTCCGTTTTCACTGTCAAAAGCGAGAGTCCTTTGCCAACCTCAGTCATGACCAAATTGGGAAAGCTTCTTCTTTTATCTGTTCTCTTCTCCCCAGTCTCCCTTCTTGCCGAAGGCATCAGTGATTTTGACGGTCGATGGGAAATCATCCCCGGCAAGAGTATGGCCCTGGGCAGGGCTGGGGGATTTGTGCTCGATATCCAGACGAACGGTAACGACATGACCATTCTGAGGGAAAAAACCAGGAGAGGACGGGACCTGTCGACCACCTTCGATCTCACCCTCAGCCAAACCACTGAAAAGGAAATAACAACCTACCGCCTGCCTGACATTACTTATATGGGCGTTCGGATGAAAAAAGGGGATGTACAGACCTTTTCCGCAGAATACTCTGAAGAGACCGGAACTCTGTCCATAATCGAAGTCACGCCCGTGATGATCTCGCAGGGCTCAAGCTCGATAACCCAGGTCCACACCCTGAGCCTGAACAGTGACAGTACCTTGACCTACCGCATAACAAGGTCGAGTAGAACGGGCGGAGATGACATGCTATATACGCTGAAGCCTGAAAACAGCAAGAAGGCCTGGTATATGGAGCTGGAAGATGATTGGAGCATTGACAGCAAGCTCGATCAGAATGCCTTGCTGATCAGCCTGCAGGGTGTCGCCAACATGGACCACCCCAATCTCTATTTCATCTATCCCGAGACCTGGGATTTCAACTTTACGCCCCACGTTCTTGAGTTCCTGGAGAACCAACACAACTACACCTTTTCGAAGCTCAGGACCGCGGATCAGGCGGTCAGGACTTTTGCAGACTCGATCAACGGCTATATTGTATGGGACAAAGAGGTGCGGACCTCCCTGATCGTTGCCTTCACCCTGGCCGGCCTGGAGCGGGCGGTGGTTGTCTCCGAAGAGCAGATCCCGTTGATGGAGAAACATGGAATCTCCATGATTCAGGATTTTCGGGGCAAGTTTACCGGGCAGAGTGACTTCCAGATCTATACCTGGGCCAAAGCGGAGTATTGGGACAGGTGCTCAAAGGAGTGTGTGGTCTGGCTGGGCGGTGAGCATGGCAGAACGATGAAGCCCGGAGTCGTTGACTGGGGCATGCACAATAAGGCGTTTTTCCAGGATCTGTCCTGCAGAAAGACGGATGTTGAAGAGTATGCCATGGCGAGTGAACTTCTGTCCGAGTTGGAGCCCATGTCCATGATTTATGGCTGGCATTCCTACAAGAAGGACGGCGAGGGTGAATTCACCACGCTCTGCTCACAATACGGACATCGTATCAGCGGGTTGCATACGCTGCCCAATATGTCCTTCCTATCCCAGGAACCGGTTACTCCCGGTTTTGAATTTGAGAACCAGCACAGCATTGAAGCGGATCAGGAGTACAAGCCGGAGAACAAGGTCTATATTGCCTGTATTCAGACCGACTGCCTGGGGTTGGGGGCATGGACGCAGCCGGGTCGTGGCAAGATCCCTTACGCGTGGGAGGTGACGATGAACTGGAAGTGGATGGCTCCGGCCATGCTGGAATTTTTCTATAGTGAAGCCACCCCCAATGACTACTTTATCGGCTCATTGGGCGGGCCCGGTTACATGTATCCAAGAGCGATCCCAAGCGAAAAGCTTCCGACCCTGGTCGAGAAGGCGGCTTCCATGATGAAGGAACTCGACCTGAACTACTTTGAGATCATGGATCATGCCCAGCTGGGACAGAAGGAGTTCAACAGCAATCTGACCCTTGATATCATAGAGACCTATTTCAAGTACATGCCGGACGTAATCGGGTTCGGAAATGGCTATGGGCCGGCCAATACGTTTTACAGTGACGGGGATCGAACCATGGTTTCGTTTGATTATTATCTGTCACCGCAAAGATCTGAAGAGAATGCGGTCGCGGATCTGAAGGAGCTCATTGCCCTGAACAAGGAAACTCCATACTTTCTGCTGCTTCATGTCAGGCAGTGGAGCAATATTGATCGAGTGAAAGGCATTCTTGATCAACTGGGAGAGAATGTTGAAATCGTGCCTCTTGACCTGTTTACCAAGATGGCAAATTACTCGCCAACATTTAAGAACTGGTATCTGGAAAACAGAGACGACTAAGACAGCCTCTACCCCCTGACATTTCAAATGACCAGACTGGGATGAGGCAAAACCCCTATCCTCAATTCGAGGTGCTCTTATGAACAACAGACCGAATTACGAGACGCTGAGAGACGAGACAAAATTCAGTTGGCATGTCGGTGCGACCGTCAGCGCGTTGTTGGAGGTGACGGGCATACCGATCAAGGAGTTTAATCTCAATAGTGATGTCGGCATAGAATTGTATCGCAAGGGCCGCCCCATGCTTCGCGAGATGTTCGGCGAGGATGTTAATACGGTCGGCCTTTCCACGCCTCCGGTCAGCTACGGGCACATCAACTGCCTGGGGGCTGAATTGATTTTCCCCGATGGAGGAGAAGTCAATCATACCAAGCCGTTTCACACGCTGGAAGAAGGTGTCGAAAGTCTGAAGGAGAAAATTGACCTGGATTTTGCCACGGCCGGGATGACGCCGTTCTATCTCGATTACCGGAAGAAGATGTCCGAGGCTTTTGGGGAACCCTGTGGTTTCTGGTTCGGTTCGGAGGGGCCGATCACGACCGCCTATACCCTACGTGGAAACGACGTTTTCTACGACCCCTATGACAACCCGGAGCTGTTCAAGGAGTTCTTGAGGCTCCTGACCGACAGCATTGTCCAGTTCTTCCATTTCAAGGAGAAACTGGATGGTCGACCTCCGGTCAACCCGGATGGCGGCGGCATGTGTGATGACATTTCCGCCATGTTCAGCCCGGAGATGTGGCCGGAGTTTGTCCTGCCCCTTTTCGACCGATATTACTGCGGAATAACCACCGGGACGCGAAGTGCCCACATTGAGGATCTGCGGCCGAACCATCTGCCGTATCTCGAGGAGATGGGCCTGGTCAACTTCGATCCATCTGTCTCTCCGCGGATCAATCCGAAGATCATCAGAGACAGATGCCGTGTCCCTTTCGGGTGGCGGATAAGCGACTTTCCCTATCGAGCAATGGATTGTCAGGACCTCAGCGACTTCGTTTTCCAAGCCGTCGCTGATGGGGCGAGTTATGTCTTTACCCATGCGGCCGCGGCGATGTGCAATCCGGAAACGGTCAAGAAGGTGCATGCTTTCATCGCCGCTGCAAAAGAGTCGGCGCGGATGCTCGATGAAGGTGCAAGCCGCGAGGAGATCGGTGAATGCGTCAGCGCTGAAGGTAAAAAGAAATTCTGGGACCATTGGCCCGAGTGAATTGCCTCATAGGTTGATGGGGCCGTCGCCCTCCGCCTTGCGCTAAATCACATCCTGGCTGGGTTTTATCATGACCAATGCCGACTGAATGGCCGGGGTTCCGAGTTCCCCTGCTCTTTGCCCGGGCGCCGCGGTCGCGATAATGAGCTCGTATTCGCCCGTGGGCAGCACGCGGTTGCCGTCCGGGTCGACGAGTTTCAGAGCTTCCGGATCAACGCTGAACTCAACCTTTCGGTTCTGTCCCGATGGGACGACCACCCGCTTAAAGTCCTTCAAAGCGAGCTTGGGTGCATGAAATGGAGGGTTTTTTGCTCGGACATACAACTGGACGATCTCTTCACCGTCGGTCGAGCCGGTATTGACGAGGTCGACCGATACCTGGATCGGATCGTCACCGACCCGATCGGTTGAAACGCTCATCCCCTCCAGGCTGAAAGTTGTGTAGGTGCGTCCGAACCCAAAGGGAAACTCGGGTTCAGTTTCGAGGTAGCGATAGGTGCGTCCACGCATCCCGTAGTCGTTGAACGGTGGAAGATCGTCGATATGCTTATACAGTGTGAAGGGGAGTTTGCCGGAGGGTGCGGTCAACCCGAACAGGATTCGCGCGATCGCTTCGCCACCTGCTTCCCCGGGATAACCGACCCAAAGGAGGGCGTCGCAGAGTTCGGTTGCCTCGCCCAATACGATTGGACTGCCGCCGAAGAGAACACCGATGATTCGGCAGTCGCGTTCTTTCAGGGATCTGAGGTATGCGATCTGGTGTTCGGGCAGCCCGGGGTCGGGGCGATCACCTTTCTCCCCACTGGCCAGGGCTTCTCCTTCCTCCCCTTCCAACCATGGCGTCAGTCCGAAGGCCGCTATGACCACATCGCTCTGGCCCGCTTCGGTCTGGGCGTAGTCGATTGGGTTTACATTGGGAATCTCGGGTCGGAAACCGGCGCGGTACTGGGTCTGAGTGTGGACCGGGGCGTGTCGGGCAATTCCTTCGAGCAGGGTGGTCGCATTGCCGCTCACGCCGTAGTAATTACCCAGAAGGACGTCGATATTGGCTGCCAGTGTGCCCACCACCAGTATCGATCTGACATCCTGGAGGGGAAGCAGGTTCTCCTCGTTCTTCAGGAGCACGATCGACTTTTCCGCGGTTTCCAGGGCGAGGGCCCGGTGCCTGTCGCAATTGATGACTTCGGGACCGATCGAAGTGAACGGGACCTCTTCAGCCGGATCGAAAAATCCGAGTCGAAACCAGGTGCGCAGGAGCCGGCGCACGCATGGATCCAGGTCTTCCTCGGTCAGGTGTCCTTCCTTGATCGCTTCGGGGATCAACTCGTAGGTACTGCCGCAGTTCAGGTCGCATCCCTTGCGAACGGCCAATGCGCAGGCTTCCAGCGGTCCGGTCGATACACGGTGGGTCTGGTGGAAGTCGCGGATCGCCCAGCAGTCGGATACGAAGTGGCCTTCAAACTTCCAGCGTTGCCGAAGCACCTCTTCGATCAAAACCGTATGGGCGCAGCAGGGCTCTCCATTGACGCGGTTATAGGCCCCCATGACCGCTTCGACACCGGCCTTGACCAGGGCTTCGAAGGCGGGCAGGTAGGTGTCCCAGAGATCGTGGGCCGGAATTTTGACGTCGAAGGTATGTCGTTCCGACTCGGGACCGCTGTGCACGGCATAGTGTTTGGCGCAGGCGGCTGCTTTCAGGTACTTCGGATGGTCACCCTGCAGTCCCTCGACGAAGGCCACACCCATCCGGGCGGTCAGGGTGGGGTCCTCTCCGTAGGTCTCCTGACCGCGGCCCCATCTCGGGTCCCGGAAGATATTGATGTTGGGCGACCAGAAGGTGAGTCCGAAGTTCTGGCCCCGTTGACCGTGGCGTGCCGCCTCGTGGTGAATGGCCCGCCCTTCATCGCCGATCGCCGAGGCGACCGCTCGCAGGAGATCGTGGTCGAAGGTGGCCGCCATGCCGATTGCCTGTGGAAATACCGTGGCGCGACTCGCCCGGCCGACGCCGTGCAGCGCCTCGCTCCACCAATTGTAGTCGGGGATGCCCAGCCGGGGCACGCCTCTGGCCTCGTGCTGCATGATGCCGGCCTTCTCTTCCATGGTGAGGCGCCCGAGGAGATCCTCGACCCGTTCTACCAGCGGTGCATGTGAATCGCGAAACAGCATGGACACATCTCATCGTAGACTGACCCATGGGACCAGAGAAAATCGGCCCCTGCGGCCAGAGGTAAACCGCACCGAACTACGGTCGCATCAGTTCGCTGGCGGTGCCTCGGGCGGGTCTGCCTCCTGGACACGGATATCTCTTTTTGGATTGGGGATTGTGATGCCTTCGTCCTGGAAACGTTCGAGGATCTTCTCGTAGAGTTGGCTTGTCGTCGTCAGGCGATCGCTCAGTTCGTTCAAGTAGGCAAAGCAGTTGTATCGAATCGAGAAATCATCAATTTCCTTCAAGAACACGATCGGGGGGGGGTTCTTCAGCACATTGTATTGAGAGCGAAGGATCTCTCTGAGAATTCGCGACACCTTGCCGGTGTCACTGTCGTGGGACACGGCGACCTCCAGTGAGATCCGGGTGGTGGCATCGCTCAATGTCCAGTTGACCACCTGCCCCGTGATGATGTCCTTGTTCGGAACGATAAGTTCACGCTTATCCCATTGGCGGATCGTTGTACTGCGGATTCGGATACGAGTGACCGCGCCGGAAGTGTTCCCGATCGAAACCACATCGCCCACCCGGATGGGGCGTTCAAAGAGCAGTATGATTCCGGCAAAGAGATTCCCGAAGATCTCCTGGAGACCGAATCCGAGCCCCACCGTCACCGCTGCGAGCAACCATTGAATACTTTCCCACCGGATCCCGGCGATCACGCTGCCCCAGATGATGCCGATCACGACCACGAGGTACGACAGCAGGGTGGACAGGGCGTAGCGATTTCCCTGGGTGATCCGCTTGAACTGGCTGAAAACCAAAATCTGCAGGATTCGGGGCAGGTGAATCGCCAACACAGTGGTGGCCACAATACACACCAGAAGGCGGATACCCTGGCTGAGGGTGAGGAGCACGTTCTCACCGGAGCCGATAAGTGGATTGGTGCCCAGGTGACGAAGCGCCGGCACCGTATCCGCCCAGATCCATCCAAAACCGACGATGAACCCGAAAGTGCTGACGATGCGGGCGAAATCGCGGGATTGATTCCGGATCTCCCGCCAGGCTGAACCGGTCCCTGAATGACCGAAGACCGGGTTCTTCCGCCGGATTTCCCGCCATTCCAGGAGGGCACGCAGCCGTTGGGCACGGGAAAACCGACCGATGGCTCCGCCAATGATGGCGAGTACCGCAACAAGCCAAAGGGTCTGAATGGTCCGTTCGAAAAACGCCCGAACCGCCACGGAATATCCGATCGCGATCAAGACGCCGAGGTAGCCGGGCCAGGCGATCAACCCGAGGTGCACGATCCGGCGGATGAAGGGCTTTCGAAGGAAGCTCCTGCTCCGCTGATGATTCAGAATACCGCGCCGCGGATCGAAGATCTGATGCAGCGCCAGGATGATCAACACCACTCCGACCAGAGTGACAAATCGGCTTCCGGTTCGCTGTCCGGTAAACAATCCGTAACGTTCGAGGACGCCTGATACGAAGAAGACGGCGTAGGCGGGAAAGACATAATGGAGAAAGGTTCGCCGAATTCTGGAGCAGATCGCCGCCGGCCACCCGAACTGTAAACGACCCATCCCCTTGGCACCGCAAAGCCTGGTCAGGAGAACACCGAAGGCCACCGCGACGGCCAAACCGGAGGTGGCATCGCGTATGGGGTGGGCGATGGCGTTTTCAATGTCCGGTGCATCCAGGACCCAGCCAGTCCCGAGAAGAACCATCATCGGCAGCACGGCGACGAGACTCTCATAAAGGAACGGACCGACAACATTGAGAAATTGTGTCTCCCGCAAGGGCACGGACTGCAAGGCGGTGACCCTTGCACGGAGCAGGCGCACTGCGGCGACGAGCGCGGCGATGAGAATCAGTGAAATCCAGAAACGGTGTTCGCTCTTGTAGACGGATTCCTCAAACAGTTTCGGTGTCTGCTCTGACACCTCCTTCATCATACTTGGAATCAGCAGCAGATCCCGCCGGTTGAGCACGGTCCTGTCGGGTATCCAGAGCGAATTGGCGACGGCGAATTCCTCGAACGAGAGGATGCTTACACCGACGGATTGGATCGCTGTATCGAGTGAAACGAGCACATCGAAGTAACGGTTCGAATCCGACGTCAGGTCGTCCAGGATTTGCAATCGTTGCGCGACCAACTCTTCGAATATCTGCCGGTAGATCTCCGATTTCAAATCCTCGCCGTCAGCAGCGGACTCATCTGCCAGATCGACAAGTTCACCGCGCTCCAACTCGAGTTCAAGAATTTGGATCTGGCGCTGGCGCATGCTGCGATTGATCCCGGATCGGGTTCGTTTGACGTCGCGGTGGTCAGGCATGCGCAATTTGGCCCGCTGGATCAGCGTGCCGATCGCGGGCGAGTTGCCCGCAATGCCCAACCGTCTCTTGATCGACTCAAGGGTATTCCTGATATCGGTCGCTTCCTTTTCATAAAGACCGACCCGTTCCTCCATTTCCGCACGTTCGGTTTCGATTTCACGACGTTGCTCAAGCCAGATCTGATTCTCTTCGGCCAGCTTCTGTAATTCAGGATCCTGAAGGGTGGCCATCCGCATGGCTTGCCGGGCTTTCTCCTCCTGGGCGAGGAGTTCAATCCTCCGCTGTTCGGCGGTCTGTTCCGTGAGAATGGCGACGCGGGCTTCGAGGTTGTCGACCTCGACCCGGCGCAACTCGTCTTCTTTCTCAATCAACGACCGCAACGAATCGGATGAGGAAACCGACAGCTTGGTCAACGCCAGTTCCGCTTCGGCGTTTTGACGACGGGCCCCGAGGAATAACTTGGCGACATCGCTGGTGGCCGATTCGGCATTCAGACTCCGAAGGAGGGCCTCCAATTGGTTCGTGCGATCAACCTCGACCAGTCGTTTCTCGGGCAGCCCGGACAGTTCGTTTCCCAGCGCCTCAAATCGTGCCCTTGCATCAGCGAGTTCACTCTTGCGTTGAGATAGCTGCTGTTCGATGGCCTTGAGCTCATCGGGCAGCGGCGGGTAGACAGGGTCTTTGGTCGCTTCGAGGGCAACCTCGAACTCAGCGAGCTGGGCGTCGGCGCTGTCCACGGTGGCCTGCAGGTGCGCCAATTCCGCGATCCAACGTACCTCGGCACGGAGTTCCGATTGGGCTTCGGTCAGGGCCTTGTGTTCGTGCGAAGCAGGTTGGTCCGGCCCCGGTGCCGGGTAATGGCTCAATTCCTGGTCGATCCGTTCAAGGGTGAGGGGTTCCTTCTGAGGAGCTGGTCTTGCTGAAGGCGCCGGTTGAGATTCAGGCTCTTGAGCTGCTTCTCCAGCCGTTGGAGTCGGTTCGGCGGACGCTTGATCCTCGGCGCTGGTTGGACCGGGGATCAGCAACCATGCCAACAGAAATGCCGCCGACGCGGGTAATCTGCAGATGGTTCCAGCCCGGGAGAGCATGGATACTGGAGGCTTCATCGGGAGAAGCATTAACAAAGCAACCACCCAAGGTCGAGAGGTCATATCTTCCGGTCCGGGTCCTGAGCAAGTGGTTGTCGGATGAAGCCTGGTGGATGAACCAAGAAGTTTTTCAGGTCGAAGACGGCGCGCCAGGGACGACGCACCCTACCATGTGGCCACGGGGTCATTCCTTGCATTCGTGCATGCCAATGCAGGAATCAAGGTTTGACCCCTTCGAATGGCATTCGGTCGAAGACGTCGCGCCCAGCCGCTTCGGACGGTACCATCAGGTGAGCCGATCGGAAAAAACCGATTTGGAGCTCCACTAGGGATTCAGAATGGTGTAGGCGATGTGCTGATTTGGGCGCTCAGGAGTGGCGATGTAGTAGCAGACGAACACCCGACCATCGGGAAGGGTTACGGCCTTCGGGTAGCCGAGGTCATAGACGAGGCCGTCGTCGCGCAGGATGATCTCGTGGCCCCAGGTTTTCCCTCCGTCCGTACTCGTTTTGGCCCGGATGCCGAAAGGGTGACCGCGGAAACCGTAAACCACGACCAGGGTGCCGTCGCTGAGTTTGGCCAGGGCGCCGGGGTTGCCGTTGTGGTGGCTGATATCGGTGAAGGCGACCATGCTTTGCTTGGTCCAGTTGTGACCATTGTCCTCCGAATATTCTGCTTCGACCCAGTTGACGTCGAGTCGTCCCAGTTCTTCATTGTCATGGGCATCGATCCTCCTACGAACGACTGAAAGCAATTCGTGATCCTGCAATCGGACGGTGGAGGGCATGACGGAACGGACACCGTAGGGATACGCGGTCATCCATCCCTGGAATTCCCAGGACAGACCGCCATCGTTGGTCCGGGCGGAGAAGGCCCGATCCTGCAATCCGGCCTGGACCGAGGGCGCCTTGGCCGAAAGGAAGACCAGGAGGGTGTTCTCGTCGTCGATCAGGTAATCGGTCCTCGAGGTCAGGGGATTTTCGATTCCGAAATCGGGGAACAGAAAAGGCCCCTTCCAATGATGACCCCGGTCATCGGTATACCAGAACAGGTTGTCCCGGCTTCGGAGACCGAAATCGGGATTGGAAAAAGCCATGGGCTCTTCAAGGACCTTTGGATCCTTCTTTGTGAAAGCCTCGGTTCGGATCGTTTCCCAGGTGTTTCCGGCGTCCAGGCTTCGGGAGAGAACGGTATGGGCGGGTTTACTCCGATCGTAGGAATGCTGGTTGGGGTAGTAATGGTAGGTGAGTTCGGAGTGCATGATGAGGATCTCGTTTCCCCAATTCCAGATCCCCCCGTTTGCCGGCCAGCCGGCAAAGCGGCCTTCCTTGTGAAAAACGATGCCGTGGTTCATTTCCAGAGCCGCCGCGTGCGAGATCAGAATGGCTGTCAGCAGGACCAGAATACGGAGTAGAGATTTCATGATTGTGACTATGGAAGTTTGGTGAAAGGGGATCAATCTTTGGATTGCGGATT
>QNAI01000043.1 GCA_003641745.1 Verrucomicrobiota bacterium | reverse complement strand
CGGCGCGTCCGGCGGCCACGCCCTACCCATGCAGCTCCGGCGCGTCCGGCGGCCACGCCCTACCCAAACAGCTCCTTCATTCGTGCGACGAACTGCGGGGGTGGCCGCACGGGTTGATTTTCGTGGTTGATGAAGGCATGTTCGGTGTGACCGGTGGCCAGAAGTTCCTCGCCCCGCAGGACGCGGTAGTCCAACCGGATGCGAAGAATGGGTTGTTCCTTCATCGTCGTTACGATGGTCAGGACGTCATCGTACAGGGCGGGACGCCTGTACTTGGCGCGAACCTGAAGGACGGGAAGCCGATATCCCATCCGCTCCAATTCGGCATAGGGCAGGCCCTGTTCCCGCAAAAGTGTGGTCCGCCCGATCTCGAACCATGGCAGGTAGTTGCCGTGGTAGGCGATCCCCATCATGTCGGTCTCGGCGTAGCGAACGCGGACTTCGGCCCTGCTTACGATCATGCCTTCCGAAGGTGGTGGGTTCGGGGATCAAGACAAACAGAAAGCGGGGATCGATGATCCCCGGAGCCCTCAAGTTTTCCTGAAGACCACCACCCGGTTGGTGTTCGTGCCCCGGGTATTGTTGGTCACGCCCCAGGTATGGGCCGTTTTGGTGAAGGACTGGTCGTTGATCAGAATCTCGACCGGTTTCAACCCGACGTCGTTGCCGAGTGGTGCGATATGTTCTTCCAGCCGAATCGTACCTGCACGCACCTCGCCGATTTCCAGGGCCAGAGTGCCTCCGGGTTTCAGGATGCGGGCGGTATCCCCGATCGATTCAGCCATGAAGGTGCACCAGTCTTCGACCCGGCGGTGCTGGTCGAAGCGGATTTCATCGAGGTCGATCCCGGCGAACCAGCAGCGGAGCCAATTGTCGGTCGCATAGTCAACCACATCCAGGAAAGGGGGGGAGGTGAGGACGAGTTCGGCCGAATCCGCGGACAGTTCGGGAGCGGATCGCGCGTCGCCGATGGTGATCCGGGCGCCGTCGTTGACCCCATCCAGCGTCGCACGGATGTCGGGAGTGGCATCTTTCAGGAGGGCTTTTGTTTTGCGGAGGATGAGGCGGGGAACGTCCCTCACAGGAGGTTCCTGTTTGCGGCGTTCATTGATCCGGCGCTGTGATTTGACCGAAACCGCCTGGTTTGGAGGCATCGAGTAGACGGAGAAAAAGCCGGGCGAATGACCGGTCAGGCGGTTGATGGCAACCATGCGGATCCAGGCATCGATTGGATCGAGTGTGCCGCAACCCGCCTTCTCATTCAGGTAGTGGCGAAGCGCCAGGATCGCTCTCAGGGTCTCCGGGTGAAAGAATACGAGGAGATCATCCGTTTCCGCGGTCTCCGGTCCGCTGAAATTGATCTCCCCAAGCCTGTTTTCGACCTCTTCGAACGACGGTGGCAGGAGTCGGGGTGAGAGCAGGACCTTCGACAGGGGATTCGAATCGCGTCCCCAGGGAATTCGGCCGACGAGGGCGGCCTCCAGGGGGGTTGTTCCCCGTCCCATGAACGGATCGTAGACCACATCTCCCGGGGCGCTGAACCGCTCGATGAAGTAGCGTGCCAGCGGTGGTTTGAAGCAGGCGCGGTAGGAGATCTCGTGCAGACTGTTCCCGGCGCGCTGCCGGGCAGTCCAGAATTCACCGCTCGTAACCGGTGTGAGCGAGAGATCGAGTTGAACAGCCGGGCCTCCCTTCATGGCACCGGTGAACGGGTTGTGGTCTCCGAACGCACCAGCAGACCGGTGCGCCCCGAGAGAGGCCAATGACTAGAAGCGTGCGACGTATGTATTTCCCTGAACATCTTCGAAGAGTAATCCGTCGGATGAGACTTCGCTCAGCTTGAGGTTCAGGGGATGGTTCACGATCTCTCCGGTTTTGTAAACCTTGTCGTTCATCAGAACTTTGGCTTCACCATTGGAAATGCGGATGCCGCGGACACGGAGTGTATCCACAAAGGCCAGGATCTCCGGGTCGGGTCGGTTGACTCTGATGGCCGGAGGTGGCGGCGGGAGATCGGGCACGACCACGGGTTCAGGCTGCGGTTCAGGCTCGGGTTCGACCACGACCACCGGCTCGGGTTCTTCAACGAGTATGACACCTTCAGCGTCGACCATGATGATCTCGGTCTCAACCCCTGTCTCAGGATTGTTCGAATTGATCACGTAATAGGCGCCGACACCCATCGCGGCGATGAATCCGATGAAAACGATACCGGCGGTCAGCAGTATCATCACGAGTTTCTGGGCGGACATAGGATCGGATCTCCGGGGCACATGGCCGGCGGATCCGGGCCCGCTGACAGCGCCCGGCGTGCCTGCGGGATTTCCGGAGAACTTGTCCGAGGTCACGCCGGGAGGAGGTCCCTGGACGCTCTGCGCCTTTTTTAGTGCGTCGTTGATAAGGCTCATGATTGGATCCGGTTTTCTAGGGAAGTGAGGTCTGGTCGGGCCGGGTTGGTTCAGGAGAGTGCAAGTGCATTGTACTCCTTCATGGCACGTCGGACGTCCCAGTAATTTACGGTATCGGCTTCGCGGCAGAATGCAGCCAGGAGAGCCTTGTCGCAGAGATTGTTGATCAGGCGGGGAATGCCCTGACTGGCCCGGTGGATGAACCTTGAAGCCCAGGGGGAGAACTGTGGTCGACCGAGCCCGCCGGCGAGGCTGATCCGGTGGCGGATGTAATGCTCCATCTGGCCAAAGGTGAGCGGCTTGAGCTCGTAGTTGACCAGAATGCGCTGCCGCAGCTGGCGGAGCCGGGGTTCATTGAGGGTTGCCTTGAATTCCGGCTGCCCGATGAGAACGATCTGCAGGAGCTTCTGCTTGTCGGTTTCGAGGTTGGAGAGCAGGCGGATCTGCTCGAGGAGTTCGAACGTGAGGTTCTGGCACTCGTCGATCACCAGGACGATGTCCTTGCCTTGATGAATGCGGTCAAGCAGCGCTGCGTTCACCCGGGTGCTCAGGTCGTTCTTGGAGTTGCCGTCTGAGGACTCTCCGAGTTCTATCAGAACGGTCTGGAGCAATTCGGTTTCGGTGATTCGCGGATTGAGAATCAGACCGGTCTCAAATCGTTCGGGATTGAGGGAGTCGAGAAAATGGCGGCAGAGAGTTGTCTTTCCACACCCGACTTCACCGATCAGGACGATGAATCCCTTGCGTTCCGAGATGCCATATTTGAGGTGCTGGAGCGCCTCCTGGTGGGTCGGGCTCAAATACAAATATTTTGGATCCGGAGTTATATTGAAGGGCAACTCCGAGAATCCGTAGTAATCCGCATACATCGTATGAGTAATTTCGGCAGAAACAGCTGGAAGTTTAAGCTGCCTGGTCGATTGCCTTTCGGGGCAGAAAGAGCTTTTCTTTCCTGCCGGGTTGGCCAAGAGTCGGCGGTGATTTGGTAATGACCGTCAACCGTTTGTTCCTGCTGGCCTACGCCGCTGTGTTTCTTGCGCTCAGTGTATTTGCCGGGGTGTTCTTTTATCGGACATATGGCGAGTTTCTTAATCTGAAGGCACAGGAAGTTGAAAACCGCCACCGATTGGCCGAGACCGAGATCCGATTGGCCGAGCAGCGCGATATCCTGGAACGCCTGCGACAGGACCCGGCCTTCGTGGAACGTATGATCCGTGACCGCTTGGGCTACGCTCGCCCGGACGAGATTGTCTTTCGTTTCGAAGACTAGACGTGAAATGCGGAGGGCAGACCTATTGCCCTCTGAGTTCAGTGTCTCCCCGGTGTCTCTCGTCGCGGAAATCAACCGTTTTGAATAGAAGATATGGACTCAGAACACTCTGTAATACAACGATTTAAGAATAACGGGCAGGGGCATGTCTTTGGCTTCTGGGACGAGCTCGGAGACGGGGAAAGAAGCAACCTCCTGGCTCAGACTGAGGAGATTGGTCTCGGGGAGATCACCCATCTGTATGAAACCCTGATCCGGAATCCGGGAGACAGCCTGATCGATATGAGCGAGCTGAAGCCGGCGCCGTTCATCAAACTCGAGAAATCCCCGGGAGAGGAGGTGATCTGGACCGAGGCGAAACTGGCCGGAGAGGAGGCTCTGCGATCCGGGGAAGTGGCTGCGTTCACGGTGGCCGGAGGGCAGGGGACGCGCCTTGGTTTCGATGGGCCCAAGGGCACTTTTCCTGTGACCCCGGTTCTCCGGCATTCTCTTTTTCAGGTCTTCGCCGAAAAATTGCGGGCGGCCGAGGCAAACTATCATTGCCTGATTCCCTGGTTCATCATGACCAGCCACGCCAACCATGAAGCCATTGAGGCGTTCTTCTCTGATCACGGATTTTTCGGACTCAAACCAGAACAGGTCCATTTTTTCCGGCAGGGAAGAATGCCGGCCGTTGATCATGATGGACGCATCCTGCTCGAATCAAAATCCTCCGTCGCCATGAGTCCTGACGGTCACGGCGGATCGCTTCGCGCCCTGGTTCGAAGCGGGGCGATCGACACCATGGAAAAGGCTGGTATTAAAGTGATCAGCTATTTCCAGGTCGATAACCCTCTCGTCCACTGTGTCGATGCGGCCTTTATCGGATTTCATCTGCTTCGGGGATCCGAGATGTCCAGTCGCATGATACCAAAGGCCTATTCCGATGAGAAACTGGGCCATTTCTGTTATGAGAACGGGAAACTCGTGGTGATCGAGTACAGTGATATGCCCACCGCTCTGATCAGTCGGATGGATGCGGATGGTCAACTCACCTTCCGGGCGGGAAGCATTGCCATCCATGTCCTTTCCACCGCCTTTGCCCGGCGCCTGGGTGACGGCGGGTCAGGCATTGTTCTGCCCTTCCATCGAGCGGACAAGAAGGTCGTCACCATCGATGAGGATGGGAATTCGGTCGCGCCGGGCGCAGCCAACGGCATCAAGTTCGAAATGTTTGTCTTTGACGCCCTGCCATTCGCGAAGAACCCCATCGTGGTCGAAACCAGCCGGATCGATGAATTCAGCCCGGTCAAGAACGCTGAGGGTGTCGATTCGCCCCGGACCTGCCAGGAGGATCAGTTGCGGCAGATCGCCAGATGGCTGCACGTCGCGGGCGTTTCAATCGAGACCGATGAGACCGGCCTTCCGTCGATCGGGATCGAAGTTTCACCGCTCTTCGGTTACGATGAGGATACCTTCGTGCGCTCGTGGCAGATGTTGGATCCCAAGCCCCGGATCGTGGACGGGCTTGTATTGAAGTGAGAAGTTAGAAGTTAGAAGTAAGAAGTGAGAAGGCAGAAGTAAGAAGTAAGAAGTGAGAAGTGAGAAGTAGGAAGTGAGATCAAGAACCTGGGACCATTGAAATGAGTAACGATTTATTGGCAACGATTGTGAAGGCGGGGACGGAAGGGAAGCTGATCGAGAGCGCGGTCGGCAATTTGCGGGATTGGATTCGTGCCGGGATTCTGCCCGATTGGGCAGTGCGGGCGATTGATGAATTGATCGATGCGGAGGCCTTCGAGGAACTCAATGACCGCTTTTTTCGCTACCTTGCCTTTGGCACCGGAGGTATGCGCGGGCGCACGATCGGTGCGGTGACGACCGAGGCCGAAACGGGAACGGTTTCTGAGTTTGGTGGGCCAGAGCACGCCGGAGTCGGCAGCAATCTCCTCAATGATTTCACCCTGGTTCGCGCCACGATCGGCCTTTACCGCTACACCCGCGAATTCCTCGAAAACGCGGGTCGGGCCGATCCGCCCAAACTGGTCATTGCCCACGATGTACGCCATTTCTCACGCCATTTCTGTGAGCTTTCGGCATCCACCTGGTCCCGTCTCGGCGGGGTGGCCTTTATCTTTGACGGCCCTCGCTCCACCCCTCAACTCAGTTTTTCGGTCCGTTACCTGAATGCTCACGCAGGGGTCGTAATTACAGCCAGCCACAATCCCCCCCATGACAACGGGTTCAAGGCTTACTTCGAGGACGGAGCCCAGGTCGTCCCGCCTCACGATACCGGCATCATCAGTGAGGTGAACAAGGTCGAGCTCGCCGATCTTCCGGATTTCCTGGAGAGTGATGTCTCCCGGGTGATCACCCTCGGGGAGGCGGCCGATCAGGCCTACCTGGACACCGTCATGCAATCGCTGATCGATCCCGAGGTGATACCGGGCAGCGGTCTCAAGGTCGTTTACAGCCCGATTCACGGAACGGGTGGCGTCATGTCCGTACCGGCATTGCAGCAGGCCGGGGTGGAGGTGCTCACCGTGGCGGAACAGGATCGGCAGGATCCACAGTTCCCGTCAGTCAAGTCGCCCAACCCCGAAAACGCGGAAGCCCTGAAGATGGCCATCGATCGGGCGGAGAGTGAAGGCGCCGACCTGGTGATGGCGACCGATCCTGATTGTGATCGCATGGCCGTGGCCGTCCGGGATGCCAACGGGAAGATGCAGTTGATCACCGGAAACCAGATCGGGACCCTGCTGGCCGACTACCGGATCACCAAACTGAAGGAGATGGGCTGGATACCCGAGGCCGGTTCCGATTCGGTCGCCCTGGTCAAGACCTTCGTCACAACCCCGATGCAGGATGCCCTGGGCAAGGCCCATGGAATCAAGGTGATCAATACACTGACCGGCTTCAAATGGATCGGGGAGAAGATCCGCGATTACGAGGACCAGCTGAAAGAGCGGCTGCACGCCGACCTCGGCATCGGTCTGGACTACGATCGGACCACCTACCGCAAACGGGTGGAGCTCCTCCAGGAGCATTCGACGTTCTACGTTTTCGGTTCGGAGGAAAGCTATGGCTACCTGCCGACTGATTTTGTGAGGGACAAGGACGGGAACGCCGCCTGTGTGACTTTTTCGGAACTGGCTGCGGACCTGAAGAAGCGGGGCTCCAACGTCCTGGAAGCCCTGGATGGACTGTATCTGAAGCTTGGTTACTTCCTGGAGATGCTCGGCCAGATCTATTATGAAGGCGCGGTCGGAGTGGCCAGGATCCAGAACATCCTCGAAAGTTACCGGGCGAATCCACCTGCAGCATTCAACGGGGTCGCTGTGACCAGGTTCACCGACTTCGGGCGCGAGACGGTCCACGACGCGGATGGGAAGAAGATCCCGTCCCAGGATCTCTACTTTCTCGAATTGGCCAATGGCTACTCCTATGCCGTCCGGGGCAGCGGGACCGAACCCAAGATCAAGTTCTACCTCTTCGCCCGGGAATCGGTGGAGTCGGCCGATGACCTCGCTGCGACGAAGACCTCAACCAGAGAGAAGCTGACCGCGCTACGCGAAGCGATCGAAGCGGACGCGGACGGGAGGAGCAATTAAGCAATTAAGAATTAAGAGTTAAGAATTAAGAACAGGGATCACTGGAGGGGGTCAGAAAGGGAGAAGTAATTAAGAATAAAGAACGGAAGACTCCGAGCAGATTTCCGTTCGGTTGGACAACCCACTTCATCACTCCTAAATCTTAATTCTTAATTTCGAATTCAGGCGGCGCCAGCCGCTGGAAATCGGCGCCGCTGGGTTGCTGGAATGCGCGGAGGCCGAATTCGGGCAGGACGGCGTAGAGGTGATCGAAAACATCGCCCTGAATGTCCTCATAGTTTGCCCAGGCGATGTCGTTGGTGAAACAGTAGATCTCGATCGGCAGACCGTGATCGGTCGGCTGGCGCTGGCGGACCAGCAGGGTCATTTCCTGGTGGATCTTCGGATGGTTCCGCAGGTAGGCCACGCAATAGGCGCGGAAGGTCCCGATATTGGTCAGGGCGCGCCCGTCCACCCGGACATTGGCACCCGTATCCAGCATCTGATTATGCCCTTCGATTTCCGCGGTCTTGGCCTCCAGGTAATCCTTGAGGAACCGGTAGCCCCTGAATTGGGCGGTGACCTCCTCGGTCAGGTACTCGATCGATTCGACGTCGATGAATATCTGTCGCTTGATCCTTCGCCCGCCGCTTTCGCTCATCCCCTTCCAGTTCTTGAAAGAGTCCTGGATCAGGGCATAGGCCGGTATGGTGGTGATGGTCTTGTCCCAGTTCTGGACCTTGACCGTGGTCAGGGTGACATCGAGGACGTCGCCATCGGCGCCGTACTTGGGCATCTCGATCCAGTCACCCGGAGTGACCATATTGTTCGCGGTCAGTTGGATGCCGGCGACGAATCCGAGGATGGCGTCCCGGAATACCAGGAGCAGTATGGCGGTCATGGCGCCGAGTCCGGAGAAGAGGACGATGGGCGACTCACCGATGATCTGAGCGATCACCATGATGCCGGCCACCAGGATGACGATGAGCTTCGCGGCCTGAAACAGGCCCTTGAGATGAAGGCGCTTCGATACCTCGGTGCGGCTGTAGACGTCCAGCGCCAGGTTCAGTATCGAGTCGATCACCAGAACGAGGACGAGGATGACATAGACGACGATCGCCTTGTCCACCAGACGGGTGAAGGTCGGGTCATCGTGGAAGAGCATGGGCGCCACGATCGCGATCACGATGGCCGGTGCGATCTGGGCGATCCGGGAGACCAGTTTCTTCTCAAAGATCAGATCGTCCCAGGTGTTTTTTGTCCGCCTGACCCAGGCCGAAAACAAGCGCCGAACGATGGTCTTGGCCAGAATGTACACGACCAGACCGAGTGCGAGTAATCCGACCAGAATAACAACCCGGATAACGATCCAGACGTAGCGGACATCGAGCCCGCTGTTTACCAACCAATTGTGTATGCTTTCCATGGGAATGGCCGCGTTGTCCGGTTCCTGACCTAACGCCCGGCCTGGGATGGCTGGGGTTGGCCAGACGAACAACCAAGGCCAGAGTGCCTGTCGGATCGGCGGTCGCAAGGACGATCTGCCTTGTCAATCAGGTTGCGGGTTCTATCCATTGGTGCCAGCGCATGGCACCCCATCCAAATATTCTCTGGATTATGACGGATGAGCATAATCGCGATGTGGCGGGATTTTCGGGCGATCCGGTCGTCAATACAAGCCATCTCGATCGTCTTGCGGCCCGTTCCATCCGTTTCAAAAATGCCACCTGCACCAATCCGGTGTGCACCCCGAGCAGGATGTGCATGATGACCGGGCGTGAGGCCCACCGCTGCGCTGCGTGGTCGAACCACTGGCCCATCTTTCCCGAGTACCTGACCTGGCCGGCGCATTTCGCCGCCCATGGTTATCGCACCTGCCTGGTCGGCAAGATGCATTTCGGCGGTCGCGACCAGATGAACGGCTTCCAACACCGACCCTACGGCGATCTCCGGCACGGCTTGGGCCACCAACCCGATCCTCTCCATATGTATCCCGGGTATGCGAACCCGGAGAGTGCCGGGATCACGGAAGTGCCGGAGAGCCTGATCCAGGATGTCGTGGTCACCCGGGAAACGCTGGCGTTCCTCGGTGAGCACCAGGACCGCGAACCCGATACGCCATGGTTCGTCTGCGCATCCTATGGCCGCCCCCACGCTCCGCTCACCGCGCCCGGCCGGTATATACGCCGTTATCGCGATCGGGTGCCGCCGGCGGCGGGGCGAAGCGATCGGGATGGCGAACTCGAGGCGTTTGCCCGGAAACTCGTATTCGAGCTGACCGAAGAGCAGGCGGCCAGGGGCCGCGAGGGATATTACGCATGCGTTGACTTCGTGGACGACTGCATCGGCGATCTCCTGGAGGGCCTCGAGAAAACAGGCCTGCTCGAAAATACGATAGTTGTATATACCTCAGACCACGGCGAGATGCTGGGGCAGCATGGATGTTGGGGCAAACAGTTGTACCACGATGCATCGATCGGTGTGCCGCTGCTGATCGCGGCCCCCGGCGTTCGTGGCGGAGAAACGGTGCGGCACCCGGTTTCTCTGATCGATCTCTTTCCCACGACCTGTGCCATGGCCGGTTTGCCCATCCCCCCGGGGCTGGATGGGATTGATGTCAGCGGTCTGGTGCTCGATCCCGGATCAAAGATCTCTCCGCGCCGGTTCAGCCCCAGCGCCACCTATCGCTACGGGGTGCGGATCGACCATGGAAAGACCCCGGATGGTGCGCCAAACGCGGCCTGGCGATGCGTCCGGGATGAACGGTGGAAATATGTAGTGGTGGAGCAGGGCGCGACCCTGCTGTTCGATCTGGAGAACGATCCGCTGGAGGTGTCCAATCTGGCGGACGACCCGACGCAGGCGGCACGTTGCCGCAAGATGCGCGGTTGGCTGTTTCAGGATTTCGACTGGGCCGACGTGCACTCCCGATTGGCAGAAGATCGGGACCGCCTGCCCCAGTTCCTTTCCGGACTCCCGCCGGGAACACCGAATCAATACCGGTTGCCGGACGGTCGTGTGTTTGACGCGGAAAAATCCCTATACGACGCCCGTTGGATGGCGATCCCCCCGGGTTGCACGGGCGGGATTATCCCACAGCAGTTCGGGTGAAGGCCGCGACGCCGATGGAGAGGGACCCCGGTGGGCTTTCCCGATTCGAGGATGACGATCTTGATCGCCTCCTCAGATCCTGTGTTTTCAGCGAGGAAACCGGGTAATCAGACCAGCATCAGGGCAGGAGTCTCGAGGATGGTCTTGAGAGCGGCCAGATATTGGGCTCCGGTGGCTCCGTCGACCACGCGATGGTCGCAACTCATGCCGATCTTCATGCGTTGTCCGGGCACGACTTCATCGCGCTCGTTGACCACCGGTTTCTTGAGGATGGCGCCCACCGAGAGGATGGCGGCGTTGGGTGGATTGATGATGGCGAAAAAACTATCGATGCCGAGCATGCCGAGCGACGAAATGGTAAACGTGCTGCCGGTGAATTCGTCCGGGCGCAGTTTCTTGTCACGGGCACGGGCCGCCAGATCCCTGGCCTCGACTGCAACCTGTCGAAGGGTCTTGCTGTGGGCGTTTTCGATCTTGGGCGTGACCAGTCCATCGGGGACGGCGATGGCCAGGGAAAGGTGGACGGCACCATGCTGCCTTACCCTGTCGCCCATCCACGAGGCGTTGACTTGGGGCACGCGACGCAGGGCTTCGGCCGATCCCTTCAGAATGAAGTCGGTCACAGTGAACTTGATGCCTCCCTGCTCGGGTGGCAATTCGGCCAGATTGGCATTCAGTTCGGCGCGCAGCCGCATGAGCGGACCGGCATCGATTTCGATTTCAAGGTAGAAATGCGGGACGGTTGTCTTCGACTCGACCAGTCGTGAGGCAATGATGCCGCGCATATTGGAAAGCGGTATGTCGGCGTCCTCGGCGATCGGCGCTCCCGCGGCAATGGCCACGGGTCTGGATTGGGCGGGCGTGGACGATGTTTTCGGTGCGGCTTGGGGCAGGGCGGGGGCGTCGCCACCTGCTGCGGCCAGCACGTCGGCTTTGAGGATGCGACCGCCAGGTCCGGTCCCCTGGATTTGAGCGAGATCGACTCCCTTTTCCTCCGCCAAACGGCGGGCGAGTGGTGAGATGCGGATCCGAGCGGGGGCGTCCGAGTCCGGAGGCGCGGTCGGCGCGGGTTGCTGCTTGATCGATCCGGGTGCGGGAGCCGGTATGTCGGCCGGTGCGGTCGGTCGGTTGGTTTCATCCCTGGTGGCCTCCTGATCTTGCGCCTTGGGGGGGACTTCTTTGACCACAACCGGAGCGGGCGCCTCAACGGTTTCTCCTTCGTCACCGATCGCGGCGATGGGCGTGCCGATGTCGACCTGGTCTCCGGCTGCGACGAACTGCTTGAGCAGGATGCCGTCGTCGAAAACCTCCAGTTCCATGGTTGCCTTGTCGGTTTCGATCTCTGCGATCATGTCGCCGTTGGAAACGGTTTCGCCTTCTTCCTTGAGCCAGTTGACCAGCGTTCCCGCGGTCATGGTGTCGCTCAATTTCGGCATCTCGATGATGGTGGCCATAGTTGGTCGGAGTGGATGACTTGTCAGGAATTTCGGATACGCGGTCGGGTTCGTCAGCAGACCTCCAGGACCGCCTTCAGCACGCGTTGAGCATCGGGTATCTGTTGCTTCTCCAGCGGCATGCTGTAGATCTGGGGCGCATCGAGGGCTGAAACTCGCTTGACCGGCGCATCGAGGTGATCGAAGGCCTTGGCCTGGATGGTGTAGGCGAGTTGGGCACCGACGCCGCAGAAGGGCTTGTTCTCCTCGACGATCACGGCGCGGTTGGTCTTGCGAACCGATTCGAGCACGGTCTCTTCGTCGAGGGGGCGAATGGAACGCAGGTCAACCACTTCGGCTTCGATATCGTGTTCGGTGGAAAGGATCTCGGCTGCCTTGACCGCGGTCAGGGCCGCACGGCCGTGGGCGACGATGGTAACGTCGGTCCCGGATCGCTTGATGTCGGCGAGGCCGAGGGGGATGACATACTCCTCTTCCGGGACTTCCCACTCTTCACCGTAAAGCAGCGTATTTTCCATCACGTAGACCGGATCCGGATCGCGGATCGCGGATTTCATCAGACCTTTTGCGTCGTAGGCCGTCGCCGGGCAGACCACTTTCAGGCCCGGAAAGTTCGCCAATTGACCTTCAGGGGTGTGCGAATGGGTGGCGCCAACGCTGGTGCCTCCATTTGCCGGCCCCCGAATGACGATCGGGCAGTTCATGAGCCCGCCTGACATATAGCGAACATTGGCCGCGTTGTTAACGACCTGATCGTAGGCGACGTAGCAGAAGCTCCAGAACATCAATTCCATGACCGGACGAATGCCGAGGAAGGAAGCGCCGATTCCGAGCCCGATGAATGCGGCTTCACTGATCGGGGTATCGATGACCCGCTTGGAACCGAATTTGCTGAGCAAACCCTCGGTGACTTTGTAGGCTCCGTCGTATTCCGCGACCTCCTCGCCCAGAATGATGACGTTCTCGTCCCGGGTCAGTTCCTCGGCCAGGGCGTCATTGACGGCCTGTCTGTATGTGATGAGCGGCATGGCAAAAGGAGATCAGTCGTTAAAGAAGAGGCGACCCTTGGATGCGCGTTCCTCCGGGTGATCGGATTCGTAGTAGACATCGCTGAAGATGTCCCCAGACGGGGGGAAGGGACTTTCATCAGCGAAACGAACAGCGGTTTCCGCTTCTTCGCGGGCGGCCTTGTCGATGTCCTTGGCCGTCGCCTCGTCGAAGACGCCCTCGCGGATGAGTCGGTCGCGGAAGAGATTGATCGGATCGCTGGTCTGCTTGTAGCGCTCCACTTCGTCCTTGTCGCGGTACTTTTCGTTATCGGACATGGAGTGACCACGGTAGCGATAGGTCGACATTTCCAGCAGGGTGGGGCGGTTTTCCTCGTGAGCGTGGCGGATAGCCGATGCTGTCTTAGCCCGGACATCGTAAACGGAGTGTCCATTTACAGTTTCCCATTTCATGTCGAACCCGTTGGCGCGCTTGGCCAGAGGCAAGCCCTTGGACGAGCGGTTGAGCGACGTCCCCATCGAGTATCCGTTGTTCTCAATGATAAAAATGATCGGAAGATCCCAGAGGGAGGCGAGGTTCAGGGTCTCAAGAAAAACACCCTGGTTGACGGCGCCGTCACCCATAAAGGCCATGCAGCACCCCTTTTTCCCCCGATATTTCAATGCGAAGGCGATGCCGGCTCCAAGGGGTGTCTGACCGCCCACGATACCGTGGCCTCCCCAATAATTCTTGTCGGGGGCAAAATAGTGCATGGAGCCGCCTTTGCCTTTCGAGCACCCGGTGTGTTTGCCCTGCAGTTCGGCCATGCATTCATTCATGCTCATGCCGACGGCAAGCGCGTGGCCGTGGTCGCGGTAGGCGGTGATCACGTGATCGTCGGACCCCATGAGGGATGTGGTCCCGGTGGCGATCGCTTCCTGGCCGATATAGAGATGAAGGAACCCCCCGATTTTGCCCTGCTGGTAGATCCTGAGAGTACGCTCTTCGAAGCGGCGGATGCGGATCATGGTCCGGAAGAGGTTGATCTTATTCTCGGCGGTCAGGCCGGCGTTGACCGGGTCCTGTCCTGATTCTGTATCCGCTTGGTCAACAACGGTTTTCAGGAATTCAGGGGGTGCGTTGGATTTCTTACTCACGTTGTATTCGTGTCTATGGATGGATGGCGAAAGAGAACTCGATTCGACCATTAATCAAGGACGAACCCGGTTTTGACAAGAGAAACCACGGATCGATGGGCGGGGGCGTCCACCCGTCCATCTGCTACCGAAAGGTTTGTGATTCAGGAGGTTCCGATAGCCCTATCGTTTCGTCGACATGGATCTCGAGCGGCATTCCAGGAGTGCAGTCGGCACGAAGGGCCACAAATCCGTGTCGGTGCTGGTCATAGACCGGCCAGAGTGCGAGTCGGTCCGTCTCCGGCAGGGATAGCCTGTCGACGGCCTGCCGGGAGTGAAGGGCGAAGGGTCCCTCGTCGATGGCCGGGGGCAGTGATCTGATCGCCCGGTGGCAGTCAAAAAGGAACATGAGCCAGTGGCTGCCTCCTTCATAGGCTTTTTCCGCGATCATGGAAAAAAGGTGGAGGTCGGAGATATCGAGTGCGAGTCCGACCTCCTTGCGGGTCGCGCGGACCGCACACTCGTGGGGAGATTCACCGATTCCCATCTCGAGTTTGCCCCCGATCGGACTCCACTGACCGAGGTTGGGTTCGCGGTTGCGGCGGATCAGGAGGAGTTCTCCCGCCGCATTTCGTATGAAGACCAATACGCTGATTTTATAGGGACGCATGTGAAAGGAGTTGCCGGATGGGGATCATGTGAGGGAGACGTTTCGGGGAACAGACCAGTTGCCGGATGTAAATTTTGTTTACAGAGCCCGGGAATCAACGATTTACTGAATTTTTCGCATGGTAAGAGGACGTCATTCAGCAACGCTCGTATCAATACTCCTGATCGTCGCCCACGCTGACCTGTTCGGCCAGGTCGATGATGCTGCGCCGGTCGAGGTTCGCAGTGTGCGGTTTGCCTATGTTCGCCCGATGGGTGGGTCGAGCAATTGGATGGAGGCCACGATCGAACTCGATGTACGGGGAACTCAGGAGGGACACCCGGGGTTTGTCGACGCGGTTCGTGTCGCGCTCAATCTTGGCCTGCAAAGCACGATGGCCGGCGAAAATGGCTTCGTTTTTTACCGCAGCGAAGCCGAGGCATCGACCCTGGAGTCCGGTGCGGCGCGTTTCCGGTTCTACCTGCCGGCGGCAATCGTGCGTCGTTATCAGTTGAGCGGCGATCCCTTCGCTTTTTCCGTCGACCTCTGGATCGAGGGCAAAGCGTTGCCGGGCTCACGCACGGCGGTATCGACCAACCTGAACACCGTTGAAGCCCTGCGGAGTTTTCTGGACCGCGTGGCGCGGGATGCCATCCGAAACGATGGAGTCCTGGTGCCGCAATACGACACGCCCTTCCTTATTGAGTATGCTCGGGACACGCCGGCTTTTGTGCGTCGCAATCGCTGAGGGGCGGACCTGGTGGATGCTTTCCGCGCATGATTGAGCGACGCATATGAGTTCGTCTCGATTCACCACCATCGACTGCGGCGCCAGTCGGGTCTGTTTGACCGAGTTCTCGCTCTCGGAGACCGGGCGGCTGATCCTGGAAGACTTTGAGGTCGAGCCGATCACGGAATCGAGTTCGGACGACAACGAATGGGTCGCCGCAGTGGAGGATATTCTTCGTCGGATGCGGGAGAGGAAGAATCTGCACGGCGGTGTGCAATCGGTCCTTCCCGGCCACCTCAGCCTGATCAAGTTCATCAAGGTTCCAAATGTCGACGAGGCCCAGCGGCGAAAGATTGTTGAATTTGAGGCCCGCCAGAATATTCCCTATCCATTGAGCGAAGTCGTCTGGGACTATCAGTTTGTCTCGGCCGATGGTGCCGACCTCGATGTCGCCCTGACCGCGGTCAAACTGGAGACGATTGAAGATCTCTGCGAACGGAGCCGGGTTCTCGGCCATTTCTTTGACCGGGTGGAACCTTCCTGGACGGCTCAGATCAATGCGCTGCGGTTCAATTATCCCGAAGCCCCACCCAACCTCCTCTTCATCGACATCGGTTCACGATCGACCAATCTGATCTTTCTGCAGCGGGATCGCTATTTCGTCCGCAATATCCCGGTCGCGGGAAATGCGGTCACTGCGGGAATTGCGGACGAAACGGGGTACAGTTTTAACGAGGCCGAGGCCCTGAAGCTGAGAACGCAGGACGGCGAACCGATCGGAACGGGTGCGGCCCTGGACGAGGCCGCGGAGAAATTTGGCGCGCGTCTGGCTCTCGAGGTGACTCGCTCCCTGGCCACCTTTCGCCGACAGACCTCGACCAAAGCGCCCGAGAGGATCTATCTCGCGGGCGGTGGCGCCAGGCTGAAAGGACTGAACGATGTCCTCCACCAGAGATTGAAGCTTCCGGTCGAGTTTTTCGACCCACTGCGCAAGGTGATTCTCGGGACGGGAGTGGACAGGGAATCGACCCGGATTCACGCCCACCAGATGACCGAAACCGTCGGTGCGGCTCTCGCCAGATGCGACTTTCCAGCGCTTTCGGTGAACCTTTTGCCTCCCAGCGTGGTTCGATTGCGCCGTTTTCGACGACAACAACCCTTTCTTGTCGGTGCCTGTCTCCTGGCGGCGGGCGTACTGGCATTGCCTGTCCTGAGCGATTTTGCCCTTCGCAAGGCCTATCGCGAACGGATTGCCGCCTACGAGGTTCAGGTCAAGCCCCTCGAGCGGATCAGCGGCCAGATCCGGACCAATCTCACTGCCATTCAGAGAGTTCGCGACCAGATGAACGCGATCAAGGGTCTGGTCGAAACCAAGTCGAACTGGATCAATTTCCTGACCGACCTGCAATCGCGGTTGGTCGCAGTGGAGGATGTATGGCTCGAACGCCTCCAGATGATCCGCGCCAAGGTCCGTCCGGGCCAGCATGGTATCTCCAGCAACCTCTTCGGTTCCGTGGCTGGTTCTGCGGCAAAACCAGCCACGGAAGGCGAATCGCTGCGCCTCAATGTAACCGGACGGTTACTTGACCAGAAGAACCCGCTCTCCAAGGTCAGTCGGGACTCCTATAATCGAGTCAAGGACCTCCTGACCAGCTTCACCGATTCGCAGTTCATCGTGGCGGTGGAGGACGAGCGCTTTGACAACACGCAGGAAGGAATCCTGCGATTTGATTTCACCCTGGTGGTGGATCCGGGACGTCCACTCTGACCACACCATGCAGCCCGTACGACAACACCCGGTCTTCTACACCGTCATCCTTGTGCTGGTGCTCCTGTTGGCGGTTGAGTTGGTCGTGCTGATCATGGGCCGGCAGTCATTGGGCGTGATCGTGTCGGACTTTGAGCTCCACCAGCGCAGGTACGAGACCCTGAGCGAAAACCGGATCGCTCCCACCACGGAAAATGCTCGATTGGTGCTCGCGGATCTCGAGCAGAACTCGCAGATACTCGTCCAGATGTTGGATACGCTGAACGCGAGCGGTTCGAATGAACTGCTCCTTTTTCAGGGTGTGCCTCCATCCAGGACGGACGCCTACTTCAACCTGGCGACCTTCGTCGAGCGCACCCGGCAGCTGGCGCAACAGGCCGGCGTCGAGGTCGGGCCGGAGGAGCGTTTTGGATTTGGAGCCTATGCGCATGAAGGGCCGGATGCGGACTATATCGAAGGTATCTTCAAGCAGCGTCGCATCGCCGAAGTCCTCCTTGAGGCGCTCTTCAGCGCGAAGCCCGAGCGCCTGATAGGGGTGCTTCGGGACGATTGGGAACGGGCTCCGGATGAGCCGGGTGGGGTTCGTCCGGTCACCCGACCGGGGAGCAACAAAGTGTCGGAGACCTTCGTCATCGATCCGCAGGTTACGGCGCGGGTGCCGGACGTGGTCAGGACCTATGCGTTCCGACTGGAGTTTGTCGGGCAGACCGCCTCGTTGCGCACGTTCATGAACCTGGTCGCGGGCTCGGACCTGCCGCTCGTCGTGCGGAGCGTTGAGGTCGAGTCTCATGCGCCGCCCGCACGACGCACCCGGGGACGACGAGAAGATCCCTTTGCCACCATCGCCGACCAGGCGTCAAATCTCGACCTGCTGGCGCTGCAGGCCGCCCGTGTGCCGATCGTGAACCGGAATCTCTCAAGGTTTGCGGTCACGGTGGAGTTTCTGGAGATCCGGATCGCGCCGCCCAAACAGGTGGGAGGAGGCTCGTCATGAGACAGTTCCTTCTGCGGATCTTCCACCGGATCGACCGGATCCTGCTCGGCCTGATGTTGGTCATTTTCCTCTGGATGGCGGTTCTGTCGTACCAACGTTTCGGGCAGATCGATTCGGTCATTGCCGGCGATCCGATTCAGCCATTGGTGCTCGCCGACTATACGCCGGAACCGGCCACTCCGCTGAGCATTGTGACGCAGATCTGGGAGAAAGCGCCCGCCCAATCCAGCGGAAAGGAGTGGATCTACGACGTGTTCACCCCGCCGGTCATCTACTACAATCCGGTGACTTTGCAGTTCACGGTGTCGCCTCCCGAATTTGACCGACCGGTCATTCTGACCGATGACCCATTCGATCTGGAGTTGCTCGAAGTCCGGCCCCAACCGTTCCGAATCCAACTCGTCGGTTATGTGGGTCAGGACGACGATTACCTGGCAACCTTTGAAAACGTGGCCACCGGGGAGACCATGATGGGGCGGCCCGGACGTCGTTTCGAAGGTGTCGGGATCACCTTGCGGTCTTTTGAACTCAGGCAGGAGACGATTCCATCCGGTTCACGGTCTCCCGTGTTCGACACGGTGGCGGTGGCCGTTGTTTTCGACGAGGAAACCGGTCAGGATCGGATCCTGACCGACAATACCAAGGCGATGCTCCCGGGTCCGGAAGCCGTATTTCGCATCGCAGACAACCCCATTATCGAATACCTTCTGAAGGAAGGGGCCGAAATCCGTGACGGCACCCAGGTCTACTCGATCGAGGCGCTGATTCTGAGTCCGTCCCAGGCGACAGTCCGCCTGACCGACCCAGCCTTGCCAGAACCGATCCAGCGTACCATTCTTCCCTCACCGCGTTACATCGATTCCAAGCGCAACCTCCGGACGACAGGCAGACGGTGAAACTGAGAACTTACCTTTACCTTGTCGCGAATTTTCTGCTAAAACCTTCCAGGCTTCGAAATAACTTCTGATTATGACCATGCGTCTTCCGTCCCGGCTCGCGGCCGTTCTTGTCGGCCTTCTCGTCCTGAACGCCACCCCTCCAGGTTCGCCCGATCTGCTGGCACAGTCCGTCACAGAAACGAAGATCCAGTTGATGGCCGACGCCTTGAGAGCCCGTGATGCAGGGGACTATGTCACTGCCCGGGACAAACTGGTGCAGCTCAAATCCATCGCCGGAGAAGACGCCTCGATCAACCGACTCCTGGAGCAGGTGGATGACGAACTGTCCAAGCAACCCCCCCAGGCCAGCGCGAAGTCCACTTCGACCGGATCCGGATCCGTGACCTCGACCGTGGCTCCGGCCGCCCCGGTCTCAGATCCGGAGCAATTGGCCGCGGAAGAGGCCGATCGTCAGGCCGAATCCATGGATCGGGCGAGGGAATTGCAGCGGACAGCTCGATCCCAGGCCAATCGGGGCCAGATAGCCGCGGCCATCGCATCCTACGATCTCGCGGTCGAGCAGCTGACGCCGAATCCGGTTACCATTTCACTTATTAATGAAATCCGAGCCGAGCGGGATGAACTCGCGCGGATGCAGCAGGCCAGTCGACCGGCCTCGGTTACGACCGCTTCGGCGGTGCCACCCAGTGCCCCTTCTGCAGGGTATGACGAGAACCGGTCAAGCAAGGCGATGTTGCCTCTCGGGCAGGTGAGTCCCGAAGCTGTGGCCGAAAACGCGGAGATCGAGCGGATGATCCTGACCGGGCGAAGCCAGTACGTGGCCGGTGACCTGCGAGGCGCCGAGGAGACATTCAAGGAGATTGAGACGATTGATCCGCGTAATCCCGAGGCCAAGAACTTCCTCCGGCGAATTGCCGAACAACGCCGCCGGACCGGTTGGCTGGACAAGGCCAAGACCCGTGAGCAGCTCCTGGCTGAAGTCACTCAATCCTGGCAACGACCCGGTATTTATGAGGAACGGGACCGACCGGGACCGAAGGAGGACGAGCAGGCTCCGTTACTTCGGAAACTCGAGTCGATCGTGATACCGAACGTCAGCTACAGCGGGGTGGGCTTGAGTAGCGTGATTAACGGCCTGAGCCAGATCTCCGAGCAATATGACGCTCCGGGTTCCGGACCGCGGGGCGTCAATATCGTGCTCCTGGATCCGAACCAGACGAATCCGGTGGTCAACCTGACCCTGCGCAATCTGTCCATGAAGCGAGTGCTTGATTTTATCGTCGATTCGGTGGGCTTCCAATACGAAGTTCAGGCCGATGCCGTGGTCGTGCGGCCGGGCGGTGAACTCTCCAACCTGGATACAGAGTTTTACCCCGTATCGCGATCGACTGTGATCCGCATGGTGGCCGGTGGCAGCGCCGATGGCGGAAAGACAGGTTCATCAGGCGATATGTTTGCGCCGAACTCGGACACGGTTGCCGTTGTCAGCAATGAAACAAGGGCGATCAAGAGCTTCCTTCAGCAGGCCGGGGTCAACTTCGAGTCGGTGGCCGGCAGCAGCCTGGTCTATGACGGATCGGCCATGATTGTGACCCATACCAGCCGGAATCTTCAGCGTATCCGGAATATCCTCAATCGCTACAACGATATCCGGCAGGTCGAAATCGAAGCCAAGTTCATGGAAGTGGCCGAGGGCGACCTCCAGGAGGCGGGAATCGACTGGTTTATCCAGAATACGGATCGCTCCCAGACCTATCGGTCAGACTTCCGCACGCTCACCGATACGTTCCAGACGTCCAGTGCCACCGATAACAATATCCGGATCGTTCAGGGTGGCAACGACATCATTGACCCCCTGCCAACCCCGCCGCCACTCATCCCTACGGGTGTCGATCTGGGAACCGGATCCCTTCCCCTTGCCCTCGTCACTGGAACGATAGGGGACTTTGATATCAGCGCGACCATTCGAGCGTTGTCCCGTCAGACCGGCACCGATCTCCTGAGCGCCCCCAAGGTTACTGTTCTGTCCGGAAACCGCGCCACGATCACAGTTGCCCAGGAGTTCCGCTATCCGGAACGCTACAGCGAAATCCAGAGTCAGGTCGGGCAATCAGGGGGGCTTACCACGGGAGGGTCCGCCGGCGTAACCATAACCTCGGGCACACCTCAGGACTTTGTGACCCGGAATGTGGGCGTGGAGCTCTCCGTCACCCCCACGGTTGAGGAGGATGATTACAGTATCAGCCTGGACCTGAATCCCCGGGTGACCGAATTCGATGGATTCGTGGAATACGGTGGTTCCAGTGTCGCCATATCGGGTGACACCACCGTTACCGTGCCCCCGGGCTTCTACCAACCGATTTTCTCGGTCCGCGAAGTTACCACCAAAGTGACGATCTGGGATGGTGCCACCGTGGTGATGGGCGGGTTGACCCGTGAGGAGGTCAAGACGATCAACGACAAGATCCCGGTCCTCGGGGACATGCCTCTGCTCGGGCGATTCTTCCGCTCTGAGGGCGAGAGTGCGACCAAGAGGAATCTCCTGATTTTTGTAACCGCCAACCTGGTGAGTCCGGGCGGTTCGCCGAAAAGGCAGCAGCTGAAAAGCGTCCTGCCGAATTCCTTATTCCAGAATCCGACCATCGTGACCCCTTCCGGGTCGATCGATCGCACGCAGAAATAGCCAATCGCGTAAACGACAAAAGCCCGCCAATTGGCGGGCTTTTGCGTTCCGAAAGGTATCCGCGGATCCCGGTCCCGCCGTCACGCTTTGGACCGGGCGATACCTTCCATAAGAAATCTGATGCGACGCCGACGTTCGGACAGGGGCAGGTTCCGTTTCCGGTAGACCCGCCGAATGACGCACCAGTTCAGTTGTCGGCGAAATTCGGGAGTATTCCCCACCGGTTTCTGCTTCCTGACCGCAAAGTCTGTTCCAGCGGCAATCACTCTGGAGCACTACATCGGACTCGGTGGGCAACCAGGTAATATCCTCCACTGTTTCTTACCTACGTTTTACGGTTGGAGACAGTGATCGGAAATCTGAACCTGTCCGTAAATGTGCTCCGACCGGGCCCATAGAGCTTGAAGATGGTCCGGAAAAAAGTTCCCTTGTCTCCATGCATGACATCAGGACATTTGCCGTGGTTGCTTCCGCTCAAATCTTGCGGGCAGCCCATGAAGAGTGATGAAACATCTTCACGTCACTGGCGACCGGCACGAATATTGCGCCTGGCCGGCGATCACGCGCACGGCGGATGGTGATATTCTGGTCACTTATTGCCGGAGCGACGAACACATGGGGCCATCCGGCGCCATCCTGGCCGTTCGTTCTCGGGACGAAGGGCAAACCTGGAGCTCCCCGACCGTGGTCCGGGATTCCCTTCTCGATGATCGCGAGTGCGGAATAACCCGCCTTTCGGACGGACGTTTGCTGGTGCATGTCTGGTCGACCCATCATACCCGGGAAACCTACGGGACCATGCGGGAGTTTGCCTACGAGCCGGATGTCATTGAAAGTTGGTTAAGCCAGGTTGCGTGCCGGGAATACCTTCACGCCGCCGATCAGAAAGGTGGCTGGGTGATGGTCTCCGCCGACCACGGGGCGACCTGGAGCCTGCAGGGACCGGGTCCGGACTCAATCCACGGGGGCATTCAGCTGGCCTCGGGCGATATTCTCGTTGCCACTGGACGGGGGCACGACGGCACAATTGGTATGGAGAGCGCATCACCGGATGACCTGGTCTGGACGCGCCGCGCGACTTTCCAGTGTCCGGACCTGACCGATCGTCGGTTTGGCGAGCCCAACCTCGTCCAGCTTCCAACCGGCCGTGTGCTCATGATGCTGCGATCGACCGCTGTTCCCTACGATGACGGATCGCCGGGCAATTCTCTCTGGATGGCATGGTCGGATGACGAGGGGACAAGCTGGAGCGAAGCGCAGCCCACCGGACTCTGGGGCTATCCGCCCCATCTGCTGGCACTTTCGGACGGCCGCATACTCTGTTCCTACGGGCATCGAAGAAGTCCTTATGGAGAGCGCGCCTGCATCAGTGAGGACGGGATGCAATGGGATCCGGCGAATGAAGTTGTGCTTCGCGATGATGCCGACAGCGGCGATCTCGGGTATCCCGCTTCGATGGAACTTGAGCCCGGTCGCATCCTGACCGTGTACTACCAATCGCCCCATCAATCCCCACCGCCTGAGATGAATCCTCCGGATCCGCTCAGGAGGAAACCCGATATCGTCGCCACGATCTGGGAGATGGATCGGTAATCCGCAGTCGGCTTTCCGAGTTGCTTGAAGGCGGTCGGTTTGAAGGGGTCGGTTTGAAGGGGTCAAAGCTCACATCTCGCATTGGCATGCAAGATGTCGAGCAATGACCCCCCGTTCGCACCTGTCGAGCAATGCCTCCCGTTCCCAATCCGCATTCCGAAATCCGCAATCCGCAATCCCCAATCCCCAATCCGAAATCCAAACGCCTGTCCCTCGTCTACCTCCTGCCCCGTGCCCGATGGCGGCGGCAACGGGCCAGAAGATCGCGCAATTGTGAGCG
>QNAI01000042.1 GCA_003641745.1 Verrucomicrobiota bacterium | reverse complement strand
GAAGTAAGAAGTAAGAAGTAGGAAGTAAGAAGGCAGAAGTTCGATCGAGGAAGCGGCGCGTTGTGGCGCGCTTTTTTTGGGTTAGTATTCGGACTATTGATTGGTAGCAGAGGACTTCACCCTTGGTTTTTTTTGGTCTGATCGAAGATCGGCACGAAAACATCTTCCATCTCTCATCTGCCATCTCCCATACTCGAATTCTCTTGGAATTCGAACCCTGGCAGTGGTCTCTTTTAGTTCTCGGCGCCGTCACCATCGGCATGGCCAAGACCGGAATACCCGGTCTTGGCATCATGTTCGTGGCCATATTTGCCAACATGATGCCGGCGAAGCAGGCCACCGGCCTGGTGCTGCCACTTCTGATCCTGGCCGACATGGTTGCCGTCTTCCTCTACCGACGACACGCGGTGATGAAGCACGTGATCCGGCTCATTCCATGGACCGCGGCGGGTGTCATACTCGGGACGGTCGCCCTCGGGATTATCGATGACCGGCAGGCGAAGCTTCTGGTCGGAGTTATTCTCATCATGATGATCGTCTTCCATGTCGGGAGGGAATGGGGTCGCATGGGCAGGAAGCTCGAATCGGAAATCATCGATCATGCCGTCTGGTTTGCACCGGTGATGGGCATCGTTGCCGGTTTCACCACCCAGGTTGCGAATGCGGCCGGGCCGATCATGATTCTCTACCTGTTGGCCATGCGGTTGCCCAAGATGGAGTTCATGGGTACCGGTGCGGTTTACTTTCTTACCCTCAATATCTTCAAGGTGCCGTTCATGGTCGGTCTCGACATGATCACCCTCGACAGTCTCAGGATCAATCTGCTGTTGGCACCGGCCATCCTGGTGGGCACATTGCTCGGACGGGGTGTCGTGAAACGCATCAACCAGGTTGCCTTTCAACGCCTGGCGCTCACGCTGGCCTTTATCGCATCGATCAACCTATTGCTCTAGTGGTGTCCGCCAAACAGATTGGCACTTATGGACGTGGCGTTTTTTCGGAGTTCAAGGCGCGAGGAAGGAGCGAATCCGTAGATTCGTGACTGACGAGCAACGCTGAAGTAGGGAAAAAGACCATGTCTGTTCATTTATCCTGTTTTCTTTCACTTTTTGACTCCATCTGTCTCATAAGGGCTCTTCCCATAAGTTACAATATGTGCGGCGGCCTACACTAGTGTTATGGCACGGATGACCTCACGACAGCTCTGGGCGGCCAAGATCGAGGGTCGACCCCAATCCGGACGCGGCCCGACAGTATCGCCGGGGATTCGAAAACCCTATGTCGGCGTCGTGCTTGGCGTCGACCCGAGTCTCCGGGGAACCGGTCTGGTCGTGATCGAATTTACGGCCCGGCAGACTCCCATGCTGCTTCATTGCCGGACGGTCCGAATGAAGAAATCCGTCTCGATGCCGGAGTGCCTGGCGCATATTTTCCGTGGCATCACCGATGCGATCGGAACCTATCCGATCGGCCACGTGGCGCTCGAACAGACCATCTATGTTCAGAATTTCCAGACCGCGCAGATCCTTGGGGCGGCACGAGGGGCGGCCATTGCGGCGGCGGCCGTCGCCGATCGACCGGTCTACGAGTACCCGCCTTTGCGGGTCAAGCAGGCGGTGGTCGGCGTTGGGCGAGCAAGCAAGGAGCAGATGGCCCGAACCGTCATGTCCATGCTCGGGCACGGGAGTGTGCTGGCGCCCGATGAAGCCGATGCCGCCGGCGTCGCCCTCTGCCACGCCTTCACCTGGAGGGAGGAGGGGGGGGGGGGAAGTAAGAAGTAAGAAGTAAGAAGGCAGAAGTAAGAAGTAAGAAGTAAGAAGTAAGAAGGCAGAAGTAAGAAGTAAGAAGGCAGAAGTAAGAAGTAAGAAGTAAGAAGGCAGAAGTAAGAAGGCAGAAGTAAGAAGTAAGAAGGCAGAAGTAAGAAGGCAGAAGTAAGAAAGCAGAAGTGATGGCTGACGGGATTGGTCGAGCCTTACCTGAGTCCTGTGGGCTAACCCCTTCGTTCCCAAGTGATTTACTTCTAACTTCTAACTTCTAACTTCTTACTTCCCTCTTCCCGTCTGGGGCGCAGAAACTTCGGCGCGGACGGGGATACCAGCCACCAGGTGATACCGAATCCGAGCCAGAGGGTGGCGGTGCCGATAATTTCATGAGTGAGCATGTAGTGATCGGGAAAACGCGGAACGATGGCACAGATCGCGATTATGCGGGCAATATTGAGCAGGTAACCGACCATGCCTGCGGAAAGTATGAGAATCAGTTTCCAGACAAAGGATTCCTTTCCGGTCAGGACGACAAGAAAAGCGAGCAGGCCGCAGGACGTAATCAATCCGAACCCATTGCATTCGGTTGCCACACGGTAGATCTCGCCGTTGACGAGGAGAAGAATCGAGGGGTAACCATTTTCGGCCACCAGGCCGATCTGGGTTTCGTAGCCGAGGAGATGGAGGAAGTAGGCCGACTGGATCCCGGCCAGTTTTCTGAGCGGCAGATCAAGGAGCGGGAAGACCAGGACGATGATCAGGAATGCGGTAAAACCCAGGGCCAGGTAGAGGCTCAGTTTGAGCTGTTCGTCGCCAACCAGAAATACGGCTGCGCCAACGAAGGCGACCAGGAATCCGACCAGGAGCGGAAATGGCTGTCGGAGAAGTATGGCCAGGGCGCCGAGCAGGTAGGCGGCGGCGACCCAACCCAGACAGATTCGACTGAGCTTGAAGCGGAACCGGATGGTCGTTCGCTCCCGCCACATGGTGACTGCCAGGGCGGCGCCCAGGATGACGACAGAGTATTGGATCTGGTCTCGAGAGATGGTCTGCTCTGCCAGCCAGTGGAAGACCGGCAGAAAGATGGCGCCGGTCAGACTGAAGAGGATCAACCCATACCAGAGATCCGCGAACCGTCGGTTCGTAGGTGGCGGCACGGTGGGTTGGGGCAGGGAATCGGGCATCTGCGGGCTGATCTTAACACCAGAACAGCCTGCCATGTCGAGAGCAGACCCTTCAGGGCAGAAACCGCCGATCGGACAGGTTCATCCGCTCTCACTGAAATTCAGGACACTAGCCCATCACGGTGTATGAAATATAGGCAAGGTAGCAGACAAGGAGGAGCACGCCTTCGAGCCGCTTGAGGGAATAGTCGGAACGCATCAAGGGCAGAAGAACGACGGTCATGCAGACCATGACAGCGAGGTCAAAAGGCCTGACTTCGGACATATGCAATGGGGTGACCAGTGCTGCCAGACCCAGGACAGCAAGCAGGTTCATGACATTGGATCCGATCGCGTTTCCCACCGCGATGTCTCCATGCCCGCGGCGTGCGGCTGTTATTGCGGTGGCGAGTTCCGGCAGGCTTGTGCCGAAAGCGACGATGGTCAGGCCGATCACTGCCTCGCTGACGCCCAGACGGGTGGCGAGATCGACCCCTCCATGGAGGAGCAGTCGTCCACCTGCGGCCAATCCGACAATCCCGGAAGCAATCAGGGCGGTCGTCATCAGAGGGCTGTACCGGCGGGGGGGGAGTCCATGTTCGTATTCGGAATCTGCCGCGTCGTTCTTTACCTTCCTGCTCTGGATGATATTGAAGGCAATATACGCAATGGCGCCTCCGAGCAGAAGAGCGCCTTCGAGTCGACCGATGATCCCATTGGTCATGGTGAGCGGCACGAGCAGAGTGATGCCGAGCAGGATTGGCAGGTCGCGGCGCAGGAGAGCGACTTGGATCGAGATCGGGCGGACCAGGACGCCAATGGCAAGAATGAGGCCGATATTGCAGATATTCGAGCCCACCACACTTCCGACCGCGATCCCTCCGTGGCCGTCGATGGCCGCTTTGATGCCGACCACGATTTCCGGGCTGCTTGTACCGAGGGCAACCACTGTCAGCCCGACCACCAAGGGGCTGATGCCGATTCTCAGTGACAACGAGACGGCACCCCGGATGAGTATTTCCGCTCCACCACATAGGAGGACGAGTCCGGAAATGATGGCGAACAGGGTCAGAGTCATTTTGACAGGCCGAACAGGCCCTGATCTCGAACGACGGGAACCACCGCTTCAGGCACAAGATCGACCCATGAAGAGTCGCCCGATATGATCATCCTTCTTACGTCACTGGCAAAGATTCCAAGTATGCCGGCGTCCACCCCGGTCAGGTCGCGGACATAGCTGCGTTCGAGCAGGTGGGCGTGCAATTGCCTGATGGTCGCCTCGACCACCAGATTTGAGGTTGTGATCACGTCACTCCCGTCTGTCGCCCGTGGGGGGGCGGTCGGACGAAGGCCCTTGGCGACTGCCTCCTTGCGTTCCTCGGCGAAGGCGCCGCCGGCGTTGGCGCTTCGGGGATAGACGTAGAGATTGACCTTGTTTTTGAACAGCCGACCCATCGCTTCGAGAATACCCCCGTCCAATCCTTCGTAGTACTGGGTCTGGTAGACATCGAGCAGGTTCTTGATCCCCATCACGATTGCGAGTGGCTCCTCGGTGAACCGGCGAAAATAGCTGGATAGACGGAAGTATTCAAAATAATTGGACACAATCACATGGCGACCGAGCGCGGTCAGGGTGTCTATCCGGGCCAGGAAATCGGTGTAATCGACCTCGCCTTCAGGAGCCAGCTTTGTCATGGCCAGTTCGTAGACGGTCAAGGGCGGGGGCGCCTCCTTATGGTTTGAGTTGAAGAGCCGGACGGCGCAGGTCATCATGTCCTCGTTGACCCGGGTCACGGGTCGGAAGCTGCCGCGTTGAATGATGACTGGTTTCTTGTAGAATGTCTCGGAGGGCAGGGCGACGGATCCTCCCGGCAGAAACAGGGCCGCATTCGTCAATCCGTGTTGAACCAGATGGAGGCTGATCAGGCGGCGATCCACCCCGGCGAAGACCGGACCATTGACTTCGATCCGGTCGACCTCGATACGGTCCGGACCACAGTTATCGACCAGCGAAAGCACCAGCTTGATCAGATCGCTTGACAGGTAAAAGGCGCCGTAGAGGAGGTTGACCCCGGTGATCCCGATGGCCTGCTGCTGGAGCAGGGCATCCCGGTCCCACATTCGAACGTGCAGAATGAGGTCGCTCGGTTCCGCTCCGGGGTTGTCCTGGAATCGGATGCCCAGCCAGCCGTGGCACTCATTGTCGCCCCGGTAGTTCAGGGCGGCGACCGTGTTGGCAAAGACGAAGAAGGAGGTCTGAACGGATCGTGTTTCCCAGAGCCGTTCCCTGAGCAGATCATACTCATGTTGCAGCATGGTCTCGAGACGCTCGCGGGAGACGTAACGCCGGGTCTTTCCGTAGATGGCGTCGCTGAACGCCATGTCGTAGGCCGAAATCGTCTTGGCCACCGTGCCGGAGGCCCCACCGGCGCGGAAAAAGGAGCGAGCGACCTCCTGGCCGGCTCCGATCTCGGCAAAGGAGCCGTATCGGCCCTCATCCAAGTTGATGGTGAGCGCCTTCCGATTGGTGGTGAGCAGCTCATGGCCGGTCTCTGGAAGCATGGTCAAGAAATTAGGAATTAAGATTTATGAATGAAGAAGTGTTAAGCGTGGTTCTTGTTGATTGGGGGAGTCCAAGTTCTTAACTCTTCGATCTTAATTCCTAATTGTTCAACCCCCGCTGGGCGTCGGGACCTCGGCGTCCTTTCGGAAGAAGAGGCCGAATGAGCGGTAGGATACAAAAATGCCCAGGACCAGCATGATCAGGCTGGCGATGCTGATCACGTTCATCCATCCGAGCTCTTGGGCGGACTCGTAGGCCATGAAGGACAGGGCCACCAGCGGCATGATCAGCATGGCAACGGCCGGAACAAGGACGAAACTGGACTTGATCTTGTTGGTTCGGAGGAAGACCGCGAAGGTGATCAGGGCGAGAGCGGCCAGCAACTGGTTGGTGGACCCGAAGAGTGGCCAGGTTGCCTTCCATGCGGGCTGACCGTTATAGGTCTGGAAAACCAGAAAGGCGGGCAGGATGAGGACGAGAACGGTTCCCAGGTATCGGCTGGTCGATGAGCGCCACTCGAATAATTCTTCGACCAGGAAGCGGCACAGGCGGGTGCAGGTGTCGAGCGTGGTCAGGAGGAATGTGCTGACCGCGAGGAGCGCGAAGTCATAGACCAGGGCATCCTGGAACCCGAACGGGGAGAGGATCTTGCCGATCCCGGTTGCGAAGATACTTATCGGATCGCGTGCTTGCATGGCATCGAAATCGGCGGCCGAAAGCACCGCGATTGTCCCGAGGGAAAGGGTTGCCAGCAAACCCTCCACCAGCATCCCTCCGTAACCGACCTTCCGGATGTCGCTCTCGGTCTTGATCTGCTTGGAGGTCGTCCCGCTCGCCACGATACTGTGGAACCCGCTGCAGGCGCCGCAGGCGATCGTGATGAAGAGGGCGGGTATCAGGTAGGCGGGCGAGGCGGACTCGTTGATCCATCCGTTGAAGGCCGGTGCCTCGATGGCGGGCAGGCCGATCAACACTCCGACTATGCCGGAGATAAGGACTGCATAGAGGAAAAATGAACTCAGGAAATCGCGCGGTTGAAGGAGCAGGTGAACCGGCATGACTGCGGCAATCGCAGCGTAAACCATCACGATGGCGAGCCAGGTATTCTTATCGATCGATGGCGCCGGCATGAAGTGGCCGACGGCCAGTCCGAGAAAGGTGATCGGCACGAATAGGATGATGGCTTTCGCGAAGGTGAGGCGGGTCCGGGCCACGACGAAACCGAAGGCGAGGGCCGCGAGAACAAACCAGCCGGAGGCGGTCGCGACGGAGGGCCGGTTGGCGAAGGTGTTGGCCGTCAGGTCGATGAAGACAACCAGCACGTAAATCAGGGCGAAGAGCACGAAAATGATAAACAGGCGGCCGGTCAACGGGCCGACCAGGTTGCAACTTGTCGTGGCTATGGATTGGCCCTTGTTGCGGACCGACATCAGCATGCTGCCGAAATCGTGCACGCCGCCGATAAAGACCGAGCCCACGATGATCCAGACCCAGGCCGGACCCCATCCGAAGTAAAGCGCCGCGAGTATGGGTCCGACGATGGGTCCGCTGCCGGCGATGGACGAAAAGTGATGGCCGAAGACAACGCTGGTCCGGGTCGGCACGTAATCGACCCCGTCTTCCATGGTCTCGGCCGGAGTCGGCCGGCCATCATCGATCTTGCACCGCTTGACCAGGAAGGCGCCATAGAAGCGATAGGCGAGGTAGAGAAGAAGGCAGGTGGCGACTACGAGGGGAGCGTACATTCCCTGGAGCCTGAGGATCAATCGGGCTGATTTCCAGAATTTTGATTCAGTAAGGATTGGTCAAAATCAAGTTACGGCTTGAGACATCCGCGTGACGGACGTTTATTCCACGCGATGAAGGACTTCTTCAAGATGTTGGCGGCTTGTTTCGTGGCTCTGGGCATGTGGGCGACCGCAGGGTTCATTTTCTCCGCGGTTCTCATAGGGATTCTGATAGCATCCAGTGAACAGGGCCCGCGCGTTCCGAAAGATGCCATGCTCGTGCTGAATCTCTCGATGAACGTGACGGACACCCCCCAGGCGGACGATGACCTGGCCGTCCTTCGCAGCGCGCTGGTCAGCAACGAGCCACCAACCGTTCATCTGCGGGCCCTGTTGTCCGCCCTGGATGCCGCCGCGGTCGACGATCGGATCAAGGGAATCTACATCCACGGTTCCTTTCTCCCGTCCGGCATGGGGTCTGGTTTTGGTGCGCTCAAGGAGGTCCGGGGTGCCCTCGTCCGGTTCAAGGAGAGCGGAAAGCCGATTCTCGCCTATCTCAGAAATCCCGACACCCGGGATTTCTACATCGCGTCAACCGCCGATTCGATCTCGCTCAACCCGATGGGAGATCTCATCACCCCGGGCCTGGCGATTGAGCGCTACTATCTCGCCGATTTCTTCGAGCGCTACGGCATCGGGGTCCAGGTGCCGCATGCCGGCCGCTACAAGTCCTTTGGTGAATCGTTGACCCGGAAGGACATGAGTGCGGAAGACAAGGAGCAGAATGTCGCTCTCCTCGAGGACCTCTGGGCCGACTACCTTTTGACCGTGTCCGATGCGCGTGGCATCAGCATGGAGGAACACCAGCGGGTTATTGATGACAATGCCATCATCAGCCCGGCCATCGCTCTGGAGGTGGGACTGGTCGACCATATCGAACATATCTCGAATGTCCTGGCCCGGCTTCGAGAGACCACCGGGGTCGAAAGTGGCTCCAAATCATTCAAGCAGATCGACGCGACCCAATATATCCGGGTGGTGAGCGACTACGGGGAATTCAACGACGCAGAGGATCAGGTGGCTGTTCTTTATGCCGAAGGCACGATTGTTGGTGGAGAGGGTCGCAACGACCAGGCGGGGAGCGATCGAATCGGGCGCGAACTGCGAAAACTTCGGCACGATGATTCGGTGAAGGCGGTCGTCCTCCGCGTCAACAGCCCGGGAGGCGCCGCCATTGCGGCCGATATCATCGGGGACGAGGTGCTGCGCATGATGGACGCCAAACCTGTGATTGTCTCAATGGGCTCGTATGCCACCTCGGGCGGCTACTGGATCTCCAGTCACAGCGACAGGATTTTTGCCCAGGAGAACACGATCACGGGTTCGATCGGTGTGGTGGGGATCGTTCCCAATATCGAGCGTCTGGCCAATGATCACGGGATCTTTTTTGACGGTGTGAAAACGGCCCGTCATGCAGATATGTTCACGTTGTCCCGCCCCAAGACAGCTGAGGAAATGGCTCTTTTTCAAACCTGGGTTGATGAGGCTTACGAAAAGTTCATCAGCCTGGTGGCGACGGGTCGCGGTATCGATCAGGATCGCGTCCGCGAGCTCGCCCAGGGCCGAGTCTGGAGCGGGATCGATGCCGTGGAAATCGGTCTGGTCGATGAGATCGGCGGACTGGCGGATGCCGTGCGCTATGCCGCCGAAACGGCGGACCTCGACGAGTATCGGGTTGTCGACTACCCGGCGCCCCGGAATCAATTGGAAGAAATCCTGAAGCGCCTCGGGGGTGGGTTCAATCCGGTTGCCTCACAGGTCGAGGGCCGTGTTTCGCGGCGCCTCCGGGAAATGATGAGCGATCTTGAGATGCTTGATGTGTTCGATGACCCGAGAGGCGTGTATGCGATCGGGCCGATTCTGCGTATTGGGGAGTGACGTTGCGAAGGTATTTCGACTAGAACCGTCGCATGACTCAGGAGTTTGTTTTGGTCCGGGACTGTTCCGCCACCATAATACCGGCGGGGACCGCCGTCACCCTTCCCAAAGGAACGGCCGTATTCGTCACCCAGACCCTTGGTGGTCACGTGACAGTGCGGACCGGTCAAGGTCTCTTCCGAATCGAGTCGGTTGATTCAGATGCCCTGGGCGACACATTTGCCCCGGGACAGGCAGCGGATTCCACCTCCGAAGGCGAGTTCGGTGAAACCGCTGTCTGGGATGCGCTCAGGAAGTGCTACGACCCCGAGATACCGGTTAATATCGTCGATCTCGGCCTGATCTATGATCTCAGAGTGCTGCCCGGCGAATCCGACAAGCATCATGTTGCCGTCAAGATGACGCTGACTGCGGTCGGATGTGGGATGGGGCCGGTCATCGCCAACGATGCACGAGAGAAGATCGAATCCCTGCCCGAAGTCGAGGCGGCAAGCGTCGATATAGTCTGGGATCCGCCCTGGAGTCCGCAGATGATCTCCGACCAGGGCCGCAAGATACTGGGGTTGGAATAGAGGCGGGAGAAGTGTGAAGTAAGAAGTTAGAAGGCAGAAGTGAGTAATGTAGAGTCACCCCGCCAGGCCGAGGTGTATCCCATACGGGAGCGTCGACACAACGACGCAGCATTCTCGATCGAACTTCTAACTTCTTACTTCATACTTCTAACTTCCCGCCCCCTCCCTGTTGGGTCTTGCCAGGACTCCACTGAACGGCTCGTCGGCGAACCAGGGGGTTTCGGGGTCGAGCAGGTGGCGATCGCACACCTCGAAGAGGGAGGACACCGTCCGGGTCCGTCGCATTTCGTGCAGAAACCGCCCCTCCGCATCGATCCCCTGGCCGACAAAATTCAGGAATCCCTTCATGCGACTGACATGGGCTTCCTCGCGTATGCCTTCGGCATGAGTCGCGCGAAAGAGCCGATCAACATATTGACGCACCTCGACCATCGACACGCGGGGCACCGGTTCTCCGGCAAATTGAGCACGGACCTGCTTGAAGATCCAGGGATTGCGAATAGCGGATCGACCGATCATGACACCGGCGGCGCCGGTCCGGTGCAGGATCTCCTGCGCCTTGGTTGCCGAGGTCACATCGCCATTGGCCAGGACTGGACAGCGAACCGACCGGACCGCTTCAGCGATGGTATCGTAATGAACCTCGCTGCGGTACATTTCCTTCACCGTGCGCCCGTGCAGGCTGAGTAGATCGACCCCGTGCTTGTTGATCAGGCCAAGGAGCTGTTCTAGATGTTCGGTCGAATCAAATCCGATCCGCATCTTTACGGTGAACAGGCCGTCGATCCCATCGCGCAGGGCTCCAAGGATGGCGTCGACCTTGACCGGATCCCGCAGTAATCCCCCGCCGACGTTTTTTCTGTAAACCTTTGGTGCCGGGCATCCCATGTTCAGGTCGATGCCGGCCACCTCGTAGCGCCGCAGGTCGGTCGCCGTTCGTTTCAGGTGGTGAATATCTTCCCCGATCATCTGGGCAAAGACAGGGCGTCCGGTTTCATTCTCCGTGATTGACCGCAGAATATGAGTCTCGAGACGGGAGGTCCGGGTGACGCGGAAGTACTCGGTGAAGAAGTAGTCGGGGCATCCGCAGGCATTCACCACCTTCATGAACGAAATGTTCGTCACACCCTGCATCGGTGCGAGCGCTGACAACGGTTGTCCGGATCTGATGCCGGCCGGCAGGGCGCCCGTCGCCTGGTTTTGGGTGGTATTGGTCACTGAGAGTCAGGAAACGACCTCGGCGAAGGGATGCAAGCGGTTCGATGAAATTGGATTGCCCGCACAGTGGACGATCGGCTCGATCGTCCGCGAGGGGCCAATAGGGTCTGCGGATTTGATCGGCCTGCCTGCCCCTCACCCGTTTCGCACCAGTTTCTTCAGATCAACCCGGCGGATGCAGAGGTCCTGGAGGACCGCCGAGTTGCGTCCCCCACAGCAATAGGCCAGCAGGACGCCGTCGCGCATCGGGTGAATGGCGGTGTAGCAGAAACCGGAAGCCGGGTCATCCTCGAGAATGACCGGCGTCGACCACTGATGGGTCAGCGGGTCACCCAACGAAGCAGCCAGGGGAGTGCGTCCCCAACTGGTGTCCACGGTTCCGGGCGGGCGGGCGGGTTCGGTCCAGCGGTGGGGGTGATGGTCGTTCCAGATCGCAAGATAGGTTTTCAGCCCGGGGATCCACTTGATCGACATGGGTGAATTCGGAGCATGGAAGGGTGACGGACGGGGTTTTGACCAGGTCTCTCCATGGTCGCGCGATCGCAACTCCCACTGCCGGCCGTTCCCCGTCCTGCACCACGCATAGATGGAGCCGTCCTGCAACTCGACCACGCCGGGTTCCTGAAGACCCGTCTTGCTGCGCCTTGGAAGTGCCCACCAATCCCGGGCTTCACGCCAGGTGCGCCCCGAATCGTCGGACAGGAAAAAGAAGGCCAGTGCGCGGGGTTCAAAATCCGAAGGGTCAATCGTCCTCTCGGTTTTCGAATTCCGGTGAAAGGCGGCGGGCAGGACCAGGCGTCCGTCGCGGAGTTGGATCACGCGATCGTTGTTGAGAACGAAGTAGCCCGGAGCGGGAATGCACCGGACGGCTTTCGACCACGTTCTGCCTTCGTCGCGTGACTTACGCAGATACGGGATGCAGTCGTTCAATGAATTCTTTCGCATGTAGAAGAGCCCGATCGAGCCTGCCTGCAGTCGGAGAAGAGAGACGCTCATCACATTACAGCGACCCTCGGGCTGAACCAGGATGCGGTCGCGGCGCGTCCACGTCCTTCCTCCATCACTTGAGAGGCGCGCCGCGATGACAGCGGTTTCGTGATCCCCCCAGGATTTGCCGATGAACTTTGTATAGGCAAACAGGATACGACCGTCGTTCAGGTCGATGAAAGCGCCTTCGGAATTGCGCGGATTGCCACGGCGGTGGCTCAGGGAAAGAACGGTGCCGGGCATGGGTGGTGGCGAGTCGGGGGTGGAGCGGACCGAAAGGGTGGGGCAGGGTTACGGCTGCGGTTCTCCACGCATGAATATCTGCTCGTTTGTTCTCCAGCGGCCCCGGGTGAAATCAGGCATCATGTGGGGTTCGCAACCCTGGTTGACCGATTCGATGCTCAGCGGCGTAATCGCGCTCCAGGTGGCCGTATCGTAGACGTCGATATCGGGATATCGGCCGTGCCGAAGACAATCGGTCAGTTGCTTCATCATCATGTAGTCCATACCTCCATGGCCGCCGGACTGTTCGGCCTCGTCCCCCATCTCGGACCAGAGCCGGCTTTCGTGCTGTTCCAGGTAGGGCTCCAGGTCCTTGCCGCTGATCCACTCATGGGCGTCCTCCCGGTCGAGGGCCAGGCGGTCGGGGAATCCGAAAAAGGAGCCGCTTGTGCCGACCAGTCCGTTGATTCGCGAGTAGGGTCGGGGGCTGACAACGTCGTGCTGCACCAGGATCGTCTTTCCACTCGCGGTCTGGACCAGGGAGGAATTCACGTCTCCGCAGACGAATGTCTCATTTCGACCCGGATGGTCGGCGGGCGCCTCCGCGGCGGTGAGTGGGAGCGAAAGAGAGGGGGAACTCATGGACACGACGCGTTCGATCCGGTCGCCCCGGTTGATATTCAGGCAGGTCGAAATGGGCCCAAGGCCATGGGTCGGGTAGAGATTGCCGTCGACCCGGGTATGTGGTTCACGGCGCCAGCGTCCTTCTCCCTTCAGGTTGAAAAGGACCGAACGCAGGTCGTGGATATAGGCACATTCCGCGTGGGTGATCTCACCCAGCAGCCCGGTGCGAACCATGTTCAGCACCGCCATTTCACTTCGGCCAAAACAGCAATTTTCGAGGATGACGCAGTAACGCCCGGTCTGCTCCGAGGTATCCACGAGGTCCCAGCATTCATCAATGGTCAGAGCGGCCGGGACTTCGACAAAGGCGTGCTTACCGCCCGACATGGCCGCCACCGCCTGTTGGGTGTGCAGGCTCCAGGGGGATGCAATGACAATCAGGTCGACTTCAAGATCCTCGCAGACGCTTCTCCAGGCCGTCTCCTCACCACACCGCAAGGCAGGAGCCGACAGGTCGTTCTCCCCGAACAAAAGCGCAGCCTGGTCGAGTGAATCCTGGAAAGGGTCGGCCAGGACGGTGACTTCGATCCCTTCCGGGAGGGCCAGCAGGTTCTTGAGCAGGCTGCGACCCCGCCCTCCGACTCCTATCATGCCGACGCGGATGCGGTCGATGGGAACTGCCGGGTGCTCCAGGTCGAGAATCATGGAGAATTGCCGTTTACCTACTCCTGTTCCTCGCCCTGCTGGCGCAGAACCCTTTCGAGGATCTCGGTCATGTCGTCGACCGACTCGAAGACGTGAGAGGCGACGTAGATCGCCTTTTCAGCTTGAAGGGCAATGACCAGGGAATCACTGGGGCGAGCGTCGACTTCGAGGATCTTCTTTCCCAATTCGTTCTCCATCTTCAGGATAAGGCGCGCGTAGAACGTGCTTTCACTGACATCGTTGATCACGATGCGATCGAGTTTGACACCCAGACCAAGGAAGATGTTGTGCATCAGGTCATGGGTGAGCGGGCGGTCCCGCTTGACCCCGTTCAGAGTCATGGAAATGGCGTTTCCAACCGACTGGTCGACGTAGATGACGAAATTCTTGTCATCGTTGCCCAGAAAAACGGCGCAGCCATTGCCGGTGGGCATCACGCCCTTCACCGATACCTCGACCACCTCGTTGTTCATGATGCGTACGATACGCCACGCCCGCCGTCAGGCGCAAGTCCGATGCGTCGAATAAAGGGCATCTTGAAGTTTTCGAACCGGATGGTTTCCATTTTTTCAAGTCAACCTGAAGAGAAGGGGCGGCGCACGCCGTTCAAGGGCGAAACCCGATCAGGTGGATTCCCCAGGAATTGGCCTGAGCGAGGACCGACTCCCGCTCGAGGATGAGGGTATTGCCAGCTTCGAGTACGGCCACCTCGATCGAAGCTTCACGCATCGTTTCCAGGGTGCGGTGTCCAAAGACAGGAACGTCGAACCGAAAGTCCTGCCGGGGTTTGACGGTTTTGACGAATACCATTCCGTCCGTCTTGAATCCTCCCGCTCGCCGCAGCATCTCATCGGTCCCTTCGAAAGCTTCCACTGCCACCACGGTTCCTTTGCGCACAACCACTCCCTGCCCGATGTCCAGTCGGGCCACTTCGCGAGCGATCTCCACTCCGTGCATGATGGTGTCGCCATCAACTTTCATACGGCCCGTCGTCATGGGGCCGTCGAGCGCCAGATGATCGTCGAGGAATGCACGTGCATCCATCAGCCCCACCTGGATCCCCTCGATTTCTTCCGCGATCGCTCCGAAGATGGTCTCGGCGTTCTTCTTCTTCAGGCGAAGCAGGATGGCCGCTGTCTTGAGGTCGGGTCGCAACCCGTGGAAGAGGCGGCGCGGGGTGATCTGGCCGGCCATGATCGCATACCCGGCTTCAAACTCCCGCAATGCCTTCAACATGCGGCCGAGTTGCCCCACGTGCATGATCCGGCGTTCGGACTCCGGAAATGACTCGATCAGTTCCGGGGCCGTCTCGCCTTCGAAGCCCACCAGTCGGACGGGTATCCCTTGCTTCCTGAGTGCCGAGGTTGTCAGTTGCGGGTAAACGCCGTTGCCCGCGATGACCGCGACCGACCGATTTCTGTCATAACCGGTCGGAAGGAAACGTGAAAGGTCGGTGGGCATGCTTGCGAAGGGGTCAAAGCACATATCTCGCATTGGCATGCAAGATAATGAGCAATGACCCCGTGGGTTCAGGATTTTTCAAGGGCTTGGGCGACGTCCGCCTCAATATCGGCGTAGTCTTCAATTCCGACAGACAGACGGACATAGTCATCTGTCACGCCGGTGGTTGCCAGTTCGTCGGCCGAGAGTTGGGAGTGGGTGGTCGTGGCCGGATGGATCGCGAGTGATTTCGCGTCGCCGATATTGGCCAGATGACTGTGCAGTTCCAGGCCCTCGATGAATGTCTTGCCCGCTTCCAGACCGCCCTTGATGCCGAATCCGATCAAGGCGCCGAATCCGCCGGTCAGGTACTTTTTTGCCATCTCGTGGGCGTGGCTTGACGGAAGACCCGGGTAGTTTACCCAGGAGACCTTTTCGTGGGCTTCCAGGAATTGGGCCAGCTTGAGCGCGTTTTCACAACAGCGCTGCATTCGCAGATGGATGGTCTCCAGGCCCTGCAGCATGAGGAAGGCATTGAAAGGCGACATGCAGGCACCGATGTCGCGCAGGAGTTGGAGGCGCAATTTCAGGATGAAGGCGACGTTGGCATCGCCGGCCGGCGGAAACGCCTTGAAGGCATCCCAGTGAACCAGCCCATGGTAGCTGGGATCCGGTTCGGTGAATCCGGGGAATTTCCCGCTGCCCCAGTCGAAATTGCCCCCATCGACGGCTATTCCGCCGATCGAGGTACCGTGTCCGCCGATGTATTTGGTCGTGCTGTGGACCACGATATTGGCGCCAAATTCAAACGGTCGGCAGAGAATCGGGGTGGCTGCGGTGCTGTCCAGAACGAGAGGAACTCCGGCCTCCCGGGCGATGACCGCAACTTCCTCGATCGGGAATACATTCAGGCGGGGGTTGCCCAGAGTTTCGCCGTAGAAGAGCTTGGTGTTCGGGCGAACGGCCTTGCGGAATGATTCCGGGTCTTCGGCGTCGACAAAGGAGACTTCGATCCCGAGTTTGGGCAGGGTGTAGTGGAAGAGGTTGTAAGTCCCGCCGTAGAGTTGGGAGACCGATATCATGTGGTCGCCCGCATTGCAGATATTAAAGACGGTATCGGTGATCGCCGCCTGTCCGCTGCTGTGGGCCAGGGCGCCGGATCCTCCCTCGAGCGCGGCCACCCGCTGCTCGAAGACATCCGTCGTGGGATTCATGATACGGGTGTAGATGTTCCCCAGCTCCTTGAGGGCAAACAGGTTGGCCGCATGCTCCGTATCCCGGAACATATAGCTGGTTGTCTGGTAGATGGGGACGGCGCGCGATCCGGTGGCGGAGTCGGGCGTCTGTCCGGCGTGAAGAGCCAGGGTTCCAAGTCCGGGTGTCGGGGTCTTTTTCATGGGGTGGTTGGGTTGGATGGGTTGAAGGTTGGTTGGAAGGTTGGAAGGGTGGGTGGTTCCGGATCTCATCTCACGGAGGCACAGAGCCTCGGAAGGGACTGCGCGGAACGGGTGATGAATTCCGGATTTGGGGTGTTGTTCTTCTCTGCGTCTCCGCGCGAGTCAATTCGGTTTTGATTTCGGTCAGCTGACGACAAAGTTCAGGATCCGTCCGGGGACGTAGATCACCTTGCGAACGGTCCTGCCTTCGAGGTGGGGGGACAGTCGGGGGTGGCTGCGGGCCAGGTCCTCGACCGTGGCCTGCTCCGCGTCCCTGGCGACCAGGGCTTCACCGCGCAGTTTCCCGTTGACCTGGAAGATCACCTTCACTTTGTCCTGGACCAGGATCTTCGGGTCGAAGGTCGGCCACTCCTGTGTGAAGATGGAGGGGCTTCCCCCGAGGCGACACCACAATTCCTCGGCCAGGTGCGGGGCGAGGGGAGCCAGCAGTCGAACGAATATCCGAGCGGTTTCCATGCTCAATGTGTCCAGTTTCTGGATATGATTCAGCAGGATCATCAGCTGCGAGATGGAGGTGTTGAAGCGGAGGCCCTCCATGTCGTCGGTCACTTTCCGGATGGACTGATGAACGAGACGGGTTGTCTCGTCGTCGTCGGTGAGGTTGTCCCTGAGCTTCCCGGCCGCCTGGCCGTCCCTGCCGATGAACTCCTTCCAGACCCGTTTGAGGAAGCGATGGACGCCCTCGATGCCGTGCGAACTCCAGGGTTTCATGGCCTCGAGTGGTCCGAGGAACATCAGGTAGAGACGCAGGGTGTCAGCCCCATAGCTCTCGCAGATCTCGTCGGGGCTGACCGAGTTTTTCAGGGACTTGCCCATCTTGCCGAACTCTCGGGTGACCTCGTTGCCCTCATGGAGAAACCGGCCGTCGCGTTCCTCGATCTCCTCGGATGAAACGTAAACCCCGCGTTCATCGGTGTAGGCCGCGGCCTGGATCATGCCCTGGTTGAAGAGCTTGCCGAACGGCTCCGGGGTCGAGACGTGACCGAGGTCGAAGAGCACCTTGTGCCAGAAACGGGCGTAGAGCAGGTGAAGCACGGCATGTTCGGCTCCACCCACGTAGAGATCGACTCCATTTGGCTGCATCCAATAGCGCTCGGTCTCAGCATCGCAGAAAGTGTCGCCGTTTTCGGGGTCGAGGTAGCGCAGGTAATACCAGCAGGATCCCGCCCATTGGGGCATGGTATTCAACTCGCGGGAATAGACGACCCCGTTGCGCTCAACTGTCTTCCAATCCTCTGAGGCCCGCGATAGCGGAGGCTGTGGCTCCAGGTCGGGATCATCGTAGGACCGGGGAGAAAAATCGTCGATTGGAGGCAGGGAAACCGGCAGATCGGCTTCGTCGACCGGCTCGATTTCGCCATTTGGACCGTGCAGGATGGGGAAGGGTTCGCCCCAATAGCGTTGCCGGGAGAACAACCAGTCGCGCAGCTTGTATTGCACGCTGGGGTTGCCGCATCCACGCTCTTTGAGGTCGGCGGTGAGCTTCCTGCCGCCCTCGGTGGAAGACAGGCCGGAATAGTTGCCGGAATTGACCATGGTCCCCTCTCCGACGTAGGGCAATTCATCGTTCGGGCTGTCGTTCCCGTCGTTCCCTGGCTCGATTACCCGCACGATGGGTATCTCGAACCGGGTTGCGAATTCATGGTCGCGCTCGTCATGGGCCGGGACGGCCATGATCGCCCCCGTGCCGTAGCTCAGGAGGACGTAGTCGGCCACCCAGATCGGGATCCGCGCGTCGTTGACCGGATTGATCGCAAAGGCGCCGGTAAAAATGCCGGTTTTCTCTTTGGCCAGGTCGGTCCTCTCGAGTTCACTCTTATTGGCCGCCGTTCTGATATACGTGTCGACGGCGGTCTGTTGCGCGTCCGTCGTCAACTGATTCACGAGGGGGTGTTCCGGGGCGAGTACCATATAGGTTGCCCCGAAGAGCGTGTCCGGTCGGGTGGTGAAGACGCGCAGGGTTTCGCCGGGAATCGATTCGAGTTGAAAAACGATCTCCGCTCCCTCGGAACGCCCGATCCAGTTGCGTTGCATCAGCTTGATCGCCTCCGGCCAATCGACCCGGTCCAGATCGCTGAGCAGGCGCTCGGTGTAGGTCGTGATCCGCAACATCCACTGCTTCAAGGGGCGTTTGAATACCGGATGGTTGCCGCGCTCGGACCGGCCTTCGCTGGTGACTTCTTCGTTGGCCAGGACCGTGCCCAATGCAGGGCACCAGTTGACCGGGATTTCCGCCATGTAGGCGAGGCGTTGACCATCCAGCAGGCGCCTTCGTTCGGATTCGGAGGCATCCTTCCAGGTCGATACGGCTTCCGGAGTCGGATCGGTCTGTAATTCCAGGGTTTCCGGGTCGAACCCGTAGCGCCCGGCCTCAAGATCATTGCGGAGCTCATCCAGGGGACGGGTCTTCTGCCGGCGGGGATCGAAGGTGCTGCTGAAGAGCTTCAAGAAGATCCACTGCGTCCACTTGTAGTAGCCGGTATCGGTGGTCGAGATGCTGCGTTCCTTGTCGTGGCCAAGGCCAATCCGGTAGAGCTGACGCCGCATATTGTCGATATTGCGGTCGGTGGAAACAGACGGGTGCACGCCATTTTCGATCGCAAACTGCTCAGCCGGGAGACCGAAAGCGTCGAAACCCATGGTATGCATCACGCTGAAACCCTTCATCCGCTTGAACCGTGCGAAGATGTCGGTGGCCACAAATCCGAGTGGATGACCGACATGAAGGCCCTTGCCCGACGGGTAAGGGAACATGTCGAGCACGTAGAACTTCGGTTTGCCGGGATCGACCACCGCCCGAAAGGTCTTGTGATCGTCCCAGTATTTTTGCCAATTGGGCTCAATCTTGGTAAACTCGTAGTCGTGAGTCTGTGTATCCATCTGAAAAATCGGTCATGTTGAAGGAAAGTAATCCCTCGTCAATCACCCATCCCGGGCGCCGCATGTTCTTCGGGTACGGGCTGCTTGTCGCGCTGGCGGCGGTCATGGTCGGTTGCCGGACTCAGGATGCGCTTGAAAACGACTCCAGTGCCGGGGACGGCTTTGACAACCTGCTCCAATCGGTGGTGCGTATCGATGTTCGGGAACTGGACTTCGACAGTGGATCCAAGCGGTTCCTGTCCGGCGTGGGTTCCGGAGTCATCCTGGGCGAAGATGGTCTTGTGTTGACCAACGCCCATGTCGTGAGCACCCGGGCGGTCGAGATCTCGGTGACTCTGGCCAATCTCGAGCGCGTCCATGCGGAATTGATCGGGTGGGATCATTGGACCGACCTTGCATTGCTTCGGATCGACATGTCGGAGGTCGAAAGGCGCAACCTCACTTTCGCCCACGCCGCATTCGGAGATTCTGAGACCCTGCGACCCGGGCAGACCGTTTATGCGGTCGGGACGCCTCACGGTCTCACCAGGACCGTCACCAAGGGGATCATTTCAAATACGGACCGGTATTTTGAGACCAATAACGGCATCAACGGCTACGAGACAGGCTATTTCAATACCTGGCTGCAGACCGACGCCGCCATCAATCCGGGAAACAGCGGTGGACCGCTGGTGACCACCGAGGGCAGAGTCATCGGAATCAACTCCCGAACCTATATGGGCGCCGAGAACCTGGGGTTTGCCATCCCCTCCAGCACGGCCCTGCGAGTCGTTGCTGAACTGGTTCGCAACGGGGAGATCGTGAGGAGCTATGTCGGCCTCGTCCCTGGATCGCTCCGGGACCTGGAGTCATTCTATAACCTGGAGATCAATACGGGTATGCTGATCAACAGCGTCGATCCCGGTTCGCCGGCCAGCGAAGCCGGTGTCCGACCGGGCGACGTCGTGCTCGCCATCAACGACGAGAAGGTGGATGGGCGATTTCCTGAACAGCTCCCCCCGATCCAGAACATGATCGCCAGCTATCCTGTAGGTGCGGTCATCAGGTTGACGCTCAAGCGCGGCACCGAGGAGATCGTGGCGGACGTGACGAGTGAGCGCCTCGAGAGCCGGGTCGGCGACGAATGGGCCTTTGAGAAATGGGGTCTCAGCGTCAGGGAAGTCTCCCGCGCGTTTGCCCGGGAAAACCGCCTCAAGAAAGAGGGAGGGGTGCTTGTTATCGGGACCCAGTCCGCCTATCCGGCGGCCAAGGCCGGTCTCAACCGCGGCGACATCATCACGAAGATCAACGACGAAACGATCGACAATCTGGCCAGGATGCAGGGGATCTATGGCGATTTTGACACAAATCCGCAGTCAATGTTGTTCGAGACCTTGCGAAACCGGTCCGTCTCGTTCTTCGTGCTGAAACCATGATTTTCAGTCCTTCTTTCCGACGACTCATCTCAATATTTCTGCTGTTGGCGGCCACGTCGCCCGGCTTGAAGGCCGAGGTGCCGATTCCCGAACTTTTTGATGAGCGGATTCGGTGTGTGGTTGCGGTGGAGTTTTTCGTCGAAACCGAAGTCGACCGGAGACCTTCGACCGTAATCGGCCTGGTGGTGAACGACGAAGGCCTGATCATGATACTCGATGGAGCCATCCCCGGCTGGCTGCCTCCGGAAAATATCAAGGATTTCAATATCTACACGGTCTCCAACCGGGATCCGGTTCCCGGCACCTATCTGGGTCAGGACAGCCTCACTGGATGGCATTTCCTGCAGGCGGATGAATCGATTGTCGGGCGCGTGGTTCCCTTCACCACCTTTGATACCACCAGACCCAGATTGGGTGAGGAACTCTGGGGCGTCGGGGTCATGGGCAAGGATTTTGAGTTCCAGCCGTTCTTCCTCAATGGGCGCCTGGCCGTGATCCAGCAACTGCCCCAATACTATGGGTTTTCGGTCAGTGGCGTCGCCACGCCCGGCTCGGCCGTGTTCAATCGTGATGGCGTATTCGTGGGCTGGGCAAGCAATCCGATTCCTCAGGAACGCGTCCTGTATCTGGAAAACGAGCGCTACAATGTCGGAATTCAAACCACGAACGAAAGCGGTTCATTCTTCCTGGCCGAGGAGGTCGTGCCCTATATCGATCGCGCGCCGGAAACGCCCCTCGGACGCAAGAATCCCTGGCTCGGCGTATTCGGACTGCAACCGGTCGATGACGAGGTGGCTACCTTCCTCAAACTCGAAAATCAGTCGGCCATCGTGGTCAGCGATATCCTTCCGGATAGTCCGGCCGAGGCCGCCGGTCTGGAGCCTCGCGACATCATCATTTCGATCGATGGTGAGATCCTGCCCAAGTTCAGCCCCGATCGAGTCGTTACGGGCTACTTCGAACGCCGGATTCTCTCCCGCGATCCCGGTGACCCAATCACTTTGGGCGTTCTCCGCGGTAGCGAACGTCTTGAGATTACGGCCGGCCTTGCCGCCCAGCCAACCACCCTGAAGGAGGCGGATCGCCGCTATTTTTCCGAACTCGGCATAACTCTCAGGGAACTTGTGACTTTCGACCGGATTTCCCGGCGGATGACGGAATCGGATGATACCGGCGTGATCGCGAACTTCGTGAGACCGAACAGCCCGGCCAATACGGCGGGTCTGCGGGCCGGCGATCTGATACAGGAAATCGACGGTGATCCCGTCCTCGACTATGAGCAGGCGGTCGGATTGATGGATGCCATCGAGTCGGATCCGGATAGGACCGAGTTCGTGCTACTGGTAAGCCGCAACGGTGAAACCTCGGTGATTCGGATTCGAAAGAGCTGAGGATTGGGGATTTCGGAATGCGGATTTCGGATTTCGGATTGGTGCGGACGGCGGGGTCATTGCGCGACATCTTGCACGTCCGTGCGAGATGTGAGCTTTGACCCCTTCAAACCGACCGCTTTCGGCGAACGGGAATTGCGGATTGCGGCTCTGAAAACCTGTTCCGACTTTCGAGCCATTCTTGATTCGCCCCAAAACTCCCATTTCCAAAAGACCGGTTGCACCCTGCGGCGGATCCGCCAGTGTTCCCAACCATGTTTACTGGTATTGTCGAATCATGTGGAGAGGTGCTCGAGGTTCGTGAGCTTCCCGGCTCGTGGCGGTTGAAAGTCAGGGCGCCGGAGGTGGCTGACGGCGTTGCTGATGGTGACAGTGTTGCGGTCAACGGCTGTTGCCTGACTGTGGTCGGGTGCGAGGCCGGGGTGTTCGAATTCGATCTGCTGGCCGAAACCCGTCGGGTCACCAACCTGAAGGATGTCGTTTCGGGTTCAGGCGTGAATCTGGAGCGAAGTCTGAAATGGGATGGCCGGATCGGAGGGCATTTCGTAAGCGGGCACATCGATACGACGGGTCGGATTGAAGTGATCGAGCCGCGCGGAAAGGACGTTTTCCTCCGAATTGTCCCCGAAGGTGACTTTTCAGCACTTCTGGTGGGCAAGGGTTGTATCACGGTCGACGGGATTTCTCTGACCCTGGCCGAGGTAGGCGAAACCGGATTTGATATCTGGCTCATTCCGCACACTCTGGAAGTCACCAATCTCGGGCGTCGCAAGACTGGTGAAACCGTCAATCTGGAGTTCGACCTTCTAGGCAAATACGTGCAGCGGTTCATGAGTCTCAAGCGATCGGAGGGGCCCTATTCGCCGGTTCCGGAAACAGTGGTGGCTGAAGGGTGATCCAACCCGTCCGGGAATCGATGCCATGAAGCGCCGACTCAACGCCCTGGTCGATGAACTGAAACGCCTCAAGGGGGAGGGGGTCACCCACCTCTCTGTGACTGAAGAATCCCTTCAGGGGCTCCGAACGGCCGTGGCCCAGAACGCCCCCGTCATATCTCCTGGTGCTTCATCGACAGCCGGACCGGGCGGGGTGGTTGATCTGCCGTCCAGTCATGTGCGCCGAACCGACGCCCCGAAGGTGTTCGCCCGTATTCTGGCCGAGGCCAACCAGAACCGGCCCGGGGGGCGGCCTGCGTCCACCCCGGCCAGGAAAGAGGTGGTTCCGGCGATATCGGGAATTCCGGTTCCTCCGGTGGTGGAATTGCCCGAGGGTGACAAGGAGACGAGATGGAAGGCGCTGCGGGCACGGGTGCTGCAATGTCCCGAGTGCAATACCCATATTCACGGCGAGACCAGGATCGTGTTCGGGGTCGGGAATATCGATTCGGACCTGTTTTTTTGCGGTGAAGCTCCCGGTGCGGAAGAGGAACTTAAAGGTGAACCCTTCGTGGGGCCGGCCGGGCGATTGCTCGACAAGATCATCCGGGCCATGGGCAGGAGCCGGGACGAGGTCTATATCGGCAATATCATGAATTGGAGACCGGAAGTGCCCGGGCATGCCGGCAACCGGCCACCGACCCTGGAAGAAATGGAGTTCTGTCTGCCCTACCTGAAGGCCCAGATCGAGATCGTCGATCCGAAGGTCGTAGTCGCTCTGGGCGCCACCGCCGCAAAAGGACTGCTCGGACAGGACAGTTTTGGGGCCCTGCGCGAGGTTCGTGGGCGCTGGCACGAGTTCGAGGGGCGCCCCCTGATGATTACCTACCACCCTTCCTATCTGCTTCGAAGCGATTCAAACCGGACCAAACGCCTGGTCTGGGAGGATCTGTTGAAGGTGATGGAGCGAATCGATCTGCCAGTCTCCGAAAAGCAGCGCAGCTTCTTTCTTTAGGGCCCGTAACGAAATAAGTTATCAAAGATGCGCAGGATTTTCGGGGAGCAACAAGGCGGGTTCGGGCGAATAGTGCGGGCTATTTGAGCCGGAATCCAACACCGTT
>QNAI01000041.1 GCA_003641745.1 Verrucomicrobiota bacterium | reverse complement strand
GACAGAATCAGCCCACTCGGGGTGGGGGACTCGGGGGATGAGAGGTCCGCACCTCCGCCGTGCAGTCGGTGGCTCGGCCCAGCGACTTCCTTGCCTCCGGTCCAATCAACGCAGGTTGTGCCTCGACCAGGGTGAGAAGCACCTTGGTCGAATTGACCTCACTGAAAGGTTGCTCGTCTGAATGCCGATCACGGGCTTTCTCCGTTTCAGAAACCATGCCGCAGAGCTCACCGCGCATCGTGGCGAGGGCGGTCGCAGCCGCCTGATCCGAAGTCTGCGCGGAAACCACAATCATGCGCGCACCCACCGAGAGATTCACGAGAATACCGGGTGCCAACGAAGCCAGCATCCAGGTCGCGGTCAGAAAACCGATCGAAAGCGATCTCATTCGGTACAGCGCCATGGTGATTTTCAGATCCTCGCGGCCCGAGACCTGCGGTTCAAACAGAAACCACATCGGGTGCAGGCAATCGGCCGGAAACCATGATTTGGATCAAAACCCTGGGGCAATCCTGATTCGAGCGGACCGAATCAGGAAAAACCAAGCGGGAAAGGGTTCGCTCAGGTGAGATTCCCGTCGATCATGGCCATGAAGTCGGTCTCATTCATTCGGCTCTGCTCCATGGTGTCGCGGTCCCGGACGGTGAACGTGCCGGACTCGAGACTGTCGAAGTCGACCGTTGCGCACCAGGGCGTTCCTATCTCGTCCTGCCGGCGATAGCGTCGGCCGACGGCACCTGATTCGTCGTAGAAAACAGCATGCCGACGTTGGAGATTGCCGTACAGTTTTCGGGCCATTTCCACCAGTTCCGGCTTGTTCTTGACCAGCGGCAGAACCGCAACCTTGACCGGTGCAATCCGAGGACTCAGCCGGAGATACACCCTTTTCTCTCCCTCGACCTCTTCCTCCCGGTAGGCGGCGCAGAGGATGGCGAGGAGGATGCGGTCAACCCCCATGCTCGGTTCGATCACGTGTGGTATGAACCGTTTTCTTGAGGCCTCGTCGAAATACTCCATCGACTTCCCGCTCACTTCCTGGTGCTGGGTGAGATCGTAATCGCCGCGGGCGGCGATGCCCTGCAATTCCTGAACACCGAAGGGGAACTTGAACATGATGTCGATCGTGCCCTTGGAATAGTGTGAGAGCTTCTCCCTGGGATGCTCGTATTCACTCAGGAGTGCGTCGTCGATTCCGATGCCGGTAAACCACCGGCGGCTCTGATCGATCCACTCCCGGTGGATCTTCTGCCAGTCTGCCTCCGGCGAGATGAAATACTCGATCTCCATCTGCTCGAACTCCCGGGATCGGAAAATGAAATTCCGGGGATTGATCTCGTTCCGGAAAGCCTTGCCGATCTGGGCGATGCCAAAGGGCAGTTTCACCCGTCCGGTATCGACGATGTTCTTGTAATTGATGAAGATGCCCTGGGCGGTCTCCGGTCGCAGGTAGGCCACCGACGATTCGTCGCGCAGTGCGCCCACATGGGTCTGGAACATCATATTGAACGATCTGGGCGGAGTCAGGCTGCCCGGTTCGCCGGTGGCAGGTGACGGGATAAGGGCTATCTCCTCCGCGGTCGCTTCGGTCATGTCGCGCGGAGTCACGGCTTCCAGGCTCCCCTGGATGCCTTTCCTGCGCTTGAATTTCTCGGCGGCGGACTGGAGCGCCTGTTCGGTATCTTCGCTTTCGATCGCCGACACATAACCGGCGGTGGCGCCGTCGATCACGATGGGGGCGAAAAAGAGCTGGTCGGCCCGGTAGCGCTGTTTGGAGACCTTGCAGTCGACCAGAGGATCGGTGAAATTGTCGATGTGGCCGGACGCCTTCCAAGTGGTGGGGTGATGAATGATGGTCGAATCGAGACCGACAATGTCATCGCGCCGGTGGACGAAGTCCTGCCACCAGGCATTCTTGATATTCCGGCGCATTTCGACTCCCAGCGGTCCGTAATCGTAGAAACCGTTGATTCCGGAGTAGATCTCGGAGGATTGAAAGATGATCCCGCGGCGCTTGCAGAGCGTCACGAGCGTTTCCATGAGGTTTTCAGTTTCTTTGGCCTTGGCCATAAGGCGTTTACCTGTGCCCGAGTGCCAGGGGCGGGTCAATCCTCGGGTTTCGAAAGACCGGGTTTTCTGTCAGGGGCCGGCCTTGGGTGTCAGAACCCTGAATTGGTCCCTAAGTCACCGTACATCAGGGATCTGAGAAAATGTGATCGTTTCAGTCGGGAAGTCGTCGGAACCGGAGAAATGGTTTGCCATGGGAAATCCGATGGCGTTTTTCTTTCTGTTCACTCCCATTTATCGAAACAAATTTCAAACATGGCTGAACTAGTAGGCAATTGTCTGATCGGGCAGTCTGGTGGCCCCACCGCGGTCGTCAACGCGAGCGTCGCCGGTGCGATCACCGAAGCTCTGAACCACGAATGTATCGAGGAGATCTACGGATGCCTCAACGGCGTGCTCGGTATCCTCAACGAGGATTTCATCGACTTGGCCGATGAGTCCCAGCAGACCATCCGGGCCCTTCGCTACACTCCGGGGGCCGCGCTCGGTACCTGCCGGTACAAGGTGAAAAAGCAGCAGGATTACGAGCGCATACTCGAAGTCTTCAAGGCGCATAATATCCGCTATTTCTTTTACGCCGGAGGCAATGACTCCCAGGACACTGCGGCCCGGGTCGGAGAACTGGCGGCGGAGCAGGGTTACGATCTGCGTGTGATCGGCATCCCGAAGACGATCGATAACGACTTGCCCATCATCGACCATTGCCCGGGCTACGGCAGCGTCATCAAATACATCTGCACCACGGTTCAGGAGATGGCCTGCGACCACGACGCAATGGGTCAGCACGACCTCGTGTCGATCCTTGAGGTCATGGGGCGGAGTGCAGGCTGGATTGCGGCGGGTTCCTCCCTGGCCAAACGACGGGACCACCCGCACGATCCGCCGCATATCATCCTCCTGCCGGAGGTTCACTTCACAGCGGAAAAGTTCCTCGAGGACGTCCAGCGAGTCCTGAAGCGTGAGAAATATTGCATGGTTGTGGTCGGCGAGGGGTTGATCGACGTCGATGGCAATTACATCACCACGTCTTCGGTTTCCACCGATGCCTTCGGTCATGTCCAGCTCGGCGGGGTGGGCGATTACCTTCGCGGGCTGGTCGAGGCCAACCTCGGAATCAAAGCCCGTTCGGCCAAACTGGGCATCAGCCAGCGGGTTGCCGCACATTGTGCGTCGAAGACCGATATGGATGAAGCGTATCTTGCCGGACAGGCGGCTGTATTGGCCGCGGTTGGCGGCGAGACCGGCAAAATGGTGACTCTGGTGAGGGGCGAAGCCGAGCAGTACTCCTGTGAGACGGGTCTGGCGGACCTTCACGAGGTGGCCAACGGGGTGAAAAAACTCCCGGCGGAGTGGGTGAATGAGGACGGAGTCAGCATGAACTTCCAGTATCACCGCTACGCCCTGCCCCTGATCCAGGGAGAAGTCGACATACCCTACACTCATGGGCTGCCGATGTTTGCCCATCTCGACAAGGGCCGGGTGGAAAAGGTGATGGGAAGTTACGAAACCTGAGCGCCGGTCAAGACCAAGGTACTGTCATCAGGGCAGTAAATCTGTCTCGGCCCCGGCGGTTTCGTCCGAGGGCCGGGTCTGGAAACCAACCAGGCGGTCACGAGTCTCGGAATCGGATTCCGTGAAGGGCATCCCGAGCGTGACCAACTCCAGCGCCCGGTCTGGTAAACCGTATTCAGCCGGCAGCCGGTGGCCGGGATGACGCGAGGCTTGATCGATCGGCCCGGGCGGTTCTTACTGGGCGGATTGAGACCAATCGCCGGCGGCAGGCAGTCCTGATTCATGACCTTTGATATCATCGTCGTTTTCTTGATTCTGGTCGTGGTGGTGGTGCTGTTCGTGACCGAACGCATGCGCCACGACCTGATCGGTCTCCTGGTCATGGTGGTCCTGGGGTTGACTGGGGTTCTCGGACCAAACGATCTGCTGCATGGCTTCAGCAACCGGGCCGTGGTCACCATCGGGGCCATGTTCGTTCTCAGCGCGGCCCTGACCCGGACCGGAACGGTGGCTGCGCTCGGAGGAAAGCTGGCCGGTTACTCTCAAGGCAGTCCGGCCCGGTTTCTCGTCTATAGCCTCGTCGTGGTCTGCCTGATGTCGGCCTTCATCAACAATACACCGGTCGTGGTCGTCTTCATCCCCGCCGTGCTGACCGTCTGCACGAAGATGGGCGTGAGCCCGTCGAAGTTTCTTATGCCGATCTCATTCGCCTCCATGCTGGGCGGGAGTTGCACCCTGATCGGGACATCGTCCAATATCCTGGTCTCGTCCATCTCGGAGGACACCGGCTACGGAGCGATCGGCATGTTTGAGTTCTCCGGGGTGGGTATCGTCATCGTTGTCGTCGGGATGGTCTACCTGCTCCTGCTCTCCTTCAAGGTGCTTCCGGAACGCATCACCATCTCCTCCACCATCACCGCGGATTCGGCCAAGGAATACGTCACCCAGGTCCATATCAGTGAGGACTCCCACCTGATCGGGCGAACCCTGGGCGAGACCCCCTTCGGCAAATCCAGGGTCTCTGTGGTCGAATTGATTCGAGGCGACGCCATCCGCCGCCTCGACCGGAAGACGGTCCTCCAACAGGGTGACATTCTGCTGGTGCGGGGCGACCTGAACGAGATTCTCGAACTCGACCGGCAACACGAAATCAGCATCACTCCGGAACTGACCAGACAGGTGGGTGACGTCAAACGGGTGGAGATGACGCTTTTCGAACTGATGATTGCCCCGGACTCCCCCCTTATCGGCATGACCTGCCGCTCGGTCGGGATTCGCGAGTGGTTTGGAGTATCCATATTTGCACTACAAAGAAAAGGCAAACACCACCAGAAGGAGATCGGTGATATCGAACTGCGCATGGGCGACATCCTTCTGGTGCGGGGGCCGTTCGAGTCAGTCGCGCGCCTGCGCAAAAGCGACAGCTTCATTCTGCTTGAAGGGGTCCACGAGGAGGTTCAGGAGCGGCACAAGGAGCCCATCGCCATCGCAACCATCGCCACGATCGTCCTGTTGGCCGCCTTCGGGGTCTATCCGATCAGTGTGCTTGCCCTGGGTGGAGTCGCCACCGTGATGCTGACCCGGGTGCTTTCGCCCCGCGAGGTCTACCAGTCGATCGACTGGCCGGTCCTGGTTCTGATTGCGGGGATGATCGCCCTGGGCGAAGCCATGGCCAACACCGGCGCCCTCGATCTGGTCGCCAACCAGTTGATCACCGGGGTCGGATCGCTCGGGCCCCATGGCACCTTGTGGATCTTTTATTTTCTGACCGCCGGTCTCAGCCTTCTGATCCTGAACAAGCCGGCCGCTGCTCTGGCCACCCCTCTGGCCGTCATTCTCGCACTCAAACTTGAGGTCGATCCCAAACCGTTTATCATGGCGGTGGCTTTCGCCGCTTCGACCGCCATGGCCACCCCCATGGGTTATCAGACCAACCTGCTGGTTTACGGGCCGGGTGGGTACAATTTCCGCGACTTTCTGAAATTGGGCCTCCCCCTCAATATTCTGGTTGGTATAATCGCCTGCTTCTTGATCCCGCTCTTTTGGAATTTCTAGGAGGCTGTCTGAAAAGTGATTAAATGCGACACGCTTCAGCATTTTTCAGGCAGCCTCTGAAACCGTCATGTCAGAAAACGATCGCCTCACCCGGTTGGAAGAAAGCTACACCCACCTGCAGAAGCATGTGATCGAGCAGGACAAGGTTATCCTGGAATTGAGCGATACGTTGGTCCGGATAAGGAAGGACCTGGCCGCGTTGCGTGAATCGGACCACCCGGCCGGCGGGCGCGCCCCGGGTCAGCTCGACGAGCGGCCGCCCCATTACTGATGGCGGCCCATGGTCATATCCGGTTGCGAAATGCCCTTTTCCGGATAGACTGAGGCCGACGGCCGTTGAGAACTGTCGTATGCAACTTCCCCAAGGGGTCATGCGGCGGCTGACCAACGGATTGAAACGAAAATCCACAACCCATTGGAATTGATGCATAAAGCCATTGAGATAGACAAACCACTGGTGGCGGCTCTTCGGATCTCCGAGGCCCTGCCCAACACCCACGAGGAAGGATCGGGCAAATTGCACCTGCTCTACGGCGAGCATTATCGCCCGATCGGCTACCTGGTTGAGAAGGTGGCGGTTGAGAATCCCTGGGACAGTCTTGATCCCCGGTATTTCATCACCACCTCGCATCCGGAGGCCATCCGTCTGCTGACGGTTTCCTACGGCGAACTGTCCGCACGTGAAAAGGTCGAGGCCTGAGGGGCGAAGCACCTCATGCGTAATGGCCTACAGGAGTGACTCGTCGAGCAGGCGGGCCAGGGTGCCGGTCAATTGATCGAGGACGCGGATGCGGCGTTCGGATCCGGCCTGGGTCCGGCGAATGCGGTCGAACTGGCGGGCCAGTTCGCGCTTGGTTGCGTCGTCGAGCGGTTCGACCAGGTCGTGTGCCGCCTGATTTATGGTATCCACGTCCAGGATACCACGTTGGGCGTGGGTGCGGCCTGCAACCAGAGCCTGATGGAGGCGGGACCGGTTGAGCAGAACGAAGGGAAATTGGAGATTCCGGGTCGGCCCGCAGCGGAGGCGCCGGCCGCCCAGCGGTTGTTTGAGAATCCGGATGTCCGCGAGCCGGTCCGACGAGAAGTAACCGAGAGCCCCGCCGACCACGCCGCCCAGGACAGTTCCGGCCAGAAACGAGGTGCCCAGGAGCGCGGCGTCGGCGACTCCGCCGACCAGAGCCCCACCCACCGCGCCAACCGTTACCAGGTCGCGCTTCTTCAGACCAAAGGCCAGCCAGCTCTCCTTTGAGAGGAGATCGGTCTCAAGCATTTCCATCTCAGCCTCGCGTCGTTCGACATCGATGTGACCGTAGATCGACTCCACTTCGCGGCGGGCCCGGCGTTCCATCTGCCGAAGACGACCGCGGTATTTCTCCTCGAGGACGGCGGTGTGTTTTCGGGCGTCCGCCTCTTTTGGAAGGTCTTTGATCTCCTGACAGGAAAGGGCGGCAGCGATCAATTCGGCGATGACGGACGCGGCATCGTCGGATTGGCGGTTGCGGTCTTCAATCAATGCGTCGACGGCCTGGTTGAGAGGCTGCCGCCAATCATCCCTCAATTGGCCGAACGCCTTGAGCACCTCGAGCTGCTGGGTGAAGGGCGCCATCATGACGTCGAGAACCCGGACCACCTTGAAGAACTGCCCGAGGGCATTTTCCCAGGAGTCGACGAATCGGGGGTTCCCGATCGGATTGATCACCGCCATGCTGGGACGCCCGGCCCAGCGGAGAATCTCCATTTCGGCATCGTATTCGGGACCGTAAGGAGCGGCTCCGTCGACCACGTAGATGATTCCGGCGCCATTGACGATGGGTTGGAGGAGTTCGCATTCATCCCTGAATCGCTCCTCGCCCGAATACAACCGGACAAAGCGCTCAACCACGGACGGGCGTGAAGCGGCGTCGGTTTCGTTTTGCCGCATCCACTCGAGGGCGCTGCGAGCGCGTTGGAAACCAGGCGTGTCAACCAGGGTGTAAAGGGTTTCTCCGGCCACCCGCATGGGAAAGCGGCGCGTCTGGATCGTCGTGCCCGGTTCAGTCCCGATACCCACCGATGGATCGCGGGCCAGGGTCGCCACGAGGCTGGACTTGCCTTTATTCGGGTGCCCGACCACGGCAAAGACGGGAACGCTCATATTCCGGCCACCTCTTGGATCAAATCGACTCGGAGCCAGGGATCGCCGACCTGGCTGATCTTTCGCCGCCAGATTTCCAGTTGCCTGTCTTCAGCCGGATGCAACCGGGATCCGGTATCGATACCGACCGGAAGGACGATGATGGAACGACCGTCGCCGAGGGCGGGTCGAAGCAATCGAACAAAGTCGATGAACTCCATCAGTGGGGGCTCCCAGGCCTTGACCAGGATGGCGACGGCTTGTTCATCGCCGATGACCGGGGCAAGTTGATCGGCCAGGCGATGATCCTCCTCGATCGAAACATTGGCCCCGGCGGGATGAATAGGCGCCTGGCCGAAGGCGGCACGTATGGCTGCATCGGTGGCGGGCACCGCGGACCAGTTGATGACGACTCCGACGGGCGCCCGGACGGGGACTTCGATCCCGCCGCCCGTCTCGGCCGAATTTTGGACGCTTTGAGCCTCCGGCTCATCGGACGCAGTCTGAACGTGGGCCTGCCGAATGCGATTCAGCACGGTTGAGAGCCCGGGTGTTGAGAGAAATGCATGGCGGGTGGCGGCCCCGAGCCTATTTCCGGCCACAAGAAAAGAGATAATTCTGGGGGAAAGCCCATAGAGCAGCATGGTCATCACGATGAAGGTCCACCATCCGCCGAGACGGGCGGCCTCATCGTGGGTCAGCCGATCGGCGGCCACCCGGAAATAACGGGACTCGGTGATGAGTTCCAGTGATGGAACGGCTTCCGGCAGGCTCGAAGCCCAAGGAAGGGCGATGGCTGAAGCGATGCCATGGATGGTTTGTGCGTCCTCGTTGGGATGCCCGGAGGTCAGAGTGGTACTCCAACCGAAAGCGAGGTCGGTGAAGACAACCAGGTAGAGGGTGGAGGTCAATGCCGCCACTTGAAAACCAAGGGCAAAAGACTGTGACCAACGGAGCATGGCCCATTTTTGGAGGTTGAGAAAGAGGCGGTGGTGGGCCCCAACCCGACCGGAAAGCTGTCTCCAGGCTTCCCGGACCTCGGCCGGGAAGAACCGCATGATGAGAATTGACAGGCGACCCGGGCTGAGGCCCCGGGCCAGGGCGATGGCGGCGTTGGCTCCCGGAAGCCAGGAAAGAAAGCGGGCCGGGAGAGCCACTGCCATGAACGGCAGAAGGAGGAGTCCGGGCAGAAGGACGAAAACGGCCAGAACGCCGATCGCGTTCACCCGACCGGAGCCGTCGAAATAAAAGACCCCGAGGGCTGCACTCCAGCCGAACAGGAGCCCGATTGCGGCGATGATCACCCCTGTCCAGTGCGTCGTGGTTTCCACATTGTTCCGGACAGACCGCAACTGGGCATCCTCCGCACACACCGAACCCAACCAGCGGAGTGTGGTTTCGGTTCGCGTGATCGAGAGGGGCAGGTGTTCGCCGATCAGACGGTCGCGCATCTGGACCTCTTTCCGTGTCTGCTGCTCATCCCGGTCGAGGAGCACCGAAAGCGTGACCACGTCGGCGATGGTTGGGTCGAAGCGCGATGGAGATGACATTCCCGTTCATGTTCGGGAATGTTCGGACACTTGGCAAGGAGCGGAAACAGGTGGGAGTGGCTTCGAGACAGGCTCGAATCTTCTCGCCGCTCTTGGGAATGGTCGGCTAGGCTGAATCCGGCGCGAAGCAAACGCGTGCCTATATGGAGGTAACCCAAATGCCGAATAGTATATACAAAGTCATTCAGCTGATTGGAAGCAGTCCAAACTCCTGGGAAGAAGCGGCGAAGAACGCGGTGGAGAAGGCCGGTGCCTCCCTGGAGGATCTCCGGGTGGCGAAAGTGATCGATCAGGACGTGAAGATCGAGAACGGGAAGATCGCCGCCTATCGGACCCAGCTCAGTCTCTCCTTCCGGTTTCACGACCCGGCTGAGCTTCACAAGTAGCCTCCGAGCCCGTTCTCGGATTCAGCTCAGCGCAAACCCGACTCATCGCAGCCATGAACCGGGAGGGTTTCTTGGGTCACCTGTCGAACACAATAATGGGTTCCACGAGGTCGCGAGCCGACTCAGAGAAGTGACTGGAGCCCCTTCAGGTCACGGCCGACGGCGAAAATGGCGAGCCAGGTGCTCGATTGGGTCGGATCATTCAGGCAAAGCGCTCCACTTCGGATCTTTGGCTTCGGATTTCCCCCCAGACGAAGCGGAAAACGCCGGTCGAGCTCCTTTGCGAACCGGGGCAGGCTCTCGTGGCCGGCTTTTTCGATCTCCGCGCGATTGAAGAGCCGGAAGAATCCGTTCCGGCCCGGGCTCACCTGCTTCATCAATTCGACCGTCAGGCGGCCCATCGTGAACCGGGGATTGATCTCCACCACCGGCTTGAGCCGCATCATGCCCTGCGGCGTGCGATAGACGAAGGCATCGACCCCGACCGGACCCTGGTAACCACGCTTCCGCAGTTCGAGTCCAAGCTCCCGCCAGACTTCCTCAAATAACTGATAGATGCGATCGGTGTCACCGACTTGCGGCCGAAGCCGGTCGGTGACCTGGGCCGGAAGCCGCCGGGCGTGGGTGGCGGTCGCCCAGTTGCCCTCGAACTGACCGCGGTGATCATTGACCAGGCCGGTATAGCCGCAGATGCGAAGGGTTTCCGGGTCGGCCTCCATCTGTATTGAAAAATCTATGACACGATCCAGCCAGGGTTCGATCACCAGTGACAGTCCGGATTCGAGGGCGTCCCGCATCCAGCGCCGCTGAGTCTCCAGGAGCCCGGGCTCCCAGAGGCGGAGCGCGCTCTGACCGGCCAGTCCGAAGACCTGCTTGACCACGAGGCGCTGGCGGCCGCGGCCCCGCAGGCCGGCAATGCATTCGAGGGCCGCATCAAGGGTTGATACGGTGACGCCCACCTCCCCTTCTTCGCAGAGCCAGGATGGCGCGCCCTGACCGGCGAGGATCGACCGGAGAAAATCCGCGCTCCAGGATTTGGAGTAAAGCGGAGTGATCTTTTCGTGGTAGGATTGATCGGCGGGGCGGGATTTCTCCCCGAGTTGCCGGGACAGCGGCGCCAGAAGCTCGAGACTGTCGGGCCCCCAGGCCCAGGGACGCAGCCGGCCCAGTTTCCGGTGGGCGAGCAACTCCGAAATGTCGATGGGCCCGTCGGTGAGTTCGACGAATTCGGGAAGAGGAAATCCGGCCCGCTTTATCTTGCGGAGGAAGGGGAGGGAAGGGCGGGTCCTGACCAGGATAATATCATCCTGGTGGCAGAGAAATTGGGGCAGGTTGGTCAGGTCATCGACCAGCTGCCGCTGTCGTCTGCCCGGCGAGAATCCCTTGCCCCGGGCGATGACGGCCTCGGTCAGGGGATTGAAGAGGGTGACGGTCGGGGTTCGGCCCCGCGACCGCGAATAGACTTCCAGTTCCGCAATGAAGTCGGGATCAAATCCCGCCGCCTGTCGTCCGGAACGATTGAAACCGATCCCTTTCGCTCTTTGGGGGGAGAGGGGAAACTGCAAGTGCCGGCAGAAGGCCTCCCAGTCGCTTTCGTCCGGATTCTTCCACCGGCGAAACCACTTCAATCCATAAGCGACATGTCCGATTTCGTCATGGTAGATCCGGTCGAGTAATCGGCCTGACGAGGTATCACCCACCTGGCTGAACCCCCGAGCGTAGTGCCGGCAGAAATCGAGGTTTGCCTGTTCGAAGGTCAGGCACAGTCCCGCCACGTAGTCGACCGGATTCTCCATGGGTGAAATGGTGCGCCAGAAATAACCGCTGACTGGTAATTCGCCGAACTGGACACCGCAGGCCTCCATCCGCCTGAGATAGAGGCGGGTGTGCCTCTGCTCGTCCTTGAGGGTGGAGAATACGCCCTGGCGGAAGGACGACGGAGCCCCGGGGAAGCGCAGCAGCACCAGGGCCATCAATTCGGTGGCGAGGAGTTCGTGGTTGGCGAAGAAATGGAGCAGTCGGCCGCGTTCAGAGTCCTTTTCGAGCCGGTTCAGTCCCGGAAACGAATCGTGGCTCGATCGCCCGGCCTTGAAAACCAGTTCGCGCGGTCGACCGGGCATCCCGGGCGCCTCCAGCGCGAGACCGGGATTGTCGTCCGTGACCGATTCGGGGATTCGCAGTTTCTCATCCAGATCGGTTGAGAAAAGGACCTGTTCGGCAAATTGGCGGAGTTCCATCGAGAGGAATCAATCCTGGAGTACCCGAACGCCGGGTTCCAGCTTTTGATCGCCCGCACCCGTTTGATCTCGCCGTATGGAGGGAAGGGCATGGAGGTGAGTCTTTCGGAGCCTATTGAACGATTCCGGCCGGTTCGACGCCCGGTAGGCCTCGACCCTGATTGCCGGGCGAAGTAGCACTGTTTTCATGATCCCACATGACCCTGCCCGACGATTTCACGACGCCGCTGACTTCGGATTCTCACCCGATGCTGACGGGACGGAAAATGCGGAGGCACTTCAGCGTGCGGTCGACCTTGGAGGCACGGTCACCATCAGCCGGCCGGGTGTCTATAGTTTGGCCCGCACGGTCACCATCGGAAGCGATACCGCTCTGGTTTTCGGTGCGGGTGTATCCGTTCGGAAAGTAGCCGACGCCGGGCTCTTCACCCAGGTATTCCTGAACAAGGGCGCGCTCACCCGGACTTGGGACCGCAACATCTCCATCCATGGCCTGAACCTCATCGTCAACGGCGTCGACCAGGCCGTCGGCGATATCTACGGTCTCCGGGGCCAAGTCGGCTTCTTCTACATCCGGGACCTGTCAATCACCCGGTTCCGTTGCCTGGATCTGGGCGCGACCCAGTTTGCCATTCATGTCTGCACATTCGAGGACATCATCATCGACGATGTCATGGTGACCGGGGACAAAGACGGGGTGCACCTCGGTCCGGGAACCCGTTTCACCATTCGCAACGGCGTCTTCAAGACCTTAGATGACGCAGTTGCCCTCAACGGTCACGACTACGCTTCCGGCAGTCCTGAACTGGGCTGGATCGAGAACGGCGTGGTCGAAAACTGCCACGACCTCGCCGATGACAAGGACCCGATTGGCTTTTTCTGCCGCATCCTGGCTGGCGGCTGGACTGACTGGCAGGAAGGCATGGAGGTGCAGAATTCCGACTCGGTCATCTCCAAGGGCCGCATTTACCGGGTCCAGGCCAAACCGGACGGGACTTTCTACCAGTCCGTCACGCGCCCCACTCACGAATCCGGCAGCCAGGTGCTCGACGGGATCAACTGGGGCATGGTCCAGGAGACCATCACCTATACCGCCGGGGTCCGGAATGTGACTTTCAGGGACATATTCCTGGAGAAGCCGCGTGTCGCCTTTTCGATACACTTTGATGACGGACGGTACAGTCGATCCTACTACCCTGGGGCCGAGGTTCCCAGGCAGGAGCAGATCCACCTGGATGGTATCCACGTCATGCACCCGGAGCCGGTCGACTTCCTTTCCATCGACACCCCGGTTGACGCCGTGAACGTCACCAACTCACGAATCCTGGAAAACCGGATACGCTTCCACAAGCGCGATATCTCGATCGACCACCAGGTGACCCAGGTCAACATGACGGGTTGTGTATTCGCCCACGACGGTGAAATGGAGCTGGTTAGGAACGAGATCGCCGGCAAGGAGATCCGCCTGAAAACGACCGCCAGCATTGAGTTGCACGATCGGTTCTCCGCCACTGTCGATTCAGGCCAGGGCAATATCAAGACAGTATCCGATCTGACCGGGTTGACCACCTGAAATCGGACCCGCGTTTCCTCCGTCTTGTCTGGGCGTAGCGCGCGAAGCCCGAAGCTTTACGTGAAGAAAGGGGCAATCCGGGTTGACCCGAATGGCACTAAGTTAGGCGGCATTCAGGACAGAATACAGTCTTCTGTTCCTCGCTTGCGGGCACGTCGGCACAGCGACGTGGCTACAACAAAGCAAACTCATTCCGAATGCAGCCACGTCGCTGTGCCGACGTGTGATTTCGCGAAGCAGGCCTCCATCCTACTCTGAAACTGAGGGCCCACGGTAAACGGATTTTCCTCGATAGGGCGCTTATCTTAGTGCCATTCGGGTCAAACGTCATAAGTAATATTCCTCGGATACCGGTCGTGCGGACACCTGCCTTTTCCAGTCGCATATCTCAGGAGTTGACAATGCCATATCCATATTAGAATAATGCCATATGCATAGGACAACCATCCTTTTGCCAAAGGATCTTCATCGCGACGCGGAGCGTGAGGCCATCCGTCTCGGTATCTCGCTGAGTGAATTGATCCGCCGCCGCCTCAGGTCGATTCGCCCCCGCGGGTCAAAGCCCGGGAACCCTTTCTTCACCCGCAAGCCCTGGGATGGAACCGGACCGTCGGACACGGCAGCGAATCACGATCGCCATCTCTACGGATCATGAAACGGCTGTTCGTGGACACTGGAGCATTTGTCGCCAAGGAAGTCGCCGGTGACCAGTACCACGCTACCGCGTCTCGATGTTGGGGGCAATTGAGCGACCGCCCCCACCAATTGGTCTCATCTGAACACGTTCTTGACGAGTCAGCTACCCTGTTGGCGCATCGTGCCACCTATGCCTTTGCCTCCGGTTGGGGAGCGGACGCCCTCGGTTCGGGCATCCGGTGGCTGAAGGCCGGTGAACCGGAGTGGCGGGCCGCATTTCTTCTGATGCGAAAGTTCGCCGACCAGGGAGTATCGTTTACCGACTGCCTCTCATTTGCCCTGATGAAACGCGAAGGCATCAAGCAGGCATTCGGTTTCGACCGGCACTTCGAGGCGGCCGGGTTTCGTCTCTGGCCGGATCAGTCCTGATCCGAATGGCACTGAGATAAGCCCGGAGACCTCACCGGTGTGGCCCGAACAGTTGTAAGAAGGTGAAGCAGGAGTCACCGCTCATATTTCATATTCGGTTCCCGTCGGTCTGAACATAGGGAATCGTCCCATTCCGCGGAAGAACCGCAATGAGACAGTCGACGGTCTTTGCCCGGTGGAAAGATTCGTCAGCCCGGCTTTACGCAGTTGTTTCCATTGACCCCTTTTCAGAGCCCCCGAAAACGCTTACCTCAGCGCTATTCAGGACTGATCCTCTTCTGAACGACTCGATGCCTCCGCCGTGCGTTCTGAAAAAGGGAGGGAGGGGGAGGCCTTTTCACCGGCTCTTACCCAGGCCCTATGTAGCAACTATGTAGCAACTACGTAGCTCCTACATAGTTGCTACATAGCACAGGCGCCGGGGGAGCGATCAGCCCACTGTTTTTTCGAGGTTCGAAGCGGCTGTTTCCCAGGCCACGGTCGCCTGCTGAATCTGGTCGCTGATGGCGGTGAGTTCACGGTTCAGGTGCAGGGCCTTGCCGACTTCGGCGTAGGTATCGGGGTCCTCGAGTGCCGATGTGATCTCGGCCTGTTTGGCTTCGAGTTCGGTGACTGCTCTTTCGAGCTTGCCGACCTTCGATCTGAGACGTCGCAATTCTTTCGGGTTGATGCGCCTGGGGGTTGCCTTTTTCGGTTTTTCGCCGACCGAATTCCGCTGCGGACGGGCATCGGAGAAAGCGGCGGTCAGGGCGGCGCGTTCATTTGCGACCTGCGATTTTTCCAGGTAATAGTCGTAGTCGCCCGCGTAAGGGGTGATCCGGCCGGCGTGAACGTGCAGGACGTTCAAGGCCAAGGCGCGGATGAGGTAGACATCGTGACTGATAAAGATCAGGGTGCCCGAGTATTGCTTGAGTGCGGTCGCCAGGGCATCGATCGACGGGATGTCCAGGTGGGTGGTCGGCTCATCCATGAGCAGCAGGTTGGGCGGGTCGATCAGCATACGGGCCAGGGCGAGCCGGGATTTCTCTCCGCCGGACAGAATACCCACCTTTTTGAACACATCGTCCTTGCGAAAAAGGAAGGCACCCAGGAGAGTCCGCGCCTTTTGCTCGGTCAGTTCGTTGGCCGCGGTCCTCAGTTCCATCAGGTTCTCGAGCACGTTGGCCTTGGTATTCAATGATTCGGTACGATCCTGCGCGAAATAGCCCGCTGTCACATTGGCTCCGAGTTCGCGCTCGCCGGCCCGGATGGGCACTTCGGCGGCCAGAATCTTGAGCAGGGTGGATTTGCCGGCGCCGTTGGGTCCGACCAGGACGGTGCGCTGTCCCCGCTCAAACTCCAGGTCCAGGTCGCGGTAGACCACGAGGTCGCCGTAGGCCTGCCCGACCTTTTTGAGTCGGATTACCTTGAGGCCGGAACGTTTCGGCTGGGGAAAGGCGAAGTGGATCGAGCTCAGGTCGTCCTCGGGCGCATCGATGGCGGCATCCTTCAGGCGGTCTATCTGTTTCCCCTTGGATTTGGCCCGGCTGGCCAGGGTTGCCTTGGACCCGAAGCGGTCGACGAAGCGCTGCAGATGGGCGATCTCGCGCTGCTGGTTTTTGAACTGGGCGACCTGCTGATTTTTCCGGGCCTCCTTTTCGAGCAGGTAGTCGTCGTAGTTGCCGGTGTAGCGGTGGAGCCGGCGACTGCGAAGTTCGAGGATCCCGTTGCACAGTGAGTTGAGAAAGACGCGGTCATGGGAAATAACAACCAGGCCGCCCGGATAGGCGGCGAGGTAGTCCTGAAACCAGAGCAAGGCCTCCAGGTCGAGGTGGTTGGTCGGTTCGTCGAGAAGCAGCAGGGTGGGTTCACTGACCAGAAGCCTCGCGAGGTGAGCCCGCATGATCCAACCGCCGGAGAAGGTGTTTGCCGGCCGTTCAAAGTCGGTCTCACGGAAACCCAGACCGGCCAGGACTTTTTTGGCCTTCGGTTCGAGGGTCCAGTCGATGTCCCAGTCGTCGGGATTGTCGCTGTCGAGGTCTACCTCCAGGCGGGATCCTTCGGTGGCGATTTCCAGGACGGTCTGATTGCCGACCGGTGTGCTTTCCTGGGGGAGAAAGCCGAAGGTAGAGCCCCGTTCCCAAGTGATGATGCCTTCGTCACTCGATTCTTCACCCAGGATGAGATTGAAAAGAGTCGATTTGCCCACCCCGTTGGCTCCCACCAGGCCGAATCGATCGGTCCGGGCCACGAAGAGCGATACCTCGGAAAAGAGTTCCTGCGGTCCGTACGATTTGGAGATATTGGCCAGAGTGAGCATGAAACGATCCACCAAACGGGAGGTGGGAGCTCCTCGTCAAGCCCCGGGGCTACCGAAATATCCGGGTTACGGTCAATCCTGCGAAGGGAGTCAACGTTCATATTTCATATTCCTGAGTTTCCAAGCGTAGGCCCCCTTCCTTTTCACTGTTTCCTATATAGGAGCTACATAGCACGGACCCCTCTTAACCCTTCAGGAATGGCGTTTGCGGGGGCGGCTGGTGATGACGAAGAGCAGGAAACCGGAACTGATTGTGGCGAGACCGAGGATTGAGAATGTCGTCAGCAGCGTATTGTTGAAGTTATCGCGCCCCGCGTAATCCATGGTGTGGAGCATCCGGAGAAAGTCGAAGATCCGCCATTTGCTGTTGCGCAGACTGGTCATGGTCCCGCGTTCGGTGGAAACATATATCCGGGTTCGCCTCGGGTCATCAAAGGTGAAGGCGTAGGCGGGCAGGGAGCCGTTCCTGTATTCGTGGTGCGGGCCGGTTGATTCGAGGTGGGAGGTATGAGTGAGGTCGCCTATCCCCACATATTGGGAAAGAGCCAGGTGACGTGCCTCCGCCTCGCTGAGTGGCTCGCGTAACCTGCCATCGGCGGCATTGGCGAGTCGGATCTTCCAGGCGGTGGTCGAGAATCAGTCGCTCGGTAGCGATCCGTCGAAGGCGAGTTCCTCGAGTATTGATTCAGCCAGTGGCAGGTCGGAGACTTTCATGGCCAGCATGCTGTAGCCTGCATCCCGGGCTGCGGTCACGTAGGCGTAGTCGATATTGACCTTTCCATGAGCAAGAGCCTCGGTTACCCGGGCGAGGATGCCGTGCATATTGCTCAGGTTGACCGCGAGAATCTCCGATTCGACCACATAGAAACCGCGTGAGGTCAGGTGGTCGTGACATACGTCTGCATCGCTGGGGAGGATACGGACGACACCCTGCTCAATATTATCGATCACACAGAGACCGTCGATGGTGACGCCAGAATTTGCCAGCAATCGGCTGATTGAGGCCAGGCGCCCGGGCTCATTCTCCAAGGCGACGGTCAGCTGCCTCCTCAGCGTGAAAGTCATCAGGTTACAATGACAGTTGAACGAAGGCGGTGCAAGCGGTCAGGACCGCTTGCACCCATTTCTACCTGGTACGGGAGGTTTCCCGGTTGCCCTAAAGCAGGGAGGTTCCCTTCGGCACGCGAATAATGGTGGTGCCGGCGATTTTATCGTGCCAGGATTGGCGCTCGTCGTCCCAACTGGCCCAGAAGAAGCCCAGGCAGCAGACGAGACCGGAGAAGATGCTGGAGAGCGACCGAACGACGACGACTCCGAAGTTAAGGGGTTGGCCATCGAGGCGCACGACTTTGAGGTTGAGCACGATCCCTCCGATCGTGGTCTGTCGCCATGCCCAGAAGACCACATGGTAGGCGATCCATGCAAATGGCAGCATCCAGTCCTGACCGATGAAACTGACCAGTCCGGCAATCAGGATAAAGTCCAGCGCGGTGGCTCCGAGTCGCGGCCAGAAACCGACCCGTTCAGCCATCAGTGGATCATCGGGCGTTGCCGTGATCGCGGTGCCTTGTGGGGCGGATCCCACCTCACCCGATTCGGACTGACTCTCCGTGGCCTCTGCGGGCGACGGCTGTGGGGACCCGATCGGGGTGGGTGCGATCGGGCTCATCGGGATTTTGGTCGGCTTGGCTTCTTTGCCTTCTCCTTTGAGTGCCTTGACCAGGGCCAGAAAAACGGCGCCCGATCCCAGGATGACCGCGAGGAACCAGGTCAGAAACCCGACGAATGGAACGGCATAGAGGAGAGTGAAGACGATGCCGCCTGCCAGCAGGGCCAGAGCGGGCATGGACCCCAGGCCCAATTGCTGCCCGGAGAAGCGGTAGACGGCGATGATGCCGAAGACGCCCGCGACCATGAGCCCTGCCACGTAGAAGGGCATGATCAGGATTCCGACCACGGAGACGGTCAGGATAAAGCTGAGCGGCCCGGAAAGAACGAAGATCAACATGCCGGTCAGCAGGGCGGCGGCCGGTCTCGAATCAAGGACCAGTGCCGTTGAGTCGATCGCGCGACGGAAGATAAGTGAAATGAGCAGGCTGATCAGCAACAGCACACCCGCTGCGATCCAGGCCCAGCTCTGGTCGTGAGGCAGGGGGCGCCCCAAGAGGAGGCCCGATTGGAACCATTCACCGACCCACTTGAAATTGCCTGCGGCAAAATCCGGAAGGAAAGTGATCTCGACCACGTCTCCATAGATTTCGGCGCCCTCGGCCCTGATGATGCGTCCGCCGATCACGATGAGCGCTCCGTCGATTTCAGCGTTTGGTCCCAGGCTGGTGGACCCGAGCACGTTGACGAAATCCCCATCTATATGTCCGTTGATGATCGCGTTTCCGAGCACCACGACCCCGTCGCCGTCAACCAGTCCCTCGATGATGCCCCGTCCCCCGACCACGACAAAGTCACTGGAGACTTCGTTCGGCCCGACGACTCCATCGGCGAAGATCCGCACCACCTCCTGCAGCGACCTGTATTCTTTCTTCTCGGGCTCAGGCGATGGAGGCTCTGCCGATGGTTCCTGAGTCTCCGGCTTTCCCTGCGTCTGTTCGACTTTGATCACGCCGGATTCGATCGTGATGGTCTGGGATCTGGTTGTTACGGCCTTTCCTTCAGATTGCGATTCCTCAATCTCGGTTGTGACCTCCTCGGTCGTCTCTCCAGGTGCAGACGCCGTTTCTTTCTCCGGATCGGACGAATTCTCCGACGACTGTGATCCGGACGATTCCGATTGGTTGGCGTGAGAGGCGGAACTCGATTCGAAGGGCGTTCCGGATTCGGCGGAAACCTCTTCCGTGGTTGTTTCCGACGATGCGGACTCCGCCGGCTGGTCCTGGGTTGCGGCGTTCTGCGCGGCCAGGGATGCGGCCATCAGAGTGACCCACAAGGCGGTCAGTACCTGGGATTTGGTGTGGATAAGGGCTTTCATGGTGTTTGGGAGGTAAGTGCTGTTTGGACCGAATCAGTCGTTGATCCGGACGGCAGATCGCAAAATGGCTGTTCCTGCTCCGAAAAGGACCAGGTAGAAAAGGCTGCCCGCCGCCGCGATGATCAGGAGGGCTGGAGCGATCGTGGTGCGGCCGAGAAGGGATCCCACTCTCATGAGCGTATCGAAGGTTCCCGAAATGGCTGCGATCCTGGTGACCGGAACGCTGAACAGTTCTCGAAGATCGATGGCTCGAAGGGCGGGCAGGATCTCGATTGTTCCCCAGGCTATTCCGGAAAACGCAACCAGGCAGGCAAGGATCAGCCCATATTGCAGGGGCCGTGGCCAGGTCGCGGCCGGCCTGCGATACCAAGCCAGTTGGCGCTTGCGAATCAAAGAGAGGACACCCGGGATCAGGCTTTCGGGGGCTTTGATCATGGGCTGGGCGCGCAATTCCCTGTGCAATTGCGGATCCTCAAAACGGTCTTTGTTGGCAGTCACTGGTCCATCTCCAATTCTTCTTTACGGGATTCGAGGCGCTTGCGCAGCGTATCTCGTCCGCGGGCGATGTCTGTTTTGACCTTGCTGAGCGAATGCTTCATCTGGTCGGCGATGTCCTGATAGGGCATTTCTTCGAAATGATAGAGCACGAGGGCGACGCGTTGGTCGGAGGGAAGTGACGCCAGCGCCCTCTCGAGTATTTCCCGCTGGTTGGCCGTCCGTTCGTCGGAGTCCCTGTGATCGGGAGCGGCGAGTTGTTCCTCGTAGGCCGGCGAATCCTGTTCGGAATTCTCCCGTTGCATATCGGAGAAGACTCTCCATCGCTTCCGGTACCGGGTCAGGTGGTTCAGGCAGAGATTCCTCGTGACGGTCTTGAGCCAGCCACCCACGGTGGAACTCTGCTTGAGTTGAGCGAAGCGGGCGTAAGCCTTCAAAAACACCTCCTGAGCAATGTCCTGTGCTTCGGCGTGATTGCCAAGCAGACGAATTGCGCTGGTGAAGACCATGTCCTGATAGCTCCGCATGAAAGCTTCGAATTCGGCTGAGTCGGTCATTGGGAGGGTGCCCTGGTATGCGTGGCATTCTCATCAACCATCAGAACACGGCGGATTCCTCGAAAGTTGCAGAATCGGATCGTCGTCTGTAAGGTTTTACCTGCGTGCTGCTTACGGCAACGGAAAACCGCGCCTGACCCTGCCTTGGCCGGAAAAAGCCGGAGAATAGAGCCGAACTTGCCTCGATCCTGGATCTCCGTCACTCGTCGTGCTCCAGATCCTGACTCTCATGACGTTTGGAAGATCGGGATCCCGTTTTCCCTGCTGAAAATGCCCATGGCCGATTTCATTCCTGAGGAACTCTACCACCAGATACTCGAACGCATGCCCGTCGCCTGCGTCGACGTGGCCATCGTGGCGAATGGATCCGTCCTCCTGGTCAAACGGCGCGATGCCCCGGCCCGGGATTTCTGGTGGGTGCCCGGGGGGCGGGTGTTGAAAGGAGAGACCATGCGCGAAACCGCGGCTCGGAAGGCCCTCGAAGAGGTCGGAATGATCTGCCACATCGGGCCGATCATCCATACCGCAGAAACCATTTTCCCGGACGGCCCGGGTGGCATCGCGATTCATTCGATCAACAGCTGTTTTTTTCTCTATCCAGCCGAGACCGATATCGAGTTGAAGCTCGATGAGCATCATGAGGACGTGAAATGGGTTCGTTCCATCCCCGAGGGCCTGCATCCCTACGTGGTCGCCTGTCTCCAGGGCGCCGGGCTGGAACATGAAGCACAGGCGGAGTCGGTCGGCGGTCAGAAATTGAGTCCCGGCAGGTAGACTTCGCCATCGGGCCAGGTCGATTCGCTCAGGAGTCGGACCATTGCGGTGACGGGTTCGCGCGGGCTGTCCGGCGAGGTGGGATCGGTGTCCATGACCAGGTTTTTGACCATGGTGTATCCGCTTGAACCGTAGACTTCCGGGTCGCCAAAGAGCACGGCAAATTCGAATCCTCTCTCGGCCAGCCATGGATGGATGACCGCCAGCATGGCCTTGACGTAGCCCTGTCCGCGGGCGTCGGGATGAACGCAGACCTCTGCGATTCCTCCAAACCGATGCAGACCCGCCGGTGCTTGGATGACCTTCTCGTGAACACCGACGTGTGCGACGAGCTCCTGCTGATCACCGCGAATGACCCACCGGTTTGGATAAGGCTCCTTGTAATAACGCCGGCGACGGAAAACATCGTCCTCGGCCTTGAGAAAGCAGGTGGTGAGCAGGTCTCGGAGTTCTCGGTCGATTTCTGCCTCGACCATTGAATCGTGGAGGTAGGTGATTCCTGGATGCATCAGATAGGTGCGGTCTGAGTATCAGGGTGGGGAAGTTGACGCGCGGCTCAGTCCTTTGGTTCAATCCAAGGTCTGGCGGTAACGCTTGATGCCCACCGCCATGGCAACGGTGACGAAGATGAGGATGGGCCAGAGATGGTGCCATACTTCGGGCAGACCGTTTCCCTTCAGCAGGATGCCGCGGACAATTCGCAGATAATGAGTCAGAGGGAGAATCGACCCGATGCCCTGAGCCCAGATCGGCATGCCGCGAAAGGGGAACATGAAGCCGGAAAGCAGAATCGAGGGAAGGAAGAAAAAGAAGGTCATCTGGACGGCCTGAAGCTGGTTGCGGGCGACGGTGGAGAAGGTGATTCCCACCGCCAGATTGGCCGCGATGAAGAGAAAGGTGCAGGCCAGGAGGAGAGGGATGCTTCCAATCATGGGAACCCCGAATACCACTCGGGCCAGGAGCAGGATGAGTGCGACCTGTATATAGCCCACGAAGATATAGGGCAGTATCTTTCCCGTAATGACTTCAACCGGCCGGACCGGGGTCGCCAGAAGATTCTCCATTGTTCCTCGCTCACGTTCGCGGGTTATGGCAAGAGCGGTGATCATGACCATGGTCATGGTGAGCACGATGCCCATGAGCCCCGGCACGATATTGTACTGGGTGATCGCCTCGGGGTTGTATTTGGCATGGATTCTCAGATCGACCGGTGGAGGTTTGGCCCGAAGATCGGATAGCGCGCCCTTCAGGTCGCGATTCCAAGCGGTCTGCACAAGCTGGTTGATGGCGGCAAGAGCGTTCCCCGTCGCCGCCGGATCGGTGGCGTCAGCTTCGAGCAGCAGGTCGGGAGTCTCCCCGCGGATCAGACGTCGGGTGAAATCCTCCGGGATGGTCAGGACAAACTGGACCGCGCCCTGTTCGATGAGGTCATGTGCTTCGTGTTCGGTGGTGATGCGGTGGCTGAGGGAAAAGTAGCCACTGTTGACCAGAGCGTGGGCGATGGTGCGACCGAATGGACCGTGATCGGCGGCCAGGATGCCCGTCGGCAGGTTCCTGGGATTCGAGTTGATGGCGAACCCGAAGACGATCAGTTGAAGCAAAGGTATGCCGACCATCATCCCGAAGGTCAGGCGATCCCGCTTCATCTGGATGAATTCCTTCAGGACGACTGCTCCGAGCCGCGAGAAGGATATGGGTGGTTTTCCGGCCATTTTGCTGATCAGTCGAATGTGTCCCTGGTGCCCTCCATCAGTCCGATAAACACGTCCTCCAGGCCGGGTTTGATCCTGGTCCATTCATGTCCGTCCTCCCGAAGTGACTGTATCGAGTGCTCGAGGACGCCCGCGTCGCGACCGCTTATGTGGAGCGTGTTTCCGAATGCGACCACCTGTTCCACCCCGGGCCGAGACCGGAGATCCTCCCCGAGCGTCCGCAGCCCTGTCCCGGTTACAGACCAGGTGGCGAGGCCGGCCCCGGCCACCACTTCGTCGACCGTGCCACGGGTGAGAAGGCGGCCGTAGGCAAGGTAGGCGAGCCTGTGGCAGCGTTCGGCCTCGTCCATGTAGTGAGTTGTGATCAGGACGGTGAGACCCTCGGCTGCCAGTGCATGGATCTCCTCCCAGAAGTCACGGCGGGCTTTTGGGTCGACACCGGCGGTGGGTTCATCGAGCAGCAGAAGTTTCGGCTGGTGGATCAGGCACGCGGCCAGGGCGAGGCGCTGTTTCCACCCTCCCGAAAGCTCGCCGGCCAATTGTCGTTGTCGTTTGGAAAGCCCCAGGCGCTCGAGGCTGTCATCCACTGAACGGCGCCGGTTTGGTATCTGGTAGACGCGGGCAATGAAATCGAGATTCTCCCGAATGCTGAGGTCTTCGTAGAAACTGAAGCGCTGGGTCATATAGCCCACGTGGCGTTTGATTGAAGTCTGCTCGGTCAGGATGTCATAGCCGAGGCAGGTCCCCGATCCGTCGT
>QNAI01000040.1 GCA_003641745.1 Verrucomicrobiota bacterium | reverse complement strand
TGGATCCACGCAGAGAAGGTGCTGCGGCACGGAGATTTCAGGTTACTGTTTGGGACGGATAGGGAAAGAAAAGAAGCACGTAATGCTATGGGGCACTCATTGATCCGACCAACCCTGCGCGCGCAACAGCAAACTGATCAGGTAGGGCGTGGCCGCCGGACGCGCCGTCGAAGGAAGGCAGATCGGACAGATTCCTGCGGGACGGCGCGTCCGGCGGCCACGCCCTACCTGATCCCGATTCAATGCAAAAGAAACCGTAGCTGACCGATCACCGGACCCTAGATTCAGCCACTTTTTTGCCCCGGGGTCGGCGCGAGGTCGCGGCATCAACCATCCGAAACATCAGATTCCTCAGGTCGTCGAGGTAGCTGTAGAAGAGCGGTACAATTACCAGGGTCAGAAAGGAGGCGCAGATCAATCCGCCGATCATGGTACGACCGAGAGGTGAGTAGGGCATGCCGATCATCTTGGAGTCGCCCAGCGCCATCGGGATGAGACCGCAGACTGTGGTGAAGGTGGTCATCAGGATGGGGCGGAACCTGTGTCGGCCTGCCTCCAGGAGGGCCTTGGTTCGCTCCATGCCGTCCCGGCGTTGACGATTGGTCAGGTCGACCAGGACAATGGCGTTGTTCACCACCACGCCGATCAGGATCACGGTTCCGATCATCGACATCATGTCGAGAGGGGTCCCGGTCAGAAAGAGGGTCCAATACACGCCGAGAAAAGCGAACGGCACGGCGATGATCACGGCCAGGGGCAGCACGAAGGATTCGAAGAGTACGCCCATCAGCAGAAAGACAAAACTGATCGACATGATCATGGCGAATTTCTGTGACTTGTTGGATTCTTCGAGTCGGACGTAGCGGGCGCCCTTGTCCCATCGGTAACCCCGGGGCATCTCGAAGCCGTCCATGGCCTGGTCGACCTTTGCGAAAAGTGTCTTGGCATCGGATTTGGATGCTTTGGCCACGACGTTCAGGGACGTTTCACGGTCGGTTCGCCGGATGGCGCCGAGTGAAGGTTCGACGTAGAGTTCAGCCAGGGACTCCAGGGGAACCGGAGTGCCGTCCCGGGCCTGGAATGTCATGTTTCGCAGGTCTTCCATGGTTTGCTCGTCGACGTCCTTCAGCTGGATCCGGATGTCGACCTCCCGTCCGGTAGCGGTGTAGTATTTGCTGACCTCGAATCCGCGCATCATATAGGCGATGGTCCCGGAGACGACGCGGGTTTCGATGCCGAGGCGACGCGCCTGGTCACGATCCAGGCGGACCTGCAATTCGAATCCGCCACGGTCCATGTCGGTCTCAACCGAGTTGAGCCCGTCGATGGTGCGGAGACGTCTCTCGACCTCGCGAGCCAGAACCTCGAGCGTCTCGGTATCATCGCCGTAGAGAGTGATGGATACTCCGGCGTCCTGGGTTCGGTCGCGCCAATTCGTGCGCAGTTTGATTCCGGGAGGCACGGTCACGTGTTCCTTCAGGTGCTTTTCGACTTCCTCCTTGGTCATGGGCGGATCGTGCAGGCCCAGGACGGTCAGGACAGACATGCCGAAATGCTGGTACCATTCGGTATTCGGGTCGTCTTTCCGCACCACCTGTATGCGTCCATGATTCCGCCGAAACCGCGTCTCGATACTCTTGATCCGATAGATATCGGCGTATTCCATGATACCGTCCTCGACCGCGGTGAAGAATGTATCGGCCCGTTCCAGAGTCTGGCCGGTCGGCATGTCGAAGAAGACCCAGATGTTCTCATTATTGCCTCCGTCGTTATCGGTCTGTTTCAGATTCTTGGCCGGGATCACGATCGTGGCCATGGACAACAGGACCATTACCGTCGCCTCGACCCGGTGGTGGAGCACCCAATTGAGCACCCGCAGGTACTTTTTTCTCACCCAGATCAGCAACCGCGGTTCGGTGTGGTGTTTGCCGGTGGACAGTCTGTGGGCGGCCAGTGGGATGAATATCAGGGCGATGAAGAGTGAAGCGATCAGAGCCACGATGACCGGGGTGCCGATCCGGAGCATCCAGAACGAGAATTCCTGCTCGTCACTCATCAGGATCAACGGCAGGAAGACGACGACGGTGGTCAGCGTGGCCATGGTTACCGCGAGGCCGACCTCCCCGGCGCCGCGTATGGACGCATCCCTCCCCTGTAATCCCTCCTGTCGGTAGCGATAGATATTCTCCACGATGACGATCGAGTTGTCGATCACCAGGCCGATGCACAGCAGCAACCCCATCATGGTCGCCATGTTGAGCGACCATCCCATGAAGTAGATGACGACAATTGTTGACAGGATGGAGAGGGGAATAGCCAGGGTCAGGATCGTGGTCATCCGTATTGCCCGCATGAAGGCGAAGAGCACGATGGACGCGAAGAGACCGCCCCAGATGCCGGACGAAGTCAGGTTGTGGATTGATTCTCGAACGTGCGTGCCCTGGTCCCAGAAGACCTCAAATTCAACCCCCTTCATCTGGGGGACACTCCGGATCTCATCGAGCACCTGTCGGACGCCGGTCGAGATATCGGCAATATTGGCGTTGGACGCCCGAACGATCTCGATACCGAGTGCGGGCGACCGGTCGATGCGATATATCCATTCCTCCTTGGGTCGCTTCAGGTTGACTTCCGCGATGTCGGACAGGACCAGGTTCTTTTCGGGATCGACGACATAATTCCTTACCTCGTCGATCGTGTCGAAACGCGCCAGTGAGCGCACATATATCTTCTTGCCGGACTCGAAAACATACCCGCCCGGGAGATTGAAGTTCTCTCTCCGAAGCCGGTTGGTCAGATCGTACAGATTGATGCCGTGGCTGATAACCCGGTCCCGGTCGAGTTCAATCATGACATCGTTTCCGTGCATGCCAAAGATCTCGACATTGCCGACACCCTCGATGCGCTGGAGTGCAGGACGCAGGATATTGTCGGCCGGGTAATAGAGATCCCCGAAATCCCCGTCGAATTTGGCCACCAGGAACATGATGGGGATATCGTTCTCATCCCATCGCCGGACCCAGACCCGCTCGACATCATCGGGCAGTTCGAGCATGACGCGATCCATGCGGTCCCGGAGATCCGCGTAGGCCACCTTCAGATCGGTGTTGGACTGGAAACTGACCCGCGCAAACATCACCCCGGTGTAACAGCGAGTCCTGATCCGTTTGACGTTGTTGATCGTGCCGATGATTTCCTCGACCGGCCGGGCGAGTTTCTCCTCGATGTCTTTGGGCGTGGCATTCCGGTAGGGAATGTAAACACCGAGCGACTTGTTCTCGTAGCCTTCAGGAAAAAGCGCGATGGGTATGCGCAGGTAGGAGATCAGTCCGACCACCAGCAATGCGAGCAGGATCATGATCACCGTCACGGGCCGCTCGACCGAGAAACGGGGCAACGGGTAGGATGATTCTCGTTTCATGGGATACTCTCCAACTCCACTGGGTTCGGGGTGGTTACTCGATCTTTCTGCGATCGATCAACATATAGACGGTCGGGATCACGACCAGGGTCAGAACGGTCGAACTGATAAGTCCGAAGATCACCGTTATGGCCATGGGGGTACGGATTTCTGCACCGTCTCCAAGGCCAAGCGCCATCGGAATCAGGCCGAGGACGGTGGTGGTCGTGGTCATGATGATCGGGCGGAGTCGGATGGAGCCGGCCTGCATGATGGCATCGAGTTTATCCAGTCCCGCCTTTCTCAGGTGATTGATGTAGTCAACCAGGACGATCGCGTTGTTGACCACGATGCCTGCCAGCATGATCAACCCGATAAAGACCGTTATGCTCAGGGACATTCCGAACAGCCAGAGGGCAAGGGTACTGCCGATGACCGCCAGGGGTACGGTGAACATGATGATGAAGGGGTGGATCAGGGATTCGAACTGGCTGGCCATCACTATATAGACCAGGAAAAGCGCCAGACTGAGGGCGAGGATCAGGCTGTCGGTCGAGGTCTGCATCTCGGCGTTCTGGCCGGCGATCTTGTAGCTGAACCCCTCCGGGAACTCCATGGAACTGAGGATCGAGGCGATGCCGGCTGAGACCGAGGCCAGGTCGGCGCCTCGAACGTTGGCCGTGAGGAGGGCGGCGCGTTCCTGATTGATGCGCCGGATCTCGCTCGGGCCCTCGTTGATCCTGATGTCGGCAACGGCCGAAAGCCGGATGGGCACCGTGTTCCCGGGGTTGATGACAAGGCGTTCGATCTCGTCCACGCCGAGACGGTCCGCTTCGTTGAGGCGGACAAAAATATCGATCTGCCGTTCCTGGCGTCGGAATTCCGTGGCCACTTGTCCCTGGACCTTGTCCCTGACCCGTTCGGCCACGGCCCGAAGGTCCAACTCGTATTCGGCCAGACGATCGCGGTTATAGCTGATCTGCAATTCCGGGTTCCCGGCCTGCAGTGAGGATTTGATGTCCACCAGGCCGGGCACCGCCGAAAGGTTGGATTCGGCCTGGCGGCTGACCTCTCGGAGGGTCATCAGATCGAATCCCTTGATCTCGACTTCGACCGGACTCTTGAAACTGAAAAGGGCCGGGTAGGAAACCTCGATCTTTGTCTCGGGCAGATCGGCCAGGTTTCCCCGGATCCGGTCGATGAGGGCATCTTCGTCTCGTGCTCCGAGTCCGTCCTTCATGCTCACCGTGACCTTGCCGGTGTGTTCGCCCTCTTCGGATGAACTGGTGGCGGTGTTTTCAGAACCGACCGAAGTCGCGATGCGGTCGACTTCGTCATGGCGCAGGACTTCGTCTTCCACCACCCGCGCCACTTCGGCGGTGCGTTCCAGCGGAGTGCCCACGGGCAGGGTGATATCGAGGTTGAATTCTCCCTGGTGGACCTGGGGTATCAATTCGCGCCCGAGCTTCGGCACAACGCCCATGACTGTGGCGAGGAATGCCACGACTGCGGTGCCGAGGACGATCGCCGGATTGCGCAGGGACCACCTGAGCAGATGGGGGTATCCATTCTGAACGATGCCAAAACCCCTTTCAAACAGATTCAGAACCGGTACGAGCAGTGGGCCGCCAATGCGGCTGAAGAAGGTGATGACGGCTCCGGCCGAAAGAAAGGTTCCGACCAGAAGTATGTGGACCAGGCATCCGATTCCACGAAGGAAAATTCCGAAATAGAAAATTAACAGGACGATCGGGATGGCCAGCAAGAGGGGAATGCCTCTCAGGGTTCGCCCGGGAAAGGTACGGGCGCGAGCCCGCCAGGCTCCCAGGCGTCGACAGTGGTCCAGGAATCGCGAAGGCGCCTCAAATCGGATCAGACCCGGCCAGACATGGTCCATATCGGCCCATGCGAGCCGGGGGTTCACGACGGGAAAACCGGTCAGGACCCCGGGCAGACGAGGGGAGCGACGCAGGAAGACCTTTTCGATCAGCGCACACATCGCCGCCATGAGTGGAAATATCAGAAGGCCGATCAACCGGACAACCAGGACCGCAATGGCCACACCGAGAATGAACAGACGCAGGATCCATTGGGGAAGGACGAGAAGAGTCTCGCTGAACCGGGCTGTCCTGCCCGCGTCTGCATTTTCGGCACCAAATCGGAGAAACCCGGAAGAGGGGATCTTCCCCGATCCTGGTGTTCCCGTTGTGCCGAGCCGGCGGGAAGCAAGCATCGGGATGAAGAACAGAGCGACCGCCAACGAGGCCAGCAGCGAGAAGACGACGGTCAGGGCCATATCGCCGAAGACCTGGCCGGCCACTCCTTCGACGAAAACGATCGGGAAAAACACCGCAACCGTCGTCAGGGTGGAGGCCATCACCGCGCTGCCAACTTCGGAAACACCCCGAACGGTGGAACTCATCATATCATCACCTTCTTCCCGACATCGGAAGATGCTCTCGAGGACGACAATCGAGTTGTCGACCAGGATGCCGACGCCGAGAGCCAGGCCACCGAGCGAGATGATGTTCAAGGAGACCCCGAAGAGGTACATCGGGGCAAAGGTTGCCACGATGGAGATCGGGATGGTCAGTCCCACGATCAGGGTATGGACCACATTTCGGAGGAAGACGAAGAGCACGAATACCGCCATCAGGCCACCGAGTATGGCGTTGCTCTTCACCTCCCGAATCGAGTTCTTGATGAAGATCGACTGGTCGGAGAGGACTTCGAGTCCGGCGCCTTCCGGCAGTCTGTATTCGATGAAATCAGTCATTCGGCGTCGGGTGATCGACTCGATCGCCGCCTGTTTCTTGCGCTCGGCCAGGTCGCCTTCTTTGGATGCCGCATCGGCCTTGTCCGGTTCATCCGTGGATGCCTCTTTCTCCGCCTGAAGAGCCACCCAGGCCCGCTGCGCGGGCAGGCCGAAGATCCGGTTACGGACGGATTCGGCCACCGCGACCACATTGGCGTCCGCCTCCTTGTAGATCTCGATCTCGATGCTCTCCCGACCGTTGACCCGGGTGATGATTTCGCGGTCCTTGTAAGCGCGGGTGACCTGGCCGATGTCCTTGAGCCGCACGTCGATGCCGGCTTGGCGGGTGATGATGAGATCGGCGATCTCATCCATGGACTGGAATTCGTTGAGGGTGCGGATCAGATACTCGGTATGGGCTTCACGGAGATTTCCCCCTGGAATATTGATATTATTTTGAGCCAGGCGGTTGTTGACCTGGCTGATATCGAGGCCCATCAAAGCGAGTTTCCGCTCGTCCAAGGCGACGTGATACTGTTCTTCGAGCCCTCCCTTGACCTTGACCGCGGCGATCCCGCCGACCGATTCCAGAGCGCGCTTGATCTCGTATTCGGCCTGGTAGCGGAGGTCGTAGAGTGACTGCGGACCGAAGAAACCGATCCGCATGATCGGATCCAGGGTCGGGTCATAGTGAAGCAGCAGCGGGCGTCTGGCTTCATCGGGCAGGCGGACCCGATCGACTTTCTCCCGGATCTCCTGGGAAATCGCCGTCATGTCGGTGTCCCAGCCGAACTCAAGGATGACGTCGGACTGGCCGGCTTTGGAAATTGAGCTGATGGTGACCAGATTCGGGATGATGCCGAGTTCCTGTTCCAACCGCCGTGAGACCAGGTTCTCGATTTCTTCCGGGGCAGTTCCCGGATACTCCGTCCGGACGGTCAGGGCCGGGTAGCTGATATCCGGCATCAGGGTAAGGGCCAGCCGCTGGTAGGAAACCCAGCCAAAAACACAGACCGCCATGACCACCATCAGGATGGCAACCGGACGTTCGGTTGTAATCGAAAAACGCGAGTGAAACCTCGAGTCGTTCTTCTTGTCGTCTGTCATATCAGATCAGGCGCCATCCGGTCCATCGCTGATGTCCTCGGAATCCGTTACGGTCGGGACCGAATCATTGACGATGCGTATTGTGGTGCCGTCCTTGAGTCCGTTCTGGCCCAGGACGATGACGGGCATCCCCGGTTCGATATCTGAGAGGGCCTCAATCACGGATGCGTTTTCGTAGCCCGCATCCAGAAGACGCTTGGAGGCCTTGTCCTCTTCGACAATGAAGATATAACGTTCGCCGCCTTCGTAAACAACGGCCTCTTTTGGCAACAGGACGGTATCCTGGCGGGTGTCGGTGACGATCCGGACCGACACAAATAATCCGGGTGGGGCCTGGTCGGCGGGTGCGGTGACGCCCACGGTCACCTTGAACGTGCCGCTCTTGGGATCGACCACCGGACTGATCCGTTTGATCCATCCGTCGAATGATATGTCCGGCATGAAGTCCGAAGTCAGTTTGGCGACCTGATCGTTCTCGACCGCGGTCAGGTAACGGCCGGGAACATAGACCCGCGCGATCATTTCGTCCAGGCGCATCATTCCAAACAACATGGTGCTTGGTCCGACCCGCCCGCCGATCTGAACACCGCGCTCGGTGATGACCCCGGCTACGGGTGCCCGGACCAGGGTGTAGGCGAGGCGGAGTTGCGTGCGTTCCAGACGGAGACGGGCCTGGGCCAACTCGAATTGGGTGCTCTCAAAATCCTGATCGTTGATCATGCCGCGCTCGGCGAGGTCCTGGGTCCGCTTGAAGGTCGACTCCAGGAGTGCCAGGTTGACCTCCGCCTCGCGTGCCTCCACGCGCAATTCCTCGTCATTGAGTCGCAACAGGACATCACCTTTCTCGACCCGATCACCTTCCTCGACCAGGAGTTCCCGAACGAAGCCGGAGATTTCCGCGTAGATCTCGACCGCTCCCTCGGTTTCAAGCGTCGAGTTGAACAGCAAGTAGGAAGAAATGTCTCCGATATGCGCTTCCGCGACCTCGACTGGAACGGCTTCCAGTTCTTCGTCCTCCTCTTCGCCGTTTTCCCCGTCCGTTTTTCCGGACTTGGATTCCCCTTCCTTCGTCTCGGAGGTGGAATCGGTCTTTGCCTCTTTGTCCGCATCGCCGCCCTTGCGGCCGCAACCGGCGCCGGTGATCAATAGAAGAATCAGGAGGACTGTGAGTGGTCGGGTTTTCATAACGGGCGCGGTTCTGCAGAAAAAGGGTTGATTGATGGCCGCGTATTACGGCCGATCTGTCTCCCATCCTCACCAGATCGTGGAAGAGTCATTCCATCAATCGGAGAGCGTGGGTTCAAGGCAAGAGAAGCCAGGTCTCCGGATTGGACAACTGTTTGATGCCGGTAATGTGCGGATTTGCATGTCCGGGTTGTGCGGCTGCCCGGAAGGACAGCCCTCCACGGGCAAATAGGATGGAGCAGGGGTCGACTTCCACGTCGACCGCATGGAGGTGAAGGACTCATTGCGGTAAATGTCCCATCACAGGTGACAGGACACTGGAGGAAATACACACCGGTGACGGTGAAAGTTACGGAAATCCAACGACATTTCGCTGGTTTTTCTGCTTACCAGTCTGTGACGGCGCCGTCCGGATTGAAGCTGCGTTGAAGGAGTTCCTGCTCGAAGGGATGTCTGGCGACTTCCGCTTCGTTGATTTCGACACCGAGGCCCGGCTTGGTATTTGGCTGAACCGTGCGCGTGGCCGGATCGAGAGTGAAGCCCCACTTTACGATGTCGTCGCGCCACGGCACGTCCTGATGGACCGATTCGCAGATGATGTAGCTGGGCGTGGCGAATCCGAATTCCAACGAGGCAGCCGTACTGACCGGTCCCTGCGGATTATGAGGTGCCATGGCGATCCGGTGCACCTCGGCCAGAGCGGCCAGCCGGCGGGCTGCGGTCAGGCCCCCGCAATGGGTGATATCGGGCTGGATGATGCTGCAGGCACGGCCTTCCAACAGCCGGTTGAAGTCGGACAGATGAGTGATCCGCTCACCTGTGGCAATTGGGGTGGCGACTGCCTTCTGAATATCGGCGAGGCCTTCGATTGATTCCGGCCAGCAGGGTTCTTCAAAAAAATAGAGACCGTAGGGTTCGAGCGCCTTGGCGAAGAGCAGCCCCATTCGGGGTGAGGGTCGGGCATGGCAATCGACCATGATGTCGATGTCCGGACCGACCGCCTCCCGCATCGCGGCGACGACCGACTCGGCGTAGTGGACGGGTTTGAGTCCTTCGATAGGGGCGGTTTCGGGTACGGCCATCGATTTGAAGGCTGAGAATCCGTCGGCCACGGTTTCGCGTGCCAGGTCTGCAAAGCGATCTGCGTCTCCCGACTTGGTTCCATAGAATGTTTCCATGCGCCCGCCGCCCAGATGGGAATAGAGACGGATGCGATCCCGGACCCGCCCGCCCCATAGCTCGTGGCAGGGCACCTGGTGCTTCTTGCCGAGTATGTCCCAGAGCGCGAGGTCAATCCCGGCGATGGCCGTGGCGCGGACAATGCCATTCCCGTGCCAGAAATGCTGCCGGTGCATCATCTGCCAGAGGTACTCGATCCGGGTCGGATCTTCCCCGATCAGCAGGGTGGAAAGGTCCTCGATCGCACCGACAATCGATCGTGTATGCCACTCCAGGGTCGCCTCGCCCCAGCCAAAGAGGCCGTCCTCATCGGTCAGGACTTTTACGAAGATCCAATTGCGCATCCGCGCATGGCAGACCTGTGTTTCGATGGCGGTGATTTTCATGGCAGAAATGAGGTGGGTTGCGTGATCGCATGTCGAACACAGATCCGCGCGGCCTTGGTCAGCTTTTCCAGCGATAGACCTTCCTCGGTTCCAATGTGTGGGAGATGGATGAATCCGGCTGGAAAGGAGGCATGCCTGCGTTCGCGTTCATGCATGAGCGTATAGAAGATGGCATTACACAGGAAGCCACCCGCATCTCGCGATTCGGCCGTCGGCAGATCGGCCGAGCGCAACTCGTTCGTCAGCGTCGGAGTGTCAAGGGCTGTCTGGTAGGCCGGTGGTCCGTCCTCAACCAGATGATCCGAACGGGGCAGGGCTTCCCGAGCGTCGCGACGCGTCCGGTCGTTAAGATTGGCCGCCAGCTGTTCTGGCCGGATTTGATTGCCACCGCACATGCCGAAGCAGAGCACGGCACCGATTGAGTCGTCGATCAGGCCCCGGAGAGTTGGTGGGCCCTGTTCCCAGTCGACGGGAAGCTGTCGGCGGCGGACCGACCAGTTCTCAGGAAGATCCGGATCAAGATCACGGATCGTCTCCCATGATGAGTTGGTGGTCTCACTGCCCCAGAGTCCGAAGCCGGTGAGGAGGAGGGTCATGGTGAGTTAGGAGTTAGTTGGGTGGTGTATGTCTGAAGGGGAAAAAGGGGGGAGTCGAATCATGAATTCGAAATAAACCTTCCTTTCGTAGTGAAGTTTCGCGGTCGCTGAACTAATTTCTCTCCCTGTGCACATCTCGATTCTAACGACCGGCGGCACCATCGACAAGATCTACTTCGATGCGTTGAGCGAGTTCCAGATTGGTGACCCGCAGATCGCGGAGGTGATCAAACACATTCACGCCGCCTTCACCCATGAAGTAAGAGTCGTCCTGCGGAAGGACAGCCTGGAATTTGATGACGCCGACCGAAAGATCATTCGCACGGCGGTGGCCGGTGCGTCATCGGACAAGGTTCTGGTAACTCATGGAACCGATACCATGTGCGAGACCGGTCGTGCGCTGGCTGGAGTCGGCGGGAAGACCATCGTCCTGACCGGAGCGCTTACACCGGCACGGTTCCGGGAAACGGACGCTGTTTTTAATATCGGGTTTGCCCTGGCCTGTGTGCAGACCCTGCCGCCGGGTATCTATATCGCGATGAACGGCCGGGTTTTCGATCCGGAGAGGACACGAAAAAACCGCCGGCGGAATATCTTTGAGCCGGTCGATGCCTTTGAGAGCAATCCATGATCCATTCGAAATTGGTCAGAGTTACGCTTGCTAGATCCCGTTATTGCGATAGAAAAGAGATACGCTGCGACCATGAAATGCCTCCCCTTCGTTCCGGTCGGATCGATCGCACTGGCCCTCTCGTTCCCGATTGCCCGGGCCCAGGACGATGCCGTATCCGAACCTGCCAACCCCGAAGCCCAAACTGTTTCAGAGATGCCGGTCGAGGGCATGGGAGAGGAGGGTGGTGGAATTGAGAGTGACGAGTCGCTCTTCCTGCAGGCGGATCGGAACCAGGACGGCTGGCTGTCCGGTGTCGAAGCCGGACTCTACCGGGCCTATGATGCGGACCGGGACGGAGAAGTCACCGAACTCGAATTTCTGGCCGGTCGTGCGCGCGACCGTCTGAGTATTGAGGAAGGACGGATTGTTCCGGAGGACATTGAGCGGTTTCGCAGCTATGACTCCACCCTGTCGGGTTACCTTTCGGGTACCGATATTGCGGCCGCCGGGGCCGGTTACTATGATACGGATTTTGACGGTCGGGTGACGAGGGGCGAATACTTCTCCGGCCGGGAACGTGATCGGCGGGAAGCGGCGGAGCGCGAAGCCCGTCTGGTGGAGCAGCGTCGGCGCGAGTATGATCGCAGAAGAGCGGCCGGGGAGGCGGTCGAGGCGCCCGCCTGGGGCGAACCGCTCCTGCCCCGCAAGGGATTCATGATCGGATGGGTGATGACCGTTGACGGGGATCCACTCCCCGATTTCACGATCGAGGTCGTAGCCTTCGATGTGGGGACGGAGTCCCTCGTCATGAGGACGGACCGCGAACCCCAGATGATCGGTCGATTCAAGGCCAAAGACGGGTATTACGAAGTAAGATTGCCGGACGGCAGTTTTGGTTTCGTGGCCAGTGTGATTCTTGAGGGACCGGACGGGCCGAGGAAATTTCCCCTGAAGCCCGAAGGATTCAACGAAGGCCACCTCGATTACGTCGAAATCGATCGTTCAAACGATGGGGTGGTCAAGAACCTGATCTGGGAATATTCTCTGGAAGATCTGCCGTAGAGAGCTTAGGGTTTTGGGTGAAGGGTCCTGAGTTTCGCCTCTCGTCGATGCCGGTCATCACGTAAGGCGGAAAACACTCCAACTGGAGCTCAACGGGGGGGGGCGCCAGGGACAGGAAGAAATCCAAAGAAGAAGGATGTGGGCGAGGAGAAGAAGTGGACGGAAAAGTCCGACGAATCTTCAGGAAAGAAAGACAGGAAAAAGGGAAGGCGACAGACGAGTGTGCCATGGATACGACAACGCGATTCAAATTGCCGGACGGTTTCAACCGGGCACAGATTTATGCCATCCTGGCGGAACACCATGCCATCCCGGCCGAAGCGCCGCTTACCCGATCCTGGACCATCTACGACACGTTTGACTGGCGCCTGTTCGGGGAATCGTTGACCTTGCAGCGGTCCGGTGAGGATCTCGTCCTGCGGGGACTGGCGGGTGGCGAAACGATCAACCGCCTTCAGGTGGCATCGCCGCCGGGGTTTGCATGGGATTTGCCTGAAGGCGTCTTCAGAAAACAGCTTCTTTCTGTCATCGAGGAACGTCGGCTCCTTGAACTCGTGACCGCCCACACCTGGTCCTCTACCTTTCGCGTCCTCAACAAGGACGAGAAAACGGTGGCGCGCCTGCTCTACGTCGAAGTGCGCCCGACCGTCTCCGGGAACAGTTCCCCGCTTGCCTCTTTCCTGACCCTGCTGCCGCTTCGCGGTTATGCCGGACAGGCCCGCCGCCTGGCCTCGTGTTTTCAGAAACACCTGGCCGTTGCTTCCGAGGGCGAAAACGTCTACTTCAGTGCTTTCCAGGCCGCCGGGCAAATGCCCGACACTTATTCGGGGAAACTGCAGGTCCGCCTGAAACCCAAGCTGCGCGCCGGTGAAGCGACCAGGATTATCCTGCGCCGACTACTGGAGATCATGCGAGCCAATGAAACCGGCATCAAGGCGGATATCGACATCGAGTTCCTGCACGATTACCGTATCGCGGTGCGGAAAACCCGCTCGGCCTTGAGCCAGATCCGCAGGGTTTTTCCGGAACAGACAACCGACCACTACAAGCGGGAGTTTGAAGCGTTGGGCAAGCTCACCAACGATCTGCGAGACTTGGACGTCTATCTCCTGGCCGAAGCCGATTACCGATCCATCCTGCCCAAAGCCATGCAGGATGATTTCGCTCCTCTTTTCGATTACCTTCGATCCCATCGGGCCGAAGTCCTGGCCACAGTCAAGGCCGGTCTCGAAGCGAAAACCTACGCACGCCTGCTCGAAGAATGGGAGGCCTTCCTGCATGAACCGGTCACGGCCGAGATCGCGGCCAATGCCTCCACCCCCATCATCGGTCTGGCTCGCAGGCGAATCATCCGTCGATATCGTTGCGTTGTACGGAACGGCACCACCATTCTCAAACAACCTGCGGACGAACTCCTGCATGCCTTGCGCATCGAGTGTAAAAAGCTGCGCTACCTGCTGGAATTTTTTGCCGACCTTTTCCCACCGAAGAAGATCGCTCGCATGATCAAACAACTCAAACGCCTGCAGGATAACCTGGGAGAGTTTACCGACCTCTCCGTCCAACAGGGCTATTTGCTGTCGATTGCCGAAGGGCTGGGTCTTGACGAGCCACAGGGGAGACGGGCGCTGGTCGCCACCGGTTTTCTGGTGGAAACCATGGCCCGTAAACAACGGGCGGTGAAAGCGGATTTCGGTGGAATCTTCACGGAATTTGCCTCACCGGCTCACCAGATGCAGTTTCAGCAACTTTTCACGAAAGGGACGAAGGGCAAATCATGACGACGCTGGCTCTCTATTCCAACAAGGGCGGCGTCGGCAAGACGGCGGCCGCCGTCAACCTGGCCTATCTGGCGGCCCAGAGCGGCTGCACCACCCTGATTGCCGATCTCGACCCGCAAGGTTCGGCCACCTTTTATTTCCGGGTCAAACCGAAGCTGAAGAGAAAGGCGCGAGGGCTGGTCGGGGGGAAGCGACCGCTCGAAAGAAGTATCAAGGCGACCGATTTCGATAACCTGGATCTGCTGCCGGCCGATTTCAGCCATCGCAACCTCGACATCACCTTCGACCGGCGGAATCGCCGCAAGCAGAGATTGGATATCGCTCTCAAACCGTTGCGCAGAAATTATGATCTGATCATTCTGGATTGCCCGCCCAGCATCAACATTCTGGCCGAGAACATTGTTAATGCTTCCGACCATGTTCTTGTTCCCGTCATTCCCACCACCCTCTCCGCCCGTGCCTATAAGCAACTGCTGTCCTTTCTCAGGGAAAACGGGCGAAGCCCCGATCGGGTGTCCGCTTTTTTCTCCATGGTTGAAGGGCGCAAGAAATTACATAGGCTGATTATGAACTCACTGCAGACTCGATCCGGCGGCATTTTGCGCAGTGCCATCCCTTACCTTTCGCAGATCGAGCAGATGGGCCTTCACCGGGAGCCGGTTCCGGCCTCTGCGCCCAGATCCAGGGCCGCGCATTCTTACCGGGCCCTCTGGGCTGAAATACAAGAGAACCTTTTCGTTCAGGGAAGGGGTCAGCCCTGAATGGCTCTAGGTTAAGGCAGGGTCAGGATGAATTATGGTCAACTTGGGTTCGAGGGGGTCAAAGCACAAAGGCTGATGTCGGCAGAGTGGCTGCCTCGGTACTCGCATTGACATGCAAGATAATGAGCAATGACCCCGCACTTGGATCTCTGTGCTATGTAGGTGCTACGTAGGTCCTACATAGTTGCTACATAGGTCCTACGTAGGAGTCGCTGAAAATTGGTTTTGAGCTGGAACAGGGGGTCAGGGTCACCCTATTGGCTTTTCGAGGGCTCAACTTCACCTATGACTGGTTGGTTTCCCAAGGATATCGCTCCTTTGAACGAGTCCCCAGTAGCGACTGTCATGCATATGACTCCTTTTCAGCCGTGGCCACCGACGCTATCAAAGCATACGCACTAACCCGGAAGGGAGTCGATCATGCGAATTGACTTTTGATCATTGACCCCTTTCTGCGATGGGCCAGGCGGCGCGGAGCAGTCTGTTGACGGCGGTGGCGACCGGCAGGGTGCCGGCGGTGACCTGGTCTTCAAGGTCCTGGCGGGCGGCGGCGACGGAAGGGTGGTGAAGGAAACGGGCCTGGAGTTTGTCCAGAACGAGGGTCTGCATCCACTCGAGAAGTTGGTGTTGTCGCCGCTTTACGAATACGCCGGATTCGAGGGCCGTCGATCGGAAATCCTCGATCATGGTCCAGACCTCGGGGATACCTTCACCGTTCAGGGATGAGCAGGTGCCGGCCTTGGTGGTCCAACCGTCGGTGGCCGGATGCAGGTAGCGGAGGGCGTTGGCATATTCGCGCCGGGTATTCGCCGCCTTCTGTCGGTTATCGCCGTCGGCCTTGTTGATCACGATGGCATCGGCGAGTTCGATCACACCCTTTTTGATGCCCTGGAGTTCGTCCCCGGCCCCGGTCAGGGCGAGAAGCAGGAAAAAGTCGACCATCGAACGGACGGTGATCTCGCTCTGGCCGACCCCGACGGTTTCGATCAGGATGACGTCGAATCCCGCGGCTTCGCAGAGCAGGAGGGTTTCGCGACTCTTGCGCGTGACGCCGCCGAGATGGCCGCTGGAAGGGGACGGGCGGATGAAACATTGCGGTTCGCGTGCTAGCCTTTCCATCCGCGTCTTGTCGCCGAGAATGCTGCCCCGGGTGAGTGAACTGGAGGGGTCGACGGCGAGGACGGCCACCTTGTGGCCGGATCGGCAGAGGTGCAGCCCGAAGGCCTCGATGAAGGTGCTTTTGCCCACGCCGGGAACGCCGGTGATGCCGATACGGACGGCATTGCCGGTGTGCGCCATGACACCCGAAAGGACCTCCTGGGCCTGCCGGAAATGAACCGGTGCATCGCTTTCAACCAGGGTGATGGCCCGGGCAAGGGTCATTCGGTCACCGGACTTGATACCGGCTATGGTGTCGGAGGTATCAAGGCGTCGACGTTTTGGACCGGTGGCTCCGGGCTGCCGGGTCGGGCCCGCGGCCGGCACGATGCGCACCGCGAATTCCGGGCCCGCGTCCGGGGGTGACCAGTCGGGTTTGGTCGGATCGCCCTCCATCAATAATGCCCCGAATCAATCTCCAAGACGTTTTTCCAGTTCGTTCAGTATCTTCCGGGCCGCGGTCGGGATGACGGTTCCGGGACCGAAGATGGCGGCGGCGCCTTGCTCCATCAGGTAATCATAATCCTGGGAGGGTATGACCCCGCCGACGATGACCATGATGTCTCCCCGGTCGAGTTTCCCGAGTTCCTCGATCAGTTGAGGAAGGAGGGTCTTGTGACCGGCGGCGAGAGAACTCATGCCGATGACGTGGACGTCGTTCTCGACTGCCTGGCGGGCTGTTTCCTCCGGCGTCTGGAACAGGGGGCCGATGTCGACGTCGAAACCGAGGTCGGCATAGGCGGTGGCCACGACTTTGGCTCCCCGGTCGTGTCCGTCCTGCCCCATCTTGGCGATGAGGATGCGTGGACGTCGACCCTCGCGGGCGGCGAACGCATCGGTTATTTCGAGTATCTCTTTGATCTGGTCGTCCTCTCCGAATTCGCGGCCGTAGACGCCGGTGATCGATCGTATGGTGGCCTTGTGCCTTCCGTAAACCTTTTCCAGCGCATCGGAGATCTCTCCAAGCGAGGCACGGCTCTTTGCCGCTTCGATCGCCAGGGCAAGGAGGTTGCCCTTTTCGGATCTGGCCGACTCGGTCAGGGCGTCGAGGCTCGCTTGCACGGCGGGGCCATCCCGTTCCTTCTTCAGCTTGGCCAGGCGCTTGATCTGCGACTCGCGAACCGCCGAGTTGTCCACCTCGAGGATCTCCATCGGATCCTCCTGTTCAAGACGGTGCTTATTGATCCCGACGATGGTCTCGCGGCCGCTGTCGATGCGGGCCTGCCGACGCGCGGCGGCTTCCTCGATCCGCATCTTGGGCAGGCCGGTCTCGATCGCCTTGGCCATGCCTCCGAGTTTTTCAACCTCCTGGATATGAGCCCAGCCGCGCTGGATCAGGCCCTGGGTCAGGGCTTCGACATAATAGCTGCCTCCCCAGGGATCGATGACCTTGCATATGCCGGTCTCGTGCTGGAGGTAGAGCTGGGTATTACGGGCAATGCGCGCCGAAAAGTCGGTCGGCAGGGCAATGGCTTCGTCGAGGGCGTTGGTATGCAGCGACTGGGTATGGCCGAGCGCGGCCGCCATGGCCTCGACGCAGGTCCGGGCGATGTTGTTGTAGGGATCCTGTTCGGTGAGGCTCCACCCTGAAGTCTGGGAGTGCGTGCGCAGGGCGAGTGACTTGGGGTTCTTCGGATTGAACTGCTTGATGATTTTTGCCCAGAGGACGCGGGCGGCCCGCATTTTGGCCACTTCCATGAAGAAGTTTTTGCCCTGGGCCCAGAAGAAGGAGAGCCGGGGCGCGAAGGCATCGATATCGATCCCGGCCCGGATTCCGGAACGCACGTATTCGAGACCGTCAGCCAGGGTATAGGCCATCTCGAGATCGGCGGTGGCCCCGGCCTCCTGCATGTGATAGCCCGAAATGGAGATCGAATTGAACTTCGGCATCTCCTTGGAGGCGAAGGCAAAGATATCCGCTATGATCCTCATCGACGGCGATGGCGGATAGATATAGGTGTTCCTCACCATGTATTCCTTCAGAATGTCATTCTGGATGGTGCCGGCGAGTTGGTCGGGGCTGGCGCCCTGCTCGAGGGCGGCCACGATGTAGAAGGCCAGGATGGGCAGAACCGCCCCGTTCATGGTCATGGAGACCGAGACCCGGTCGAGCGGGATGCGGTCGAAGAGAATCTTCATGTCCAGGACCGAGTCGATGGCCACTCCGGCCTTGCCCACGTCGCCGACCACGCGGGGATGGTTGGAATCGTAGCCCCGGTGGGTGGCCAGGTCGAAGGCCACCGAGAGTCCTTTCTGGCCCGCGGCCAGATTGCGACGGTAGAACGCATTCGACTCCTCCGCGGTCGAGAAGCCCGCGTACTGGCGGACGGTCCACGGTCGGGTCACGTACATGGTGGCGTAGGGGCCGCGCAGATACGGAGGGATCCCGGCGGTATAGCCGATGTGCTCTGCGTCCACGATGTCATCGGCCGTGTAGAGCGACTTGACCTCGATCTGCTCCATGGTTTCCCACACGGCGTCTTCGGGGGGACGTCCGACCTCGGCCTCAAACTTTGTGCGCCAGTCGTCGTAGGTCGGGCGTTCGGGCGCCTTCCGATAATCTATCCGGGTGAAGTCGGGTTCCATCGTCATGACAACACCCCCAGTTTCGAGAGAAGATCTTCCAGCATGCCTTGGTTGTTCACCTTGATGTTAACATAGTCATCGACTCCGATCCTGCCCCATTCTTCTTCATGGTCTCCCGGACTGCCCGCAACCATGACGATGGCGCGATCGATGGTGCGCTTCAGCGCAGGGACCAGGGTGGGGATGACTTCGGCGTAGCGGTCGTCGGTCGAGGTGATGACGACGATGCGCGCTCCGGAGGAGGCGGCCGCTTCGACCGCCTCCTCCGGTTTTTCAAAATCGACGTCGGCCCGGACCTCGAATCCTCCGGTCTGGAAGAAGCCCGTCGTCCAGTCGGCCCGCAGTCGATAAGCGCGGGAGGGGCCGATATTCGCCTGAAAGATCAGTGGCGCATGACCGGTGTCCTGTTTGCTTGAGGCGCAGAGATCGCGAAGGCGTTCGTAGCCCTCCGACAAGCGGTGGGTTCGAATTCTCGGTGCGGATGGGTGATCCCCGTCCCCCACCGTGATGGTCCGTGAAATCTCCCCGATGGTCGCGCCGCCCAGAACCGCCTCGACGGCCGCGTCAAGGGCGTGGCTCGGTTCGCTCTCGAGAAGGACATTGAGCTTGGACATGACCGAGGCGTGGGTTTCGGTCCACCCGGAGGTGCGGTAATTTTCGACCTCCCGACTGCGTGTCCGTTGGATGGCGGTAAAGTCGGGCAGGGTCTGGTCCATCGCTTCCTCGCCCGGGTTGGCATACATGTTTGTGCCGACAATAACATCACGCCGCCGGGCGACGCTTTCCAGTCGCCGGGCCGCGGTCTTCGCAATCATTTCCTGTGGCCGGCCGGCCTTGAGTGCCTCGGCCATGCCGCCGCCCCGTTCGATTTCCTGGAACTCGAACCATGCCTTGCGGGCGACCTGATCGGTCAGCCACTCCACGTACCATGAGCCACCGGCGGGATCAGTCACTTGGGACAGGTTGCACTCCTCTCCGAGAATCAAGTGTGTATTCCGGGCAATGCGACGTGAGAAGGAATCGGGAACCCGGAGCGATTCGTCATAGGGGCCGATATGCATGCCGTCGGTTCCGCCCACCACGGCGGAAAAGGCCTCGGTCGTCGACCTCAGCAGGTTGACGAAGGGGTCGTGGAGGGTTTTGTTCAAGAGCGAGGTGCGGCTGTGCAGGTGCATGCGACCCGCTTTTTCGGAACCGCCGAAAGACTCGATCACCTGGGACCAGAGCACCCGCACAGCGCGGAGTTTGGCCACCTCCATAAAGAAATTGGAGCCGATGGAGAGGCTGAAGCGCATCCGTGTCCCGATGGTCTCAATGCTGACGCCGCGCTTGAGCATCTCGCGGACATACGCCGCACCGGTCGCGATCACACAGGCGAGTTCCTGAACCGCGGTGGCGCCGCCGTCATGATAGGAATGTCCTTGGACAGCGATGGTTTGAAGGTCGGGCGCGCGCTCTTCGGCAAACCGGGTCAGTGCCGCCATGTCCCGGTAGGAAAGATCGAGCGAAACCGGCAGGTCTCCCTTCCAGGCCAACGTGCCGAGGGGATCAATCTCAATGCACCCCCGGATGGCGCCGTAATCGATGCCCCGTTTCCTTGCGTATGCCAGGAGAAGCGCAGTCACGGGCACAGCCGAGGATCCCGTTCGAAGATAGATCGAGATCATGGGGAGATTGATGCCCTTGAAGGCCTTTTCGACATCGGCCAGGGTGGCGAGGGATACGCCGCAGGACCCCACCTCTCCGATGCGGGCATCATCCGGGTCGCGACCCGTCTGGGTGGCCAGATCGACCAGGATGTTCAGCTCGGAAACGCCGCGTTCAAGCTCGGACAGCGCGACACGGTTGAACTCCTCAGGGGTGCTGCAGGGCAACTCCTGCGAGACCTGCCAGGGCGTGGCACGATAGCCGTTCGCCCGGTATCCCCTGGAGAAGTGGCCGAACCCGGGCATTTCTCCGAGATGGGGAAGGCCCTCGGTGTCCTCCGGGTTGTAAATGGGACGCAGTTCGATGCCCTCGTAGGTGCGGGATTGGAGTTTCTTCTCAAAAGAGGCCCCCTTGAGCAGAGCTTCCGCGGCCTTTTTCCAGTCATCGTAAGTCGGTACGGGAAAGTCTTCGCGCAGTCCGACCGATTCGGCTTCGTGGTTCTTGGTTTCTGGGTCAGAATTCATGGATGCGATGCGGCAGAAGTTTAGCACAAGCGTGCTACGCATGAAGTAATCAACATAGGACAAGATGTGCGCAGACGAGTGATCGCACAATCGAATATAAAAGGGACGCTGATTCGTTCATAGGCACTCAATCAAGCCCTGAAAGCCCGTTCTATGTTTTTTCTTGGACGGGAATCGTGGCTGCTTTGATTTTGACCTTGGATCGATAAGCACTGCTAATCAATTTTTTAACACCCATATATGTTATGATCAATAGAATTGACCATCTTGGAATTGCGGTCCGCTCGATCGAAGAGGCATCGAAATACTACGAATCCGCACTTGGCCTGAAGTGTGAGGCGGTGGAGGAAGTTCCGTCCCAGAAGGTGCGGACCGCGTTCTTTTCAGTCGGTGACACCCATATCGAGTTGCTCGAGCCGACTGATTCCGACAGTCCGGTGGCGAAGTTTCTGGAAAGAAACGGGGAAGGCATCCACCATGTGGCGTTCGCCGTGGACAGTGTTGAGGAGCAGTTGGGTCAGGCCTCTGAGTCCGGGGTCCGTTTGATCCACGAAGTACCGATCGAAGGTGCGGGTGGAAAGTTGGTTGCGTTTCTTCATCCGAAATCCACGTTCGGGGTTCTGACTGAATTCTGCGCGCCGGCGATCGGCGAGGGTTCCTGAGGAATTGATTCCATGCCGATATCGGAAAAACTACTGAAAGTATTTCGCGAACGCCGCCAGGAGGCTTTGGCCTCCGGTGGTGAGAAGAAGCTCAATGCCCGTCACGAAAAGGGGGTGATGGGAGCCCGGGAGCGCCTGCAGGCGCTTTTCCAGGAGGGCACATTTCAGGAGAGCGGTCTGCTGGCGACACACGATTGCTACGACTTTGGGATGGCCGGGAAGGCGATGCCGGCTGATGGGGTGGTGACGGGGGTCGGCTATATCGACGGTAATCCCGTCGCGGCTTTCAGCCAGGATTTCACCGTGGGTGGTGGTGCGTTGGGCAAGATCCATTCAAAGAAGATCTGTAGCCTGATGATTTACGCGATGGAGGCGGGCATGCCGCTGGTCGGGATCAATGATTCAGGCGGTGCCCGGATCCAGGAGGGCGGGTTCGCGCTATCGGGTTACGGTCAGGTTTTTTTCCGCAACGTGATGCTGTCCGGAGTGATCCCGCAGATCTCAATCATTGCAGGTCCCTGTGCCGGGGGTGCCGCTTATTCGCCGGCCCTGACTGACTTCATCATCATGACCCGCGAGAATGCGAGCATGTTCATCTGTGGGCCGGAAGTGATCAGGGCCTCGACCGGTCAGGTGACCACGATGGAGGAAATCGGAAGTGCGGCGGTTCACGCGACGATCAGCGGAAACATCCACTTTGTGGCCGAGGACGATCGGCATGCCCTTCAGATGGCGGCCAAGCTTCTGTCCTTTCTCCCTTCGAATAATATCGGGGATCCCCCGCATCAGGTTCCCGACGTGATCGACACAAGGCCGGACCCGGGCCTCAACGAGATCATTCCGGAAGATCCGAAGGCGCCGATGGACGTGCTGGAGGTGATTACCCGGCTGGTTGATGACGGGGACTTCTTCGAGGTTCAGCGCGACTTTGCCCGGAACCTCGTGATCGGTTTTGCGCGAATCCAGGGCATGGTGGTCGGCATCGTTGCCAACCAGCCCATGGTCAAGGCTGGCACTCTGGATATTGATGCCTCGGACAAGGCGTCGCGGTTTATCCGGTTTCTCAACACTTTCAATATTCCCATTGTGACCCTGGTCGATGTGCCCGGGTTCCTTCCGGGAATCGCCCAGGAACGCGGTGGCATCATCCGCCACGGGGCCAAGATGCTCTTCGCCTACGCGGCTGCCACCGTGCCGAAGATTACGGTCATCATGCGCAAGGCCTATGGTGGCGCCTACCTGGCCATGTGCAGCAGTGATATGGGGGCGGACATGGTCTTTGCCTGGCCGACGGCCGAAATCGCGGTCATGGGGGCCGAGGGCGCGGTCCGCATCCTTTACAAACGAGAGCTGGCCGCTTCCGAGGATCGCGAGAAGCTCGAAGTCGAACTGGCCAACGATTACCGGGCGAAATTCGCCTCGCCTTATGAGGCGGCCAAATCGGTCATGATCAATGACGTGATCGAACCGTCCAAGACGCGCGGGGTGGTGGCTTTTGCCCTGCGCAACACGCTTTCCAAGAGGATCACCCGTCCGCCAAAAAAACACGGCAATATTCCGCTATGATCACACTTCCAATCGAATTCCTGGCCCTGGGAGGCCCAGGCATCTGGGACGACCTGAGCTTCCAGCTGGTCGGTTTCTTTATTGTTCTGATCACATTGACCGGACTCTGGATCGCGCTCGAAATCATCGGGGCGATTTTCCGTTCGATTGAAAAGCGGCGTGCCACCGAATCCGTGGCTGCTCCGGTCGAGGAAATGGTGGGGTCAGCCCCCAATCCGGAGATGTACGCCGTCATCGCGGCCGCGATAGACACGGTCATCAGTCAACCTTACCAGATCGTATCGATTTCATCTCAATCCGGGGAGCGTTCGAAGTCACCCCAAACCGCATGGTCGTCTGAAGGGCGCAAGGATATTTACCGCTCCCATCGCTTTCGCTAAAAAGATTTTCCCGTTTCCGTCATGATTAGAAAATTACGAATTACCGTGGCCGGAAAGGCCTACGATGTCGAAGTCGAGGTTCTTGATGACACCGGTCATCAGGGGCCGGCCAACCCGGCGCCGCCAGCTCGCGTCGCGAGTGCCCCGGTCAGCTCACCGGCTGGTCCGAGTCGGAGTTCAGCTCCGGCCGGGGGTGCCGGCGCCGTACCGAGCCCACTGGCGGGCAAGGTGGTGTCGATCGCGGTCAAGGCCGGGGACTCGGTTGCCCAGGGCGACACCGTGGTCGTGCTTGAGGCGATGAAGATGAACACGCTGGTTACGGCGCCCGCGGCCGGAACTGTTTCCGAAATCCTGGTCAAGCCGGGTGATGCGGTCGAGGAGGGACAGGCGCTGGTCAGCATCAACTGAACCGCGGAATCCGATCATGATCCAGGATCTACTTTCCTTCTTTTCAGAAACAGGGTTTGGCGCGGTGACGTGGCAGATGCTTGTCATGTGGGTTGTCGTCGGCGTTCTGCTCTATCTGGCGATCGCCAAGGGGTTTGAACCGCTCCTGCTTGTGCCGATCGCCTTCGGAGCCCTGCTCGCCAATTTGCCGACTCGCGGACTCTTGACCCTTACCGAAGATGCCCATGGCGTCTCCCAGTATGCGGTGATCAGCGTGGAGTCGGAAATTCACCACCAGACGATTCTTGATGACGGTATTATTGGCCAGGAGAGCCAGATCAATCGGGTGGAAGGGGGGTTGTTTGATTTCATTTCTCAGGGGATCAAGCTTGAGCTCTTTCCGCCGCTGATCTTTCTGGGAGTTGGCGCCCTGACCGATTTTGGTCCTCTGATTGCCAATCCCCGCACCCTTCTGCTTGGAGGTGCCGCGCAGTTCGGCGTTCTTTTCACTTTCATCGGGTCCATCCTGTTCGGGTTCACCACGAGCCAGGCGGCGAGTATCGGTATCATCGGTGGCGCCGATGGCCCGACTGCCATCTTCCTGAGCAATAAGCTGGCACCGGAACTTCTCGGGGCGATCGCGGTCGCGGCCTACAGTTACATGGCGTTGGTTCCGATGATCCAGCCGCCCATCATGCGTCTGCTCACGACGCAGAAGGAACGCAAGATTCGCATGAAGAAACTCCGCGAGGTGAGCAAGCTCGAGAAGATGCTCTTTGCCCTTCTGGTCACGGTTGTCTGCATCCTTCTTGTACCGGATGCCTCACCGTTGATAGCAATGCTCATGCT
>QNAI01000039.1 GCA_003641745.1 Verrucomicrobiota bacterium | reverse complement strand
TTTTATACAGCGGCTGTCAGCCAGATTGCCAACCACGACGACCGGACCATCGGCCGACCTCATTGACTCGTCCTCCGGATCTTCGCGTATCTCCGAACGGACACTCAGATTCTGCAACGCAAGATGGATGCGGTTCGCAGCCTTTCGTCCGTGCAAAGAATTCGGCGCGGCAATCAGCACCGGTGCGTCGTTCTCAAGTGAGGTCTGGGTTTTGAGTACGCGTGGTTGTTTGATCATTATCTCACTTCTTTCAGGATCAACTGCTCCTGCTGGACGCACAGGAGTCCGGGGTTGTTCGGGTGTGCATACCATCCCAGCGGATTTCCTTCCAGACGGAATCGTTCCGTCGGTCGATCTCCTCGGGTGAGGTGCAGCTCGTCCGGACTCCAGAGCACCAGGCCGCCGGTTGGCACCGCGTGCATATCCTGCAGAGATCGAGCGAGATGGGTTGCAGACACGCGTTTTCCGGCACCGTCGAAACCGACCAGCCATCCGAACTGCTCCGCCACGTAGCAGCGCGCCGCCGCCGCCGATTCGCCCGGGATCACCGCCAGGGCCACAGGCGCTCCACCCAGCGTTGCATCCCAAAGGGGGTCACCGGTGGCCTCATCGTAGGCGGTGATCTGATTAACCGCGCCATGTCGCAGCACAATCATCCGGTCGGGCATGCCATGGACCAGGGGTCCAACCTGGAAGTCGACAACCCCGCATGTGTCCCATCCATCCGTCGACCGTCCCATGGGATCCACGCTCCTTTCGTAGCAGACCTTTTCCCGGGCCTGAGGAGGCGGAGTCCACGCCCGAACGGTCGAGCCGCAGGTGAGCTTGGAATGCCCCACAAGAAACCGCAGCTTCCCGGAGCTCGCGGACAGGTGAGCCCGGATCCGGTCCGGCAATCCGTAGCGACTCACGACATCCTCCATCATGGCCCCTGTTTTCGCATCGAGGAAGACCAGATTCGTGCTCCCGGTTCCAGCCGTCACCAGATCCTGACCGCTCGCGGGATCATGCCCCGCGGCAAGCGCGGCGATGACGGGCGTCTCAAGAAACCACCATGGCCAGAACGAGCGTTCCGGGCGGAACTGACACGCGTGAAGCCATTGCCTGGACCCACCATTGTCCAGGCGACTGACCTGCCCGGAACGAGTGCCGACGATCAGATCGCCCTCGAAGAAGGTCAGCGCGGTGACGGCTGTGTCGCACCGCGTGGTCCACTTCGCGTTTCCATCTGCGTCGAGGACGAGCACGTCTCCCTGTTCCAGTCCGAACGCCACGGCAGATCCGTCCGCCGCCTGGGTCCAGGCCGACACCCGGGCCGGTAGTTTGAAGGACCAGCGCGTTGTCAGGAGACCGCCCCCATCGCCACCGGGTGACAATAGATCGACCGGCTCTCCTTCTGTATGACGGCCGTTCGTCCGGCCTGCCGGTGGGGTGATCCCGATTTCAAGTTCTCCGTTCCCCGGTCCTCTGCGGAAGCCGAGCGTCTCGTCCGGACCCTCGACGATCCAGCCTCCGTCGTGACTGTCCAGCTGATAACACGGGCCACTTGTCCCTCTGACGGCATGGAGCAGGGTTGCCACCTCCACTTCACCGTTCCGGCTGCTGCGGTCCATTGTGGCGTGCAGCAGCACTTCATTGGAAGGCGGGGTCCCTGGAGGCGAACCCAAAGCCGGATAGGTGTTGGTCTCGGCTGTGAGATTCAGCCCTTCGCTGACCTGGAGGTGGAACTCTTCGTCCATCCCGGAGTCGAACCCCAGGGTCGCCAACCGGCCATCGAGATTCTCCACTTGTCCGGCGCAACGCCAGTTGACCCCAAGGGTGAAAATTCCCTCGTCGTCCACCACGACTCGATCGATGACCAGAACGTAGGCAGACGGTTTCCAGTAAAGGAAACGGACCCAGTGGCAAAGACCGGGTGTATCCATTCGATACGAGAACAGATGCCCGCCTTGGGTCTCACCCTTGGCGAGCTGCTCCGCCCCTTCGAGCATACCGGCACCCAACCCGCCGGCATTGACACTGACGGTCGAATGTCGCCAGGGACTGGCACTGCCCGGATAAAGGGAAACGGAATCGGAGGTGATCAATCGTTGGCCGAAACGTTCATAGGCGGCGAGCGATCCCACGTTGGGCAGGCTCTTGCCACCACCACGGACGCCGATGATCATGAGATAGTCGTCGTCGACCTTCCAACCGCCGCGAGCCACCGCACGATCGAAGCCCCTGCCCGGTCCGATCGACGGCGCTTTCCACCGCCTCAACCGTTCGTTCATGGGGGTGGTGATCAGCCCGACCGTGTCCGGTTCGCAAGCTTCGACATCTCCGGCGAATGCCTGGCCGGCCGAGAACTGCATGACGCGATCCATGCCCCGATTCACCTGGCGCTCCCGCAGATCGGACACGAACAGATAGCGCCCGTCGTTGAGCAGGTAGGCCAGCTTGCGCATCAGATTGTATGGGTAGCGACTCTCATCGGTTTGAGGCCCGAGCACCAATTGGCCGGTGTTCGTACACAAGCCCATCACCCGCTCGGCCCACTGCTGGATGTGGGGGTCGCCGGCGATCCGGTCAGGACAACTCAAGAGCATCCATTCGAGATAAACCTCGAGGTAACTGGCGTATCCTTCGGTGAGTCCGGTATAGGGTACGTCGGTCCCTGCTTGAGCCTCAAAATAGGCGTCGGCCACCGATCGTTTTTCCAGCCAACCGGACTCGCCGGTCTGCCGCCAGAGCCAGTCCGCGCCAACCCACAGGTTCAATGCGTCACAGGCCAGATGGCGATTGAAAATCTCCGACCCGATGGACGCCTCGCGTAATTCATCGATGTTCGCAACGCCGCTTTCCTCCAGCAGGTAGAGACGGATCGCACGGTTGATCTCCCCACGGTCGTCATCATCAAAAACCGGGAGGTTTCCCAGCAGGGACCATAGCTGGAACATCCTCAACGACTTGTAGTGATAGAGTTTATGAATCGCGCCGGACCTTGCCTCCGCCAGCAGGGTCCGGCGGTAACGTTGAAAATCCTCCGGGCGCCCTGAATACAGGGTGCGGAGTCCCAGCTGAGACGAACGCGACAGGTGGAAATTGTCGGCGTGCGGTCCGTACATGCCCAGGCGCAGCAGGTGATTGCGCACGGACCCGCCCCCGAAACCGGACTCATATGGCTTGTCGGGCAGGGCACTCTCAGGTTCCAGAATCTGGCTCGAAGCTGTGCCCAGAAAATCCATACGGTCTTCGGGAAGTGGCAGGTGGTCATCCCCGAGCTGCACCTCGAACTGCCAGGGGATTCGCCCGTTGGCCCCCGTTTCGAGTTGCTTGATGAGTCGCCCGGCAGCAACGCCGACTCCCTGAGGATCACTTCCACCAAGCAGCAATACATGATCCCCCTGCCTGAAGGGCGACGCAATCGATTGAACCACCCAGCCCCCGATCCCGGGGTACCAGCGATCGACCAGGGTGTTCCAACGGGTGTAGAGCGCTTCGATAAAGGGGTTGTCCGCGAGGCATCCCAGCGCGATGGCGTGCCGCGTCGGCAGCTTCTGAAGCGCCCGATCACCGGCCATGACGGCAAGCTCAACCTCGTAGCGCGCACGGACCATCTGCACGATCCGTCTGGCTTCATGGTCGAGCGAACCGTCCGCAGGTACGATCACGGTGGCGCCCGGTAGACCCTCCCGGGCGATTTCCAAAACCGGTGCCGAATTTCCCGCCGCCACTGATTGCATATGCTCCGCCCGGGTTTCTCTCATATCGGGTCAGAGTCGGCTTGCGTCTGACGGTTCCAGAGCTTTTCGCAATGCCGCCCGCGCCAGCAATCTCGTCGAGTCCAGGGTTGGCAACGGGCAATCATCCGGCCGGACGATCAGAGGTATTTCAGTGCAACCAAGAACAACCCCATCGCATCCCTTGTCCTTCAATTCCCGGATGACTTGATTGAAGTAGATTCGGGACTCCTCCCTGATGATGCCATAGACCAGTTCATTGAAAATAATGTCATCGATTTTCTCCCTCTGGCTTTCAGTCGGAATCTTGCACGAGATACCGGATCTCTCCAGGGTCTCAGGGTATACGGGACCGGTCATCAGGTATTTCGTTCCGGTGATGGCCAGACATGAAAGACCCGATTCCCGTGCCTGAAGAGCAACCGCATCAGCGATGTGAATCCAGGGAATCGGAGACTCTTTGATCACCATGCCGGATGCCTGGTGGATCGTATTGTCGGGTGAAATGGCAAAATCGGCACCGCATTTCATGAGCTTCCGGGTCGATGACAGCATCAGGTCCGCGACCTGTCTCCAGTCTCCCGATCGAATCCCAATCATGTATTCACCAAGTGGGTGGGTGTGCATGGTCACTTCCGGATGCATGTGCTCCCCCATCAATTCTTTTGCCTCGGAGCAGATGGTCCGATAGCATAGAGCGGCTCCTTCAGCGCTGCAGGCGACGATTCCTATGTGTTTACTCATCACGAATGAATGCTCTTGTGCAGTGAGTTATTAATTTCTGATATATATTAGTGGAGGGTAGTGCTTCTGCGCGACCGTAGATGGGGGTTATGGGCTGTGCGGCTGCCCTGGAGGACAGCCCTCCACGATGCAAGAGAATGGTCGTGCTTCCGTCTACGCATAGGCTACGCCGGGACATGCCTGCGCGATCTCCGTAGCTCGATAGAGCGACGGATAGACGCGACTGCGAATCCTGAACAGACGTTGATCCTGCCCTTGGATGACTGTTCATTTTCATCTGACTCACTGCTCCAGTTCGCAGGATTTGCCGCGTCACCATCCGTCCGAATCGCGTTATCGCTCCATCAATCGTCCGTAGGTATCGGGCCTTCGATCAGCGAGGTACATTTCGCGGTAGTCGTCCTCCATTGAACCGCTGAACCACGGTCGATCGAGTGGTTCGTCCAGGTCTATGCTGCCAATCGCCAGGCCCGGTTGAAATCCCGCACTGAAACGCCACTCTCCACGCGGGCCGATAAGACCACTGCGAGAAAGGGCTCGGTTTGAGACCCACGGTTGACCGGGTTCGGGGCCAAGAGAAATCGAGGCCAGAAATACCCCGTTGTGAACCGCGGTGGCCCGCAGCAGGGCCATGATGTAATCGTCGCCCCACAGTCCCGCATAGTGGGTCGGCCAGAAGATGATCTCGGCGCCGTTGAGGGCAAGACAGCGCGCCGACTCCGGGAAATGCATATCGTGGCAGATCATGATGCCGATCCTGCCGAAATCCAAGTCGAAGACCGGCCATGAATCACCGCCGATCTTGCCGGAATCCCTTTCCCCCTTCGTGAGATGCACCTTCTCGTAGATGCCGACCGTATTTCCCTTGCGGTCCAGCACAACGGAGACGTTCTGGAATTTGCCCTGGTGATGACCGACCGTCGGCATGATGAGATAAAGACCGTGCTTGGCCGCCTGTCCGGCCGCCCATTTCATGTCGGGTCCGTCCAATACGTCCTCGTACGCATTCCGGTTTTCCAACGTTGGTTCGATGCCGTGGCCAAGTGCGTTTTCGCAGAAGCAGATGATGTCGGCCTTCTCTTCGCCTGCCTGGGCGATAAGTGGCTCCATCTGGCGATGATGGTGTTTCCGAATTCCTTCAGGCGGGGCATTTTCCGGCCATCCGTTGGGTTCTTGCCCCAGAGCAATCCTTACAATTCGGCTCATTCCAGTTTCTTTTCCAAAAAGGGTGCTGCCGCTCCGTGTCCTCCCTGGAGGCGGCATCCACTTGATGATGGGGGTGATTCCCGATGTCAACTGGTTGACATCAACTTTCGCCGGTTTACGGGTCGGCTTGTTCGACCACCAACCGAAGGAACCTGGGAAACGCCGGTTCGAAAGGCCAGTCCAGTTCGACTTCGACCCTCTCGGTCGCTTCATCGATGGGAGTCACGGTGGTCTGAGTGACGGACAGGGGAACCCATTCCTCGAGCCCATTCGATCCTTCCACCGTATGGGTCACGTCTGTCCTCTCCTGAGTGCGGGCGTAGGAAAACGACACCTTGGAAGCGATGGACCCGGTGAGTCTCAACTCGGGTGGAGGGCTGGACCTGGTCGGGTTCAATCCGAAGAAGTATTCGATCAGGTTGCCCAGGCCGTCCAGGTCGGGATCGGCGGTTTCTCCTGAAATCGCGGGATCATCCCTTTGCTCAAAGGTAAAGAACCGATTCGACCAGCTCGCCAGGACATCATCGATTTCGGAAGACGTGAGCACTTGGAAACCGACTTCGAAAGAGGGGTCTGCAGTCCCACTGTAGGTGACATCGATCCGGTAGTCGCCGGTATCCTGTTGCGAGACCTTTGGGATGTGGATGGACGTTCTTGTCTTCCCGGGGAGGTTCTCCTCGTCTTTGACCCATTGGATCCCAGCTCCGGCCGGTTGACTCAATACCACGATGAGCTCCACCATCTGTCCGACAGCTAGGATGGTCGAACCCGGATCGGCAGCGTTGAACGGTGGGATGACCCGTGTCCCGAGGGACTTTGGATTGAAGGTATTGAATGAAGTCGGCTCAATATCAGGTGGTCCGTCCGGCACTTGCCCGCCCAGGGGTCCACCGGTAAGGGCCAGACCTGCCCAAAGGCTCATTTTCAGGAGACGCCGGGTGGCGGTTGTGATCCGATTGATGGGGTGGAATCTGTCGTCGTTCATGATGGATGCGGCTGTGAAGGGCAGGGCATTTATCCGGGTCCGGTTCGTTCCGGCCAGGGGGATGGGGATCTCTGTTTCAAGGCGCCCTCACGGTAAATAGACCAATGTCTCAGGGAAGAAGTCCTGCCATGAAAACCAGAAGGATCCCACGCCGTTGTTGAGCGGTTCGCCCGTCGCCGCAACGGTGACCGTCACCGAACGGGCCTGGGCGTTCAGGACCAGGTTCAGTGCAACACCATTGACCGTATCCCGGGTTGACTGACCGTTGACCAGACGGGCCAGCGGGTACGCTTTGGCGACGTCGCCAACCGTGATTCCCCAGACCCATTCCTTTTCGGGCAGGTCTTTCCGGACGGGATTTTTCGTTCGGAAGAGGGGCAGGGGGCTGTCGAAATAGGCGGCATAGGGATCGATGTCATAGCGGCGGCTGAATCCGGTGTTTGTCGACAGCAGCTTCCCATCCGGATACTTCTGTTTCCAGTCCTTCCAGGTCATCTGTTCGCTGAGTCGCCATTTCAAGCGGGTCTTCTGCATCGTGTTCGAGACCGACTGCAGCATGAACTGCGACCACAGGCTCTCGGTTCCACGGTCGTACATGAGCACGTTGTTTTGAAACAGCATTCCGGATACACCGAAGTTGCGGACGATGCCGTTTACCCGGGCATCGAAGACGATGGCCGTGCCACAGAGCGGGCAATAGGTTACCGCAAAGTAATCGTCTCCGATGTGGTCATTGACGATTTCGTGCCAGTTCAGGATGCGGAATGGATAACCCCTCGTTTCGTCTCCCGAGGTGACACTGATCAGGATGTCCCTGCTTTCCATATAGTTCACCTGGTTGATGGAGAGGAATTTCGGGTTGCTGATCGACGGTATGCCATCTTTTGGCGGGCCTCCGGAGATGAGTCCATTGGGAGGGATGGTGACATTCCTCAGATTGAATCCCTCAATGGACGGATCAAAGGAGCTGCTGTTCAGGAATTCGATTGTCTGGTCCGTCACGGAATCCTGGAAGATGCGTGGGTCGGCGGTTGAGGTGTCGTAGCGCAGCCAGCTGTTTCTATCGAACGAGAAAAGGTTCGGATACCTTCTCTGGTCGAACCAGATCCACCCCAGGGTGGCGTCAAATATGAATTGGCCTGTATTCAGATTGCCTTCTCCCAGGTACATCCATCCGTGTGATTCGTGGAAAATCCAGGGTAGTTTTTCGATATTGAAGGACCCAAACCACGGGATCCATCGCCAGTCGCCCCCAAGGTCCGCTGCTTCCTCTATCGGGTCGGCCGGCGGTTCGGCGGCGGCGGCCGAATTGATGATATCCTTCAGGAAATCAGCCCCGGGATAACTGGGCGCATTGTGCATGACCTCCCACTGCTCGTGACTGGGCGAATTGTCGACGCCGTTGATGATCACGAAAAGTGGAATCCCGTTGACCTGATTGTACAGGTTCCAGACCGCGGCTTCCGGATCGTCAACCACCAGATCCAGTTCGGTGGTCGAAATAAACGCGTCCGTCTTGTCGGGGTTCCCGTTCTCGATATTGACCGAAAGAACCTGGACTGGAACTCCGTTTGTGTTTCCATCCTGGTTTTCATAAAATCGCTGGATTTTCTGCTCGATATCGGGAGAGGAAAATGCACAGGGCGCACACCAGTAGGCAAAGAAGTCCAGGACGATGATCTGTCCCTCGAAATCACTCAACGAAACGGTCGCGCCGGTTCGTCGGTCCTTCAGTGAGAAATTTCCGGAAATGGACCCCTCGGAGAAAGGTTGCCCATTCAGTTGAATGCCGGGCAGCGCCCAGATCAGCAATCCGAGACAACAGACGGCAATCTTGCTCAGGGGTCTCGTTTCAGGTTTTTTGCAGGAGTTCATGGCGTATGTTTCCGCGTTCAGAAAATGTGGTTGAAGGAGGCTGCTGCCGAGAGCCAGTCGCGGTCCCGGTAGAGGTTTCCGAATGGGCGGATCGGTGAGGCTATCTCGTCATACTCGGTGCGGTAGGACCCGAGAGAGAGGCTCCATGAGGTGACTCCGCGCTGGTGTCGCAGACTTACACCCAGATGAGTGGTCTCCAGGGCGGGTGGGCCACTGGAGATGAGAATCGAAGTTTCGATCTGTCCATTGTCCTGATATCTTCTGCCCGTGAATCCGAGAAACCACCTTTGGTCCCAGTCGTATTCCACGGTCACACCTCCGGAATAGGACGTGAAATCGGTCTCGTCTTCCGCTTCCACTGCCTCGTAGGTGATGGCTCCCTCAAAACGCATCACCCAGTTCTCGGCGAGTGCAAGATTCAGGTTTCCGTTGTAGCGGTAACGCAATTCCCGGTCTGTCGTTTGAGTTAGCTGAACCTGATTGCGCACCCGGGCTCTCTTCGAAATGACACTCTCCTGTTCGAAGAGCAATGATCCTGTATAGAGTCTGTCGTTTCCCCGCTCGAGTGGTTGAAAAAGAGGCCGATCGTACCCCGGAGACACGTCATCCTGCTGGAAAATCGCCGCGACGCCAAGGACGCCGACGGCGGATCTCGAATCCCACTTGAATCCCGCCGAGAGATTGAACCCCCACGGTTCGGCTTCGATGTATCCGTCCAGACCGGAGAACTGTTGCCGATAATACTCGTTCAGCCACAGGCTGCTATGGTCGGTAAATCCATAGTAACCACCGCCTGAAATCCGGTATTCAAGGAAGGGCGTCCTGATAAAACGCTTGGTGAGCTGGATCGATGCGTTCGGTTCCTCAAGGCGGGTCGCCTCGCCGATCACATCCGCTTCAGGAACCGGTTCATAATCAATATGGATTCGTCCGTAGGATAACCACAACTCCCAGTATCCGGACTCCTGGACTTGGCGGCGCAGGGCATCCGAGTTGAAAAGGAAGATATCGGACGACGACAGGCTCTCGAAACTGGCGGTGTATTCGATTCCCTTCTCAACCGGCGGGGGTACATCGTTTTCGGTTATGTAGTTCAGATCATCCTCGGCTTCTCCGGATGCGGTTTCCAAGGGGGACTCACCGGTCTCGGTGACCTGTTGGACGGGTCCGGGGGCTGATGCCCGAGTCAAATCGGAGGTGACTGGGAATGCGGACTCGGGCTTCGCGGTTGCCGACCGTTTCACAGGTTCACCCGACGGATCAGTTTCCTGTTCATCCCGGTCGCCTGGCAGGATCTCCGCGGTCAAGACCGGCATCCTCAAGATTCTGTTGTCGAGGTGTTCCGGAGCTGGTTCGGAGAGTTCGATCGAGTCGACTGCTGAACGGATCACCTCGCTACCGGGGTATCCGGTGAAACGAAACACAGATTCCCATCGGATGCCGGAGGCTCCCTGGCTACCCTTCAGTATTACGATGTAGGGCAGGGCCGTGCCGCCCAGTTGCGCAAGGACTTTCCCTCCGGAATCATCGAGGACTGAGCGGATTCCGGCTTTTTGAATGAAGGCCTCGGTTTTGTCCGGACGACTTCCCTCGACATTGATCGAAACGACTTCAACCGGCAGTCCGTGGGCATTGCCGTATCGTGTTTCGTAGAACCGGTTGATCGAGATCTCCAGGTCGCGTGACGCCTGCAGGCAGGGACCGCACCAGAAGGCAAAGAAGTCGAGAACCAGTATCCCTTCTTCCTGCTCGGACAGGTCATAGATCATGGCATCCGACCATTGCGGAAGGGAGAATGGCTCGAGGGTGCGCCGGGTTTCGAGCCCGGGTGTGTCGGCACCCGACACCGGGCCCGCGAAAGCCAGGGCGCAGGCGGCGCCGATGATCAGATAGGTCTTGGGTTCTGTGATGATTTTCGATGCTCCCTGAGAGGCTGTCTTCAAAGTGCTGAAGCGTGTCGCAGAGATTGATTTGGGTTGTTGGGCAAGGCAGGCATGAGGCGCCCAGGCCGGTAGGCCTTGGTCCTCGTGTCCAACGCCGGCCACGACCCAAAGCAACTCTGCCCGTAGGGTTTGGACGGGAACGACCCCGGCGCGGCGTTCCATTCGAAAGAGATGGCCCTATGGGGATACCCCATTTCGAATGTGCCTTGCGGCGAGGCCTTCCCTGTCCAAACGACACATTTCATCACTTTTAAGGCAGCCTCTAAGTTGTTATTTACAGGATGTGCATCCACTGGCCTGTCCTCCACCGGAACCAGCGGTTCCGGGTTCGAGCCGTGAGTGAAAATCCATCGAATAATCGAAGACCGAGGAATCGGAGAAGGTCATATTCGCTTTTGAGACCAACCTCTGTTCCGCCACATTGACTGTTGAGCAGCCACCGCATCCAGCGGCCATCGCCAGAACGACCAAGCCAGTCGGAACAGGGTGGGTTGGCGGGCTCAGAATGCGTTTTCGAATCATTGGATTGCGGGTGATGAGAAGCCGGATGCCACCAATCTGCGCTGGTAGGATTAAGATTGGCCACCGCGTGAATTATTCCCGCTTTTTGGGGAAAATGGACCGACTTCCAGACCTTAGGGGCATCTGGCGGGAACAAACTACGGTTCGAAACCATCTTAGGAAGTCGGCTTTGCAACCTTTTTGCCCGCCGTCCAATCAGAGAAATGGAGTGAGCGCCTGAAAGGGTGCTTTCATCACATCACTGTGGAAACAAACCGTAGCTACGTTGCATGCTACGGTTTGTTTTGCACTGTATTCGGGAAAGGGTGGGACGGACCCGTCGAGTGCAGACAGGTCGGACATAGCTCAACCAATGTCCGGCCCGTCCGGCCCTCCTTCACATAAAGCTTCAGGCTTCGCGCGCTAGGCCCGGACGTGCCGGCGGGTAGACCGGTCACGCTCTATCAAAGAGTACAGGGCCATGGGCGGCGCCCAACCGGGTAGCTCTTCGAGGGCGCACACAAAGCAGGTCCCTACACGGAGCCAGTTCTTTCTGTAGCCGGGGCGTGCCTTGCGTGCGCCCTTGGATCTGTATGGAAACGTCGGCCCGGTCACCGGAGAGAACCTCACGGTGTCCTTCAACCAGAGCTTGCTTCAGGACACAGTTGCTACGTTTCAATCAGCTCGTCCATCGAGAGCCCCGTCCTGCACCCCCCGTCAGAACAGGCGATCAGGTGCTCTACGACTCCTTGGTCAGCAGGTAGTCGAGCACGTCCGAGGACCGATAGGATGACCGGTCGGGTCCCAGGATCCGGGTGATGCCCGAAAGGTCATCTCCGCACGTGACGAGAGGCCGTTCAAGGGTCTTGTCGCGGCGGACCTGAGGCAGACCGATATTGGCCATCAACCCGTTGCAGAGACATTTACGGCCAACCGTGTCTTCGAGTTTTCCTCCGTGGCGCACGTAGGTTTCCTGGTTTTCCGCAGAACAGCGCCAGGCAGGGGTGCCATCGGCGCGAAGATAGGCCTCGCGCAGATATCCGAGGTCGCAATTGCGGCTTCGCTCTTCATACACGTCCGCTTCCGAGAGACTGTCCGCAATCGAGAGAACCTTGAACGGGAAGCCGGTCGGAGACGCGATCGGATCCGTGAAGACGGACTGCGTGCCACGGCGGCAGTCGGCGATGGCCTCACGCTTGATCTCCTCGGCCAAGCCGGACTCTTCGCAGAACGCAAACAGGGTTCCCACCTGAATTCCGGTCGCGCCGGCGGAGCAGGCTTCCTGGAGGCGTGCCGGGCTGGAATACGATCCGGCCAGAAAGAAGGGGAGCCCCAGGGCCTTGATGGCCGGAAGATCGATCGCATCGCGGTCCCCATAGAGGGGCTCGCCCTCAGGACTGAGGACCGTTTTCCCGCGGGGCGGGGCGTTATGGCCGCCGGCCAAAGGTCCTTCGACAATCAAACCATCCACCGGTCCTTTGCATTTCTTTACCAGGAGACCAGCCAGAGTGGCCGACGAGACGATGGGGAAAAAATAGGGGCGCGGTGGAGCAGGAAATGGGGTGTCGAAGGGGCTGGTCGGGTCGAACGAGCTTTCGTAGGACTGTCCACGTGGGGCATCCCGGACATATAGCTTGAGTTGGGCGGGCTCGTTATGTGAGAAGGCCTCAAGGACCTCTGGAATCTCGAGGGGGATGCCGGCACCCACCAGGACAATGTTGATACCTGCCAGCATGGCTCCGTAGAGCGTGGGTAGAAGGGGGGCTTGAATCTTTTGGAGGAAGTTGATCCCGACCACTCCGTCATGCCCCTCCTTGGCCAGAAAGACCTCTGCAAAACCCGAGGCGACCATCAATTGCTCGAGGAAACGATTTGACTTGTGACCCACCATCGGCTTGCGGGCAAACGGCTGATCCGATGGTTTCCCACCGTCGATGAAGTAACGCTCGATAATGCGCCGCGCTACACTCTGATCCGGGAATGCCTTGAGTGCGCGTTGCATGTGCCCCCCGGGGTCTCCCAACTGGAGCCTCCGGGTAAGAATAAGGTCCAGCGCTACCCCGGATACCACGCCGATCTGCCCTTGCGACGAAACCGAACGGGCAAGCCGCCAGTCGGAGACACCTGCACCCATTCCGCCTTGGATGATCTGAGGAAATTTCATTGTTGAATTGGGATCCCCGCATTTGATTTCTTGGGAATCAATGCGAAAAACCTGATTGCTGATAGTTCGCCAATGGCTCGGGGCGCAACGAAATTGCGCCCCGATAACAAAGGATGGGCAGTGATTGCCAAGGAATGCCGGTTTGGATCTGTCGGGAATTTCTGCCGTCAGTCGCCATGGGCGTCCGGTCTCTCCCGTCGGCGCAGGGACAAAATGGAGGCACGCATGGACACGTCGCTCCGACCGGAACCACATTCGTATGACTGACCTGGTCAGCCGCAACGTTGCGGAACCAGATTTCCGAGGCGCCTTGGCGATGGAGACCAGAAAGAATTCGCCCTGCTTTGGAGGCAGCGCTCAAAGAATGATCCCGGTCCGATTGTCAGGCACCCCCAAAAGGGATCATCCCTTCTTGGCGCGCTTTTCTGCGCGCTTTTCTTTGACCGTTTTTTGTGGAGCCTTTTTTTTCTCTTTTTTTGCGTCTCTTGATTTACCCATAGGTGATTTCCTGTTTTTCCCTCATCATTTCGGGATATCTTGAACCAGGTTAGCAGGATGCATACCGAGAATCAAGAAGATGCGCGGGATTGTAACGGACGGCCTTGGGAACGCTCTTACACCAGATCACAGGCCTCGGCCGGCATCCAGTGGGCGTCCCTGCCATCCCACTTGACGTTGCAGCCGATCGGATTGGTGACGGGCTCGCGGAGCGATCGTCCCGCGAAATGGTCTTCAAGTGCGTTGGCGAGATCATTGGTTTTCATCCGCGAGGTATTGCGTGGGTTGTCGACTTCGCGTCCCGTGTAGATCAAACAGCGCTGCTCATCGAACACGTAGAAATGTGGTGTGCGCAGCGCCCCGTAGGCCCGTGCCACGTCCTGGGTCTCATCGTGCAGGTAGATCCAGGGGAAACTGTGCCGGCTCATGCGCTCGACCATGTGTGGAAATGAATCTTCATCGTAGGTATTTGCGCTGTTCGAGTTGATGCCGACAAAAACGACGCCCTGCGATGCGAACCGATCGGCGGTCTGGCGGGTGACTTCGTCCGATTCGGTCACATACGGGCAGTGATTGCAGGTGAAGAAAACCACGAGGACCCTGGCGTCCTTGAAATTGTCGAGACTGTAGGTTTTTGCGTCGGTGGCCGGGAGGCGAAATGGCGGCGCCGCGGCGCCGATCTGCAGGGTGAACGAATTTCTATCAGCAGAGGTCATACAGGTTACCTTGGGCCCGACGCTCTGGATGGCAAGGCATCCGAAGGGGCCAAACCTGAATGGTGATAGGATAACGCCGATCCGGAGCTATCCGACGAAGAATAGCCCACGGGGTGTCCTCCGACGCTTTATGCGAAGGCGGGGGTCATTGCTCATTATCTTGCATGCCAATGCGAGTACCGAGGCAGCCACTCTGCCGACATCAGCCTATGTGCTTTGACCCCTTCAAATCGAACGATGCCATTCGAAGGGGTCATTCCTTGCATTCCTGCATTGGCATGCACGAATGCAAGGAATGACCCCGTGGCCGGCATGTATGACCACAAGAGCCCACGGGCATTCCTCTAGGTTGTGATCGGTCCAAATGCTTCAATGCGATCCTTGATCTGTTCCAGGCGGTTGAGATCGGCCTCGGGAGGCACGTTGTCGGCAACCCCGAGGATCAGGTGGTCGCCTTTGCCAAGGTTGTCAAAAAGGCTGTCCAGGTAGAAAGTGAAATCCGGGCCAGTCATTACACTGGGCATCAACACAATTGAGGGGATGCCGCCCCAGGTGGTGATGCCGGGAATTGCCGAACGGATTTCGGCGAGCGTGCATTGTGTCATGGGATGCGGACACACCGATTCCGCCACATCAAAGCCGCAACCGGGGAACTGCCGAAGCAAGCCTTTGTTTTCTCCGTCGGTATGGGTGAGCAGCAGTTTTCCGGCTGCGTGCAATCGGTCTGCGGTCCGGCGCAACCAGGGCGCGATTTCAGTTTCGAAAAACGGGGGCCAGGTGAGATCCTGATCGTAATTGGCGCCCCAGAAGACCACCTCCGCCTCGCATTGCACCAATGCGTCGAGAGCCGCATCGAAAAATGGGGTCATGCGTTCAGACAGGATCTGCATCTGGTCACATACGTCGGTGTAAAGGTAGAAGAACTGATCCATGGCCACCAGTTCGTGGAGCATCAGATGAACCGGCGAAGCGGCCAATGGACCGCGTGCGACAGCCAGACCGTGGTCGCCGACGCGGTCCTTGAATGCCTGGTAAGCCTCCGGTGTGGGGATGACTTCGAGGTGTTCGAAGATTTCACCTACAGCCTCGAAATCGTCCGGAGAATTGATGGCATGGGATTCAACGAAGGGGAGTGAAATGCCTTCTTCCTGCATCTGATGGGTCCGATACAGATGAGTGGTGATGTCTCCGGCGGAAGTCTGTATTCGCGTCGTGAGATTTTCTCCATCGTCATGCAACTCAACGGGGTGATCACGCAGTTCAACCCGATAGGGATAATCGGGATGATTTTCAATTCCAAGTGCCCTGAGTGGAAGATTGCGGTCCCCTGTGCATGTGAAATCCGCGCCGACGGCATGGCAGGCTACGTCGAGTTCCCTGGCGATCTGTACGGTATTCAGATTTTGAAATCGACCGGGTAACGTGCCCCGCGCTCTATGCGCGATGTACCATAGATCCATTCTCGGGGCCCAGGGGATTCGGTCGGTGGGTTCGCCGTGAATGGTCGCAAGCATGCGCTCTCGATGGGTCATGACGGGGCTGATCGGAGATCAACAGATGACAGGCGGGATGCCCGCCAGATATTTGCGGGTCCCGGAACAGATTGGAACATGACCGGAGCCTGGTAAGCTCCAGTGCATCCGTCGAGCGATTCCAGGAGTGAAGACCGGGGAATTCCCGGCCGGCGTTTCCCCGCCCGTCACCAAACCACTGAAAATGCCCCGCCTTCTGATCTTTGACCGGGCAACGGGGGTGGATTCACGCCTTGCCGCGCTGACCGTCTCGAATTAATCAAAGTGTCCCTAATCAAAGTGCCCTGAATCAAAGTGCCCAGAAAATGATCAACAAGCTTCGTCGAAACAGAAAACACGTCTTTATCGATTGGTCGCTGGTAGAGGCCGGCGGTGGTAATTCCTGGTCTGCCGGCACCGATCCATGGCTGATGCCCTTTGGCGTCGAATTGAGAACTTTTGCGCCCGTTGTCCACCCGGATCCCATCCTGATTCCTGAAACTGCCTGGGAGGGTCACCTGATCAGTTCCTGGTCTACGATCTTCGAGGATGGTGGTCTGTTCAAACTGTACTACGAAGGATATCATCACCCGGATGCCCGCTTGGGCAAAGATATAGGCAAACAGGTATCGCAGGTCTGTTATGCCGAATCGACGGATGGTATCAACTGGGTGCGGCCCGAGCTTGGCATCATCCCTTTTGACGGGGATACCAACACGAATATCGTGTTCAAAGGCATCGAGTCCATCGGGATCGGGCCGCATGGATCGACGGTCATCAAGGATCCGAACGGCTCCGATGAGGAACGCTATAAGATGATCTTTGGGACGGTCAATGAAGAGAAACGCACACGCCACCTGCGTGGGGCGACTTCACCCGATGGGTTGCACTGGACGCCTGTCCCTGAACCTCTCATTTACCATGCCTGTGATACCCAGTCTGTGCTGGCATGGGATGAGGATGAGGGCTTCTATCGAATCTATACCAGAGGTTACCGAAATCAGTCCGAATTGACCGATGGTCGTCAGGTCTGGCCGGAACGTCGAACGATCGACCATTCCCGCTCCAAGGACTTCCGGTCGTGGCCCAAGCCGATGCCCTGCCTGGTCTCGGAACCAACCGATCCTCCATCCTGGGATCTGTATTCAAGTTCCTATGTCAGGTGGCCCGGAGCGCAGGATGCTCATCTCATGTTCCCCAATCTTTTCCGGCGTGACACCGAGCAAATGGAAACATCACTTGCCGTGAGCCGTGACGGCAATTTATGGCATCGGCCTATCAGGGACGCCCTGATTCCGGCGGGGCTGCCGGGCAGTGATACCCATGGCGGCAATATCACGGGCCAGGGGCTGATCCAGTCAAAGCCGGGGGAATGGACTCAGCTCATCCAGCCTCGGAAGGTCACCCACATCGAACCTTTCTACAATAAGAACTCAAACTGGCGCGGTGGCCTGTGGCGTGCGACCATCCGCGAAGATGGCTATATGGCGGTTGAGACCGAAGCGCGGGGAGAGTTCTGGACGGTTACCTTTGAATTCGAAGGGAGGAAATTGACGACAAACTCATGGACCCATTTCGGCGGTTGGGTCCGCATTGGACTGACCGATGAGGATGGAAATCCGATCGAAGGATACGGATTGGAGGACTGTGATCGCATCTCCGGTGACACCATGTGGGAGACCGTTTCCTGGAAGGGGAGACCCGATCTTTCGGCCTTCGAAGGGAAACCGATCCGACTGCACTTCGAGATGGTGCGGGCCCGGATCTACGCGTTCAGATTCGAAGGCTCGGCATAGGACCGTTGTTCGCAGATGGCTGAGGGTAGGGACGGACCGCCGGGCCGTCCGTCGAAGGTCCTGACGATGGTGGGGCCGTCCGCCCGAACCGGACATTCTACCAATATCCCTGTCTTCTACCCCTCCAGAAGGTGGCCAGGTAGGAAGCCGGCACCTCACTGCTGAGTACACTCTTGATATCGGCATTGTCCGGAACGATCTGTTTTTCGTCGGGGTCATGTTGCCATTTTATCCGAATCTCATCGACGTTCTCCATGATGCGTTTGGCCAGTTCAATCGAGGGGGCATGCATCGAGGTTGAGTGTTCGGCTGTGATGACCGACGTTACCAGGAATCGGGCGAGTGGCTCCATCCACCTTTTCCGGGAGGTATAGGAAAGACCGGGTTGCCCGAGAATCCATTGGTCGCGCGGCAGGCGTTTGGTCCTGGGAGCTGGACGCCAGGTGTCCTTTTCCACATCGACGATGAAATAGTAATAGGGCATGAGATCCTCATCCATGCCGATCGGCCAGGTTTTCCACCAGGTTTCCAGCGTCTCCACAAGCTCCGGCTCTGATACGATATCCGGGTAGAGCTTATGGATGATCTCCGCGGCGACTGCGGTGAATTTGCAGTGGATCGTCGTTTCCCAGCAAAGGAACTCGTTCGGCCCAAGGTGATCTTCGACCAACCTGTTGAACATCCAGTCCCCGATTTCACCACTGCGGATCTTGCGCTTCCAGGCACCAACCCCGGTCTCCGTTTTCCATCGGGAGATCTTCTGAAAACGGTCTGATTCCGCCTTGTAAACGGGATCTCCGGTCAGGTGATAGGCGATCAGATTGATCGCCATGAAGATGGCGTTGTAGGAATGCTCTTCGTGCTTGTTGCTCCAGGTGTGCTTCAGGTAGAAGATTGTGTAGTCGATCTTGCGCCAGTGGTCGGCGAATCCGATCAACATCTCTTCGGCGCGCCTGCGTTCCTGTTCGGGCGCGATTTCCAGAAAGGAAAACAGCCCCCAGGTCGCATCGTGATACTGATCACCGCTGGTCTGGTCGGAGAGCCTGAATCCATAGGGTTTGCCCATCCATCCGGGACGATCGTCGTCCTCCCCGAAGCGATAGATCAGGTCGAGAGAGTGAAACGCCTTGAGGGCCTGGGTCATCGCCTCATCGTCGCCGGTGGCAAGATACCGATAGACCTGGGAGGCCAGGTAGATCCCGGAGGTGGTGATCGAATTTTCGTTGTTTCGATATTCCCAGGGACCCTTGGGCCTGATTCTCCATCCTTCGAAATCAAAGGATTCGATGCCTTCGAAATCACGCGGTTCGAAAGGCCGGACTGTATCTCCGTCGATTTTCATCATGGAATACATGATCCCGCTTTCGTGGAAAACGATCCGCTCGTAAAACGATTGGATCAGCGCAGCTTTTTCTTCGATCGGTGCTCCGGCGAGGGCAGCCAGTGGATTGGGGGCGGGGTGCATATGAGGTGTGACGGTTGATCTAGTGTCCTGTCTCCAAGACCCGGAATTTCGCCTCATAATGCAACCTTATTGGGTGTGCCGGGCTGCGGGAGTTCCGGGACGGATCTGCGCTTTCAATTTCCAGGGCAGGTCATGGTGTGGGTGCAATTACCATAAGCGCCTCGGCCCAAAGGGCTGTGGGCCGAGGCGACAGCGGCGCGGCGTTGCAACCGAAAGAGAAAGCCCTTCAGGGAACCCCATTCCAGTTGTGCGACCTTTTCTGCCAAAACGATAACCCTCGCGATTTTCTGGCAGGCCCCTACCAAGTATCCCGGTTTCTTCCTCTGCTTTTTCCACCCCTTATTGTCGCCTGATGAAACTCGGTATCGACACCTATTCCTTCCATATCGCTTTGGCCGCCGGGTCCTACGATGTCTTCACGACCCTCGACCGTCTCGAGGAACTCGGGTTAAGCGGGTTGCAGATCAACATCAACGGCCCGAATGGTCGGTTTCTCGGTGGTGATCCGGCCGATCGAGACCATCTGCGGCGAGTGCGTCGGGCATTGGATGCAAAAGGGTTTTTCGTCGAGATTGGCGGCAGTGGCACGCAGCCCGCACGTCTGGAATGGCAGTTGCGGTTGGCGGCTTCAATCGGAGCGGATGTCCTGCGTACCCTGCTGGTTTTTTCGGATTCGCCTGCCACGACCTTCAGCCGTGCCCGCCGCGATCTGGCGCCCATGCTTCCACTCGCCCGTGATCTCGGGGTGCGGATTGCCTTCGAAAATCACGAGGATGTGACTGCGGAAGAACTCCGTACGTTTCTTGACGAAGTGGACGATCCGCAGGTGGGCGCGTGTCTCGACACAGGAAATGACCTGGCTGTCTATGGTGATCCCTTGAAAGCGGCTGCGCTGCTCGCCCCACGGGCGATATCCACCCATATCAAGGACCAGAAACTGGTTCGGGTCGGGGATACGGTCTACAGCTTGGGCGTGCCGCTGGGATCCGGCGATCTCCCGCTCAAGGACCAGTTGGCTGAGATCCTGCGGGCCGGGTCGCTCGATCGGCTTCTCGTGCAGGATACAACGGGTTATGCCGCGGTGCTCAATCCCTTTGGCCGGTCTGACCTGAAATCGGATTCAGACTACGCCGGGCTTCCGGCCTTTCCCGATGCGGATGCGGCAGCGACTGCCGGTTTCCTGCTGGGTCTTGACGGATTGTCCCCCGATGCCTTGCGCGATGAGGCCCGCAGGCAGGACGAACGGATTGCGGCCGATGTCAGCGCGCTGCGGGAATGGATCAGTAAGCTGGAAGAAATCAGCCCCGAATAGCACTGAGCTAAGCGCCTATCTGGAGTTTCCCGACGAAGAACAGGCCACGCAGTTAGCGGTGATGAATGAGATAGGATTTATGCGGAAAGTAGGAATTAAGAATTTAGACTTATGAAGTGTTCAGAATGATGACTTTCGTGTCACGCCGCAGGGAATTCTTAACCCCAACGTTTCATAAATCGACAGAAGGCGCCCGCTAATCTACCCAAATCATCGCTAATGAAAGCCGTCTCTATCTGGGATTCGCGTCAATTCGCGTAGATTAGCGGGCAGAGATCAGTGGGTTCTTCTATCCTCACTTACAGTGAACATGCAAACACGACTTGATTCGGACAGAACCTTCTATTTTGCAACAGGTTATGTAATTATTGCACTGCTCTTATGAGACTATGAAGATAACTCTTAATTCAAGTACTTCTCCAACGGTGGATTAAGGAGTTTGGCGATTTCGGGGTCCTCAAAATTGTCGGGAGTCACGGTGAGGACGCCGGTATCGACCCAGGGATCGACTGTCTTGCCGTCGATGTGGTCGATCAACGTCTTAACGCCGAGATAGCCCATCATGAACGGATTCTGGACGATCAGTCCCTCCAGATCATTGGTCTTGAGGGCACCGACCAGTTGTTTGCCGCTGTCGAAGCCGACGAATCTCACCCGCCCGTTGGCCAGGCCGGCATCGCGCATGGCCAGGAGCATCCCGACCGAGGTTGATTCGTTCGGCGTAAAGATTCCGTCGAGATCGCGGCCGAACCGATTGAGCAGGTTCTGGGACGCGCGGTAGGCGGTGTCCCGGGTGGCTCCCCCGTGCTGGTCTGAAGAGACGATTTCAATGCCCGGATGGCGCCCTCGCAACTGATTGAGAAAACCTGCTTCCCGTTCTTCGGTGCTGGCCGAGCCAACCTGGCATCGAAGCATGAGTGCCTTGCCCTTGCTCCCGAGCAATTCGGCCAGGCGGTCGGCCGCCAACTGCCCCCCTTTGTAGTTGTCGGTGGCGATATAGCTGATAATTTTATTCGTATTCAGGCCGGAGTCGATGATCACGACCGGGATACCGGCGCGGTGGGCGGTTTCGACCGGACCGGCCAGGGCCTGCGAGTCGAGAGGCGCCAGGACCATGCCGTCGATACGTCGGCCGATAAAGTTCTCCACTACCTGTACCTGCTGTTCGCGATCATCCTCCCGGAGGGGGCCTTTCCAGATCAGGTTTATCTCCCTTCCTTCTGCTTCGGATTCACGCTCGGCCTTGATCGCACCGGCGTGAATCGACTTCCAGAATTCGTGGCTCGTTCCTTTCGGGATCACCGCTATGGTCAGCTTCTTCGCCGGGCCGGCGGTGAGAATCGAAACGAAAAACGAAAGGAGGAGGGAAAGCAGGAAGATCGGTTTCATAATCGAGGTGGGTGGTTCCCATCAGCTACCCATCAGGCCACCGTTCGGTCAAGTGGATTGTCCGTCGAGGCCGCTCCTTCGGACAGCTTGCCCATGGTGGCTCTGGCGTCACCAGAAAGGGTAGGGCGTGGCCGCCGGACGCGCCGCCCATCTTTCCTCTTCCCTCTCAGTATTCCCCGTGCTCCTTGACCATTTCGATCAGGGCGCAATAGGTTTTCCAGGAGACCTGGGGCGGAACGGAGTGGTCGGAATGGTAGATATAGCCCCTCTTTTCCTTGCCGGCTGTGATCTTGGCCACGACTTCCGCTTCGATCTCTTCCAGGTCGTTGCCGATCATGGCCATGACGTCGACGTTGCCAAAGAAGGACATGTCGTCACCGTAATCCGGAACCAGGTTTCGGATATCCATGTTGGCCTTGCACTCAAGCGGTTGCAGGCAGTCGAATCCAGCCTTTCGATACAGGTCCATCACGCCGTTCACATCTCCGTCGGTGTGGTAGATGAACTTCATGTTGTTCTGGTGGGCCCAGTCACACAGCCGCTTGTGAGACGGCCATACAATCCGCTGGTAAAAGTCGGGCGAGCACATGGTGGCATGGTTGTAGGCCATGTCTCCATAGACCCAGAGACCGTCCGGCTTGATGCCGGCATCGACCAGTGCCTGGAGGTTCATGAGTGAGTTATCCGTCGTGACTTCGCAGATGTCGGCAATCCACTCCGGGTCTTCGGCCATGGCCATCAGGGAGGAAACATCGCCCAGGAGTTTCCTCAGGATCTCAAAGGGTTCGATCCCCGTGATATGGCACCACTTCGCCTCGCGGGATCCCTGCTCTTGGAGCTTGCGGGCGCCATCGATATCGATCCGGACCTCCTGGTTGACGATGGCGGGCCGGAACCGCTCGTGCCATGTCTCGGCGGAGTCGCATTCCCAGCCCAGGTGTTCCGGTGTTGTCTGGTGGTCCTTGAACGACTTGGTCGACGCGCCCCATTGGTCGAGGATCGAGATGGTCTCATCGTCCTCCGCGATTACTCTTTTTTGATCCGGGAAGGGGTGGGGCCAGTAGATCCCGCAGATCATCCCGAAATCGGATCCGAGCCGGGCGTGGGCGCCCGCGTGGCTGCCCTCGAGTCCCTCTTTCTCCCATCGGTTGATGGTATCCTGCCAAAAAGAGTCGTGGCGGGGGACGCGATCCTGGTCGCGGCGTTCCATGGCGCGGGTGACGCGTTCCTTGCTGGTGAGTCGGGATGTCATGAGGTTCAAGAAGTTGAGTGGACGCTGGTACACCGGCAACCGTGAAATGATGGGCGACTTCCATACGGCGGACGTGGAAGTCCGCCCTCCGAAAAGTCAAAATCCGGAGGGTCAAGTTCCACCTCGACCGCATAGATGTCCAAAACCATCAAAGCGTTGCTCCCCATCATTTCACGTGTGCCGGAGCACTTAAATGCCTCTGATCGCATTGGAGATCACCTCACATGCCCGGTCGATCGCTTCTCCTTCGTGTGCGGTGCTGATGAAACAGGTCTCGAAGGGTGAGGGCGGGAGGTAGACTCCGTTTTCCAGGCAGGTCTGGAAGACCGCCTTGAAATGTTCGGTGGTGGAGCCTGTTGCGTCGTCGTAATCCCGGACCGGTGAGGCGCTGAAGAAAAGTGCGAACATCGAACCGACCTGGGGTACCTGCAGAGGCAGGCCCTTGGACCTGGCCGCCTCTGTGATGGTGGACTGGATACGTCCCCCGAGAATATCCAGCCGGGCGTAGGGTGGCTCAGCATCGAGCAGATCGAGCGCCGCGATTCCTGCGGCCATGGCCAGGGGATTTCCGCTGAGCGTTCCCGCCTGGTAGACGGGCCCGATTGGCGCCAGTTGATCCATGATATTGGCCCGTCCCCCGAGCGCGCCGACCGGCAGACCGCCCCCGATGATCTTGCCCAAGGTGGTCAGGTCGGGCGTGATGCCTTCGACTTCCTGAACGCCGCCCGCGGCCACGCGAAACCCGGTCATTACCTCGTCGAAGATAAGGACGCTGCCGTGCCGGGTGCACACGTCGCGAAGATGTTGCAGGAATCCGGGCTCGGGTAGGATCAGGCCGACATTGGCCGGGTAGGGTTCGAGTATGACACCGGCGATCGAATCGCTGTGTTCGGCAAATGCCTGGTCGATGACGTCCGCATCATTGAACGGCAGCACAATGGTTTCCCGGGCGAATGAATCCGGGATCCCCGCGCTGTCGGGGTTGCCCATGGTGAGGGCGCCGGATCCGGCCTTGATCAGAAGCGAATCGACGTGACCGTGGTAGCAGCCGGCGAACTTGATGATCTTGTCGCGGCGGGTGAAACCCCGCGCGAGGCGAACAGCGGTCATGGTGGCTTCGGTCCCGCTGTTGCACATGCGCACCTTCTCCACCGATGGCACCATGCGTACGATGCGTTCGGCCATGTCCACCTCGAGGGGATTGGGCGTACCGAAGCTGGTGCCTCGATCCAGGGCGGCAGCGATGGCATCCCTGATTTCCGGGTGGTTGTGCCCGTGGATGGCCGGACCCCAGGTGCAGACGAAGTCAATCAGGGTCCGGCCGTCGACGGTCTCGAGGGTGGCGCCCCGGGCGCTCCTGGTAAAAAAGGGTGTGCCGCCTACGGAACGAAAGGCACGGACCGGCGAATTCACACCGCCCGGCATCAATTGAAGAGCACGTTCAAAGAGGGAATCGGACGAATCGGACATAAGAACACGGGGTCATTGCTCGGATTCATGCATGCCAATGCATGAATTGAGCTTTGACCCCTTCTGGGTTACGAAGGCTGGAATAAGATGAGCGCCGTGGATGGGGAGGGGACGGGGACGGAGACGGAGACGGAGAATTATGATTTAGGAATTATGAATTAGGAAGTGGATGAAGGTTGTTTGTTTCAGGTTCCAACTTCTGCGATCTTAAGTCTTAA
>QNAI01000038.1 GCA_003641745.1 Verrucomicrobiota bacterium | reverse complement strand
ATTGATTCGCTTCGCTCAGGCCTTCGGCCCAGCCTTTCAGGCTGCCCATCTCCGCTCGCAGGCTCGCTCCGTCGAACCCCAGGGGTTCAAATCCCTCCCGGAAATGGCGGAAGGGGAGGGATTCGAACCCCCGAGACCTTTCGGCCTAACGGTTTTCAAGACCGCCGCGATCGACCACTCTGCCACCCTTCCTTCCTGCAGGTCCGATCCTCTCAGATGGGTTCGGACCCCGCGATCAGCGATAAGTTGAGATTCCGCTCCGTCTCTGCAACGGAAAAATCAGCGCCTTGGGCTCGGGAGATTCTTCAGATTGTATACGGACGCGATAATCAACTTGGCTTGCAGTTTTCGATTTGCGGTTATCTGGCTCGGTGGTCCTTCGGCTGGGCTGGGTTTTGACTCGCCTCTGTTGGGTATAGAATGCCAAAAACTCAGGAGGTCATTCCGAGCGGCTGGCATGGGGACCTGATTGATCCGAATCTTGAACCGGCAGATAAAGGACATCACCGGAGGCAGTGGTGCTTTGGTGATCATGCTGGTCTGAATCTGATCTTCAACCAGGTTTGGGTTTGAGGTGTGAGCAAGAAAGCTATTAGCTGCTCATTTTTAATGAAATATGAGCAGCTAACGATCTTGATGTTCACAGATGCCCCATAACTCCAGTTGTTGATCATAAATTGAATAATTTTGACGACTAGGTAGTTTGCTGTTAGAAATCGATCGAAAGATGCAGCTCGATACTTCCCAGGCAGTCACTTACCACGACGGGAATTTCCCTCCCGCGCGGCTGGACTATGCCCGGATGGTGCCGGCTCTGCTGAACGCGACCGATGCCTTGGCACGCTACGACCAAATGCTCAAGGGGATGCACAACAGCGAAATCTTTCTCGCTCCCCTGCGGGGGCAGGAGGCGGTCATTTCATCGCGGATGGAGGGTACGATCAGCACGTTGGATGAGATTCTGCTGTCGGGCGGCGGTCAAAGTGTACCACCAATCGGCAGTTCAAAATGTACCACCTGAAGCTCGGTTATGCCCCATAATGGGGCATGGCAAATGAGCTTCGGATGGACACACGACAGGCAATCAGAGTTTTAGCCCTTCGGGGATACTCGCATCGGCGCATAGCCCGGGAATTGGGGCTGCACCGCTTGACGGTGCGGCGATATGCGAGTGGGGATTCAAACTGAAGTGCAGGAGCATTTTCATTGACCCAATCACCCTCAATCATTCGCTTCAGGTGGTACACTTTGAAGTGCCGATCGACATTTTACGTCTGCACTGCCTTGCTGGGGTATGCTGTGGCCAGTTCGGTGATTTCACCTATGTGGAACACGACGCCACCATTGAGGTCACGGACTATCCCGAGGACTGATCGCCCTCCCGGAGTCTGTGCTATGTAGCAACTATGTAGGAACTACGTAGTTCCTACATAGCACCTACATAGGACTTGCTGAATAGATCTTTTCAGAACTGGAATGATAATGGAAACTGAATGTATAAAAAGCGGATTGGCGCGTTTGAATCCATTCTGAGTATTGGGATCCATGCCGCGCATGAAGGGATGCTTTGAGCGAGTTGAACCCGATTCAGTGATCCGGCATTCTGAAGGCAGCCTGAAACCAGAGAAACCAATTGGTCTCCGGTGCCTCGATTCCTTGAGGTAGGAATCTGAGTCTGACCGCTCGGATTCTCAGTTGGTTCCGGATCGGATCCCCATTTCGCACGAGCATGACTTGGTAGAGATCGATTTCTTCAATGCTGAACACAGGCTGGGTGTGACCTCAAAACCTGTTCCAGACGGGCTGTCTACCATAGAGTGGCGACAGACTTCGATTGAACGATCCGGCGGTCCCGGGTGATCAGGGTCAGGTCATGGATTCGTGCCGTAGCGGTGATAACACGATCAAAGGGATCTTTGTGTGGAAGTGGGATAGAAACGGCCTCGGCTGCGATCTGTGGCGAAATAGGAATCACGACGAACTTTTCAGCGACGTGATCAAGGACGTAGCCGGCGCTTGGAAGCAGTGAGATCGCCCCCTTCTTCCCCAGCATGGCGATTTCCAGAAGTGTCAGGTCACAGATGGCCAATTCACCGGCTGGCGAATCCTTGATTGCTTTGAGCGCTTGGCGTCCAAGCCTGGTGTTTCCTTCCAACAACCAGAGGACCGCGTGGGTGTCGAGAAGGTAGGTCACAGAGTCGGCTCCCAGTCGGTTTCGTCCGCGCCTGTGGTTTCGGGTTCGAGCTCCGGCGTCTGGATATTCCCTGCGAGGGCACCGAGGAGCGTTTCACTTGCTGGCTTTTCGGCCATCAACACCAAGTTTCCTTCTCGTGTTTTGATCCTGACGCACTCACCTGCCAATGCCGCGCGTTTCGCTTTGGGGAACTCGCGCAAAAGACCACTGACGTTGATTTGCATGTCAGATAATTTGACAAATATCGAGCACTTGTCAACACGCGATCAATAGATGACATGGGGGCGTAGTCAGGGAGGCCAAACAGGGGTCAGTCGAGAATGGCAATGTTAAGGGGGGGCAGGATAGATAACGGTCAGCTTGGCTTCGAGGGGGTCAAAGCACATAGGCTGATGTCGGCAGAGTGGCTGCCTCGGTACTCGCATTGGCATGCAAGATAATGAGCAATGACCCCCTCCTTCGCGTAAAGCTATGGCGGACACGCCGTCGGCTGTTTTTCGTCGAAAATTCCCAGACCGGTGCTTAACTTGGTGTCTGTGCGTTCTCATCTGATCCCTGTTTGGCGCTTTTCCCATGCAATGGAAGTAACTTGCTGATGTAAGATTGACTTATGGGGAGGGGAATGTGATTGTTTCCAACGACGGAGAGGAAGACATTACTGAATCATGAAATTTCGATTTCCCCTAGGAATTCGCCTGTTTGGTTGGCGTACCCCGGTTCTGGCCGGGTCTGTTCTCACTTTGGCCGGTCTCCTGAGCCCTCAGGATGCATCTGGTGCGACCGCGGTCTCGAGGATATTCGGGGCGGTTCCGGTTGTCGCTGATGGGGCAGCCGATACGGTGCTCTCGGTTCCACTCAAAATACCCGCTGTATTTCGGGCGACCGTGGGGTCGGTATCGGAGTCGACGATCACATTTTCAGGTACGCCCAATCTTACGGAAGATCAGTTCGTCTACGTGGCGGGTATCCAACCCCAGACTTATTACCTGTTTTTCGAGTCGGGAGACCTCGCCGGTCGGGTATTTACGATAACAGGCAATTCGACGACTTCCGTGACCCTGGCCGCGGCCGCGGCCGCGACGGCCGATGATGCGGTCGCGATTCATCCCTATTGGACCCTGGCCACTCTTTTTTCCAGCGATCAGGGACTCGCTTCGGCGACCAACGCCGGCGAACGTCCCATCGAAGTGATTTTGCCGGCGGTTGAAAGTGATGGAATCAACCCGGCGGCTGAGGCCGTTTATTACCATGGTGACGGTGCCTGGCGCCGAGTCGGTGCGGCGTTTGATGCCGCGTTCGACGATACCATCCTGCCACCTGATCGCCCGGTTGTCGTTCGGATGAACCAGGATGAGGATGCGACCCTGGTGCTGACCGGAGAGGTGACCATGAGCGCCCTGTCGCTTCCGGTGCGGGCGCGGGCCGATGGTCCGCAGGACAATCTACTCAGTCTGACCCGACCGCTTGACGTGAGTCTGGATGATTCCGGTCTGGCGGGCAGTGGGGCTTTCGAAACAACGACTGATTCCGGTCAGATCAAGGATCGCGTCGTCCTTTACGCCGGCGGGCCTGGGCAGAATCGAGTGCCGACCGACGCTTATTTTTACTTAAACGGGGGTTGGCGCAAGGAGGGCGACGATCCGGCAACGGATCACGGATCAGTCGTCATCAAGGCCGGTCAGGGCTTTGTCATCCGCAAGGCTGAGCAGGCGGGGGATCCGGTTGAATACTGGGTAAACACTTTTAATCCATGAGGTCGCGAGCGATGAACAATATATCCCAATTTCTTAAAACCTCGGCCGTTCTGGCCTTCTTCGGACTGGCCGTAAGCGCTTCGGCCGGCATCTCCATCTCGGTTGATGCGGAGAAACTCCAGGATGGGTCGGGCGGGGCCATGCCGACGACCGGCATCCTTCTTCTGGTCGTCAGCACTGAGGACGATGATTTCGTATTGCCCACGGTCGATGAGTTCATACCCGCATCCAGCGATGATCTCATCCTGGCCAGTTGGGATCTGAGCGACGGCGGCGGAGTGGCGGGTATTTTCTCAGGCCTGGCTTCAAATCTCAGCTACGAGTCGGGGTATGATGAGGGTGATCCCCTGATGCTTTATTGGTTCCCGAACGCGACCAAGAGTTCCACCGGTCCGGGTACCGGCGCCAGCTACGGTCTCTTCCGTGACGACACGGGTATTCTGACCGGCAGTGTGTGGGAACTCCCTTCAGACGGAACCTTGCTCTACGCCCTGAAATTCTTCACCGAGGATGCGACCCAAATGGCTGCGGGCGGTGACGTCCCTGCGTTTGCGGGGTCGGCTGCTCTGCCCCTCGGGGTTGCCCTGAGCCCGGTTGGTGCTCCGACCGGGGCGGTGGCGTCGAATCTGACCGAAGGCGGTGTCAATGTCATGTGGGAGGACAAAGCCAACAATGAAGGGGGCTACCTGGTCGAGCGTTCAGTTGCCGGTTCGGGTATCTGGAAGGTGGTGGGAACGGCCCTGGCCAATGCAACCAGCTTTGTTGATCTCGGAACGACGGAAAAGACCAGTTATGAATACCGGATCACGGCGATGAATTCGGTAGCCAGTTCGACCGAAGCCGTCTCCGCTGCCCTGCTGACCTCGTTTGGTCGCATCGCGAATATTTCCACCCGCGGCCAGGTTCTGACCGGGGCCTCGATTCTGATCGGAGGTTTTGTCATAGAAGGAACCGAGGACAAGAGTGTCCTGATTCGGGCGATCGGTCCCCAATTGGGTGTGTATGGAGTCGCCGGGGCCTTGACCGATCCATCAATCGAACTCTACCGATCGAGCGACGGCCCGACGGAGCCGCCTTTTGCGGTGAATACCAACTGGGAGAATGTTGTTTATTCGGAAGGGTGGATCCCCTTGGCGAATGCGGCTGAGATCGCCCTGTTGACGGCAGATCTGGGTGGATTTCCGCTGGAAGCCGGAAGCAAGGACGCAGTGGTCTTTTTGAAACTGTCACCCGGTGGCTACACGGCCAAGGTCAAGGGTGTCGGTGGCACCACCGGCGTCGGTCTGGTCGAGATCTATGACGCCGACGACGCAGCGGTTCTTTCAGACGTGATCAATATTTCCACCCGTGGGAATATCGGTACGGCTGCGGATATTCTGATTGCCGGCTTCGTGATCGACGGCGACCGAAGCAAGACGGTTCTGGTTCGAGGGATCGGTCCGACGCTCGGAGGTTTCGGGGTGGCGGGAACGATCACCGATCCATTCCTGAAGATCCAACGCAATCAGGGAGGTACGCTGGAGGATGTGGCGACCAACGACAACTGGGGCGACGCGGCCAATGCCGCCGAGATTCCAGTGGTTTCACAGACCGTTGGCGGGTTCCCCCTGGAAACCGGCAGCGCAGACGCAGCGATCCTGATAACGCTTCCACCGGGTATCTACACCGCAAAGTTGAGCGGGGTTGGCGGAGTGACCGGCAACGGCCTGGTCGAGGTCTACAGGGTCCAGTAAGCTGGCCCGAACGGGCTGCGTGCAGCCTTTGCAATGCGGCGGCGGCAGATATGCGCCGCCGCAGGTTTCGAATCCCGGCGGCGCACGCCTGTGACCGGGTCCATGGCTCAAGCGCTCAGTCCTTCGACTTCCGCGCGGCAAAGATCAACCAGATCCCCAGGGCCAGAAGCAGCACCAACCACCAGAGATACCTCAGTTGGCGGGCTGCCATTTCCACGAATACCAGGACGGGTGGAAAGAGAAGGATGAGGATCAAGGCAACAAGAACGAGCAGACCTATCCCGGCGATGCGGGTGGTTTTCTTCGGTCGCTGTTGTTTGGGAGAATCGTCCTCGACGACCTCCCACTTCGGATCCTCGGCCATGCCTCAGGGTTGACGCTTAATATTTCCCAGCGGGAGCAGGATATTTGATCCGCCTTCACCTCCGCCCCCGACCACGAGCGGCGTATGTCCGTCCCATTTCTCTACAATCTGGAGATTGATCAGATCCGGGTTGTTCTTCAGGGCCTCACCGCGGATGCGGATAGCTTCGGCTTCACCCTTGGCCCGGATGATGGCGGTATTGGCTTCGATTTCGGATTTCTGTTGGATGAACTGAGCTTTGGCCGCCTCCTGTTCCTGGACCATCTTCGCTTCAATCGCCGCTTCGAGTTCTCGGGAAAGAGCAATGTCCACGATGGTAATGTCCACAATATTGATGAACTCGGAAATCTTGGCTCGGGTGCCTGTGAGGGTCTCTATCTTAACTTCCTCGCGGGCCTGGACGATTCTCTCGGCACTTCGCAGGGCGGCCACTTCCTTCAGCGCTTCGGCCACTCGCGGTGCAATCAGGCTCTCAAAGGGGTCACCTGAATATTCCTGGTAAATTCTGACGACTGACGTCTCGGGAATCCGGAAAAGGACCTTCAACTGGACCGAGACCTGCTGAAGATCGGATGAGTAGCACTCGGTGGTCAGTGGGACTGTTCTCTGGCGAATAGGAATGGGTATGACACTGGCTACGAACGGGGTCTTGAGACCGAAGCCCTCGGGTTTGAAGGCGGGATCCACCTTTCCAAGCGTGACTTGAACACCCCGGAACCCGGGCTGGACGACGTAGGTGGCCTGTGATGCCGCGATAACGAGAACGAAAATGACGATACCGAGACCGACGAGTTGACTGATTGCGCGTTGAGACATGTTACTTGCGTGTTGGTTCAGGTTGGGTTTGGCCGCATGATCCCTCTGCGAACTCGGACGGTCAAGGTTGATCGGACCGGAGGGAGAAAACGACGGGATTGCAAAACGCGACACCTGTCTTTGTGGTTCCCGGGTGCAATCCGAACGCCACCTCCTGATCGATGGCCACAATGTGCTCCACGCTTGGGAGGATTCACGGGTTCTGATGAAAACGTCTGCTGAGAGTGCCCGAGCCCACGTGATCTCCGCCGGAGTTCTCATTCATGATTACGAAAATATCCGCGTCAGCATCGTGTTTGACGGAAAGGGCGGCGAGATCGGGATCGAGCATCCCGGACGGGATGCCGGGTGTTCGGTCCTCTATGCACCGGCCTCGATGACCGCGGACGATCTGATCGAGCAGATGGTTGGCGCCTCGGAGCGATCGCAGGATTACGTCGTCGCAACCGGGGACAGAATGGAGCGCGAGACGGTTGAGGCCCTCGGAGCCGAATGCGTATCCCCTTCTTTTCTTGAGGAGTGGGTGGTGCGTTGCCGGAGCCGCCAGTCGGCTGCGGTCAGCCGACGTGCGCGAAACCAGGATCAGGATTGGCAGAATCCCCTGCCTCTATGAAACCCTCGAATGAAAAAATGGGTCATCGGAAGACCGATCGGCTGGAGGAATTCCAGGGGCTTTACGGTCCCTATCAGGTGGCTGAACGTCTGGTTCAGAAGATATGGTTGCGAGGAGAATTCGACACGGCCCGTCTGCTCACCTTGTCGGGAAAGCCGGTAAGGATCATCAATACCGGAGAGTGGAACCGGCTTGGAGGACCGGATTTCCTCTCGGCCGACCTGGAAATTGACGGTTGCCGAGTAGCGGGCGACGTGGAGATCCACTTTCGTGAGGTTGATTGGACGGCCCACCGACATCATCTCGATCCCGCCTACGACAACGTCGTTCTCCACGTTGTCCTCTTTCCACCACCTGTCGGCCATGCACCGATTCGGACCCATCGAGGCCACACGATCGAGACGGTGGTCCTCATCGATCTTCTTTGGCACGACTTGGAGGAATACGCATTCAATGACGCAGCCGCAGCAGCCTCGGGTATGGCGACTGATCAGGCCTTGGAGCGTCTCGTTTCCCTTTCGGCCGATGAGCGCCGTGAGCACCTGTTCGAGTGTGCTCGGACGCGGTGGAACCAGAAGGTGCAGTTTGCGGGTATCCGAATAAAGAAGCTCGGCTTCGAAGGTGCCTGTCACAGCACCTCATTGGAAGTCCTCGGTTATAGCCGAAACAGAGCGGCGATGCTGGCTGTTGCCGATCGTTATCCAATCGCGGTCTGGTCAGACTTGGACCTCGCCGAAGTGCTCGGTCGACCGGATATTCACTGGCGGCGGCAGGGAGTCCGTCCCGCCAACCAGCCAAAACATCGGCTGGCGCAGTACGCACATCTGGCCTGCGACGGCCGAGCCTGGATCGATCGCCTCAAGGGCTGGTCGGACCACCCGGATCTCGCATCCGGAAGGGAGTCGCCGACCTCGGTACGGGAAGTTCGTAAGCGTTTGGGCCTTTCCCGATTGCGCCGGGAGCTCCTGATTGGGGTATTGGCGGAGGCGGTTCCGGGTCCGAGGGCCGACACACTGGTGGTCGATGGGTTACTGCCGATCCTGGCCTCCCACAGCGGGAAGGCTTATTTTGAGCCGTGGTTTGCCTGGGTGCCCGGCGACATCCCTCTCGGGCATCGGGAGATCCTCCGACGGGCTGGAATCGGGGGGCTCGGCGTGGAGGCTCCCCATGCCCACGGTTGGTTCCAGGGTCTCCTGGGGCTGATGATCGATCTGAGGGCAAACGGGTGAAGGAACCCGCTGTCGGGGCACCGGTTCGAAAGCGGCGTGCTTGACATCGCGCTTCGGGCGAAAATAAATGTCCTTTTCCTAAACAGCACTTACTTTTAGAGTGGGTCCTTGGCCCGCTTTTTTTTTCCCAAATTACAACCATGAGCAGCGAAATCCTTTCCGTCCTTGAGTACATGGAGAAAGAAAAGGGGATCAGTCGAGAAGACATGATCTCCGCGATCATCACTGCCATTAAGAATGCAGCGAGCCGGGGTGTGAACGCAGGTCAGGAGCTCAAGATCGAGATTGACCCCAAGCATGGCGGTCTGGCGGCCTGGGCGATTCTTAAGGTAGTTGATTCGGTGAGCGATCCGAAACTCGAGATCCATGTGGAGAAGGCACAGACACTGAAGCCCGGCGCCCAGGTCGGTGATATCATCGAGCGAGAGATGGATCCGTCCTTTCTCGGCCGAATCGCCGCCCAGACGGCGAGGCAGGCGATCATGCAGCGCATCCGTCAGTTCGAAAAGGAACGGATTTACGATGACTACAAGGATCTGATCGGCGATGTTGTCAGCGGAATCGTTCGCCGCCGCGAGCGCGGTGATCTCTTCATCGATCTCGGCAAGGCCGAGGCCGTTCTGCCCCATCGGGAGCAGGTGCCGGGCGAGGATTACTCACCCGGCGAGCGGATCCGTTGCCTTCTGCTGGCGATCGAAGCCAGCAATCGCGGCCCCGAACTGATCCTCAGTCGAGCCAGCAACCGGTTTGTCCGGCGGCTTTTTGAGCTGGAGGTGACCGAAATCACAGATGGGACGGTCAAGATTGAGGCATTTGCGCGGGAACCGGGCTACCGGACCAAGGTGGCCGTAACCAGCATGGATTCCAAGGTCGATCCGGTCGGCGCCTGTGTCGGGGCACGAGGCGCCAGGGTCAAGAGCATCGTTCGCGAACTCGGTGGAGAGAAAATCGACATAATCCGGTACCACGCTGACCCGCATGACATGATTCTCGAGGCATTGAAGCCCGCCATTCCCCGAAACGTAAGAATGGATGAAGCCAGCCATCGGATCTCCATCGAGGTCTCCGAGGACGATCTTGCCATCGCCATCGGACGAAAGGGCCAGAACGCACGGCTTACCTCGAGGCTGATTGGCTGGAAGGTTGATATCGGCAAGATCCAGTCGGGTGAGATCGGCTTGGAGGGCAAGGTGAAGATCGCAATCAAAGGTCTGAACCAGATTCCAGGCATCGATGACGATACCGCTCAACGCCTTGTTGCGATGGGCCTGATCAGTCCAGAGGCATTTATCGGCGTCGAATCCGGTGACTTGGTTGAGGGAGGATTCTCAATCGAGGAGGCGACCGCCGTTCTGGACAAGGTGAACGCATTCAACCAATCGCAGAAGATTTCCTCCTGAAGTCAGGAAAATGGCGCCAGAATACCGACCGACGGCACAGTTTTCACCACCTTCCCATTAAATGAGCATCCGCATCCATCAGCTTTCCAAGAAGATTGGGATCGAAAACAAAGAACTGCTTTCTCTATTGCAGGAGCGTGGGTTCAACGTAACCAGCGCCTCGAGCACGATTGACAATATCTCGGCCGACGCGTTGGTCGATGAGTTTGCGGTCAAGGCGGCCGAGGAGGCAGAGAAGGCTGCTGAAGCCGCGAAGGCAAACGAGGCGGCAGCGGGTCCAGCCGACTCCGGCGCAATGAAGGTCGACGGTGAAGAGGAGTCCGCTCCAAAGAAACCGGCCGGTCTCAAATTGCCGGCCGGTGTGTTTGTGAAGTCCGCCGCTCAGGTGGCAAAGGAGAAGGAGGAAGCCCTCGCAGCGAGCCGTCCCAAGCCCGTCGCACCGACACCCGCGCCTGTGGTTCCGCCGCCACCATCTCCAGAAAGAACCGGTCCGCCGGCAACACCACCCGTGCCCCAGGCGAGTCCGGTCTCGGCGCCGACCGGCCTGGTCCCGCCCCCGGTTTCACCACCGCAAATTGGTGCTCCTCCGGTTTCACCGCCCCCGCTCAGCGCTCCACCGCCAGTGGGAGGTGCGCCATCGGTGCAGCAGCCTCAGAACCTGGCGCCCTTGCCGGCAACCCCTCCTGGTCAGGAGGACGGTGCCGGAGAGGCGACCGACGAAATAAGGACGGTCCAGGTAAAGCCTCCGATCGTGGTGCGTGATTTTGCCGTCTCCCTCGGCCTCAAGCCTTTCAAGTTGATCTCCGAACTGATGGAGATGGGCATTTTCGCCTCGATGAATCAGAGCATCGAGGAGCCCGTCGCCACCGAATTGGCAGAAAAACACGGGGTGATTCTCGAAATCAAACACCGTGGCGATGCGGCTGCATCCAGGCCTGAAAAGAAGAAGGAGGAGGAGAAGGTGGTCGACGAAAGTCTGCTGCTCGAACCGCGGCCACCGGTCACCTGTATTCTCGGCCATGTTGACCACGGCAAGACCTCTCTTCTCGACCGCATACGGTCGGCCAATGTCGTGGCCGGCGAGGCCGGCGGCATCACGCAGCATATCGGCGCCTACCAGGTGGAGACGAATGACAAGAAGATCACTTTCATCGACACCCCGGGTCATGCGGCTTTCAACGAGATGCGGGCCCGCGGCGCCAACGTGACCGACGTCGCTATTCTGGTCGTGGCCGCAGACGACGGCTTTATGCCGCAGACGGATGAAGCCCTGAAGTATATCCGCAACGCCGGGGTTGTTCCCATTGTGGCGATCAACAAGATTGACACCAAGGGAGCAAATATTGACCGGGTGAAAACCCAGATGCAGGAGCGGGACCTCATGGCGGAGGACTGGGGTGGGGAAGTCATCACTGTTCCGGTGTCGGCCATCCGTGGGGATGGAATGGATACATTGCTTGAGATGATCCTGCTGCAGGCGGATCTGCTCGAACTCAAGGCCAATCCAAAGAGACCCGCCACTGGTGTCATCATTGAAGCCCAGATGGAAATCGGGCGCGGATCGACCGCAACCGTCATCGTGCAGGCCGGTACCCTGAAGACGGGGGACACCCTGGTTTGCGGGCCGAATTACACCAAGGTCAAGGCGATGTTCGACGAGCAAGGCAACCGGGTGAAATCCGCGGGTCCGTCAACGCCCGTGAGGGTGATCGGTTGGTCGGGTACGCCTGAATGCGGCCAGGTCTTCGAAACGGTCAAGAACGAGCGGGAAGCCAAGCGTATTGCCGAAGAACGGGCGATCGAAGTCCGGAAACAACAGGCGGTGGTGGAGCCGGATGACGTTCCCCAATCGGCGGAAAATCTCTTTGCAGCCATGGAGGCGGCCCAGAAAAAGGTGCTGCGCATGGTCCTCAAGGGCGATGTCTACGGCTCGGTCGAGGCGGTCGATTCGGTGCTTCGTGAGATCAGGAGTGACAAGGTTTCCCTCGAGATCATCCAGGGTGAAGTAGGCTTGATCAGCAAGAACGACGTCCTGATTGCAGGTGCTTCCAAGGCCATCATCGTCGGTTTCAACGTTCGCCTGGAGAACGGGGTGAATGCCCTGGCCAAGCACCACGGCGTCACCATTTATCAATACCAGATCATCTACGAATTGGTCGACGAGATCCGCAACATGATGGCGGATCTGCTCGAGCCCGAAACCCGCGAAACCAAGGTGGGAGCGGCCGAAGTGCGTCAGGTATTCGAGATTTCCAGGGGTCGCGTTGCCGGTTGTCTGGTGATCGAGGGCCGGGTGATCCTGAATTCCAGGGCCAGGGTCCGGCGAAAAGGCGACGTCGAGGCCGAAACCCGCATCGAGACCATTCGCCGGGTCAAGGATGAGGTCAAGGAGGTCCGGGCCGGAACCGAATGTGGTATTCATCTTCTGGATTATACCGAGTACGAGCCGGGGGATCTCATCGAGTGTTACGAGGTCGAATCCTTCCGGGCAAATCTTTGATCTTTTCGTTGGTGGCGAATCCCGGCATGAACGGGTCCAAGGTGTTGTATCTGAATTTCCGGGATCGTTATCGAAAGGAGGCCTTATGAGCACCCGAAATGTCAGGGTAAACGAACTGATCCGCAGGGAGATAAGCGACTTCCTGCACACACGGATGCAGGTGCAGACAACCTTGATCACGATCACGGGCGTCGATGTCTCCAACGACCATCGGAACGCCCGGGTCTATTTTTCGGTGATCGGCGATGCGGATGCACAGGCCGACGCCGAGAAACTCCTCAAGGGGCATGCGAGAATGATCCGGGGCGAACTGGGCAGGCGGGTCGTGCTGAAGTACCTGCCCAAGCTGGAGTTTCATTTCGATCCCTCACTCGAACGCGGCAACCGCCTGATAAAGATTTTGGATGACTTGGAAAGCCCGGAGGAAGATGCCTGAGGAGACGAACCTTTATCCGGACCTTGCCGGTCCTTTCCGATCACTGCTGGAGAAACTGCAGGGCAGGCAGGTGGCTGTGCTGGGCCATGCCAGGCCCGACGGCGATTGCATCGGATCACAGGTGGCGCTTTGCCGTGTGCTCAGGTCCCAGGGGATCGAGGCCACATGTGTCAACCCGGATCCGGTCCCCCGGCGGCTGGAGTTCCTGGTCGGCGACACCCCATTCGTTCGGGCGGCCGACTTCAGGACGGAGGCGAAAGTGGCGGTCTTCGTGGATTGTGCCGATCACGGGAGGTCCGGGGCCGGGCTCAGGGAGGCCTTTCCGGAGCCGGTCGGCAACATCGATCACCATGTTTCCAATACACGATACGCCCAATCCAATCTGATCGACAGTCAATCGTCGGCGACGGGAGAGATCCTTGCCGGTCTGTTCCTGGATACGGGACTGCCGATCGACGCGCTTTCGGCCCAGGGTCTCTATGTCGGTATTGCCACTGATACCGGGCAATTCTGCTATCCGTCCACTTCCCGGCGTGTGTTTGAGTTGAGTGCGCAGCTTCTGGAACTGGGTGCGAGTCCGGCGGCGGCCACCAATGAGCTCTACGAGCGAGAGTCGTTCAACAAGCTTGAATTGCTGGGACGGTTTCTCGAGTCGTTCCGTCTCGAATGTGAAGATCGGGTCTGCATAGGATTTCTAGATCAGAAGGCGTTCGATGACTCCGGTGCGTCGGATGAAGATACCGAAGGCCTGGTCGACTACGCTCGTTCGATCGAGGGAGTGGATGTTGGCGTGCTGATCGAAGACCGGCCGAAGGGCATCAAGGCCAGCCTGAGAAGCAAGAAACCCGTTTACCGGGTCGACCAGGTTGCAAAGGTCTTTTCGGGCGGCGGTCATGCCTGTGCTGCCGGATTGAATACAGACCTTTCATTCGATGAATTCTATCCGAAGTTTATCCGGGTGGTGCGCGAACTTCTGGCGGCGGTCGATTCGGGAGTGGATTTTTGAGTTATGAGTGAAGGTGTGATTTACGAAGGAGTTCTCCTGGTGGACAAGCCGACCGGAATGACCTCGCACGATGTCGTCAACCGGGCCCGCCGGATCTTCAAGATGAAGAAGATCGGGCATGCGGGCACCCTTGATCCGATGGCGACCGGCCTGCTCATCCTGCTCATCGGGCGGGCGACACGGCTGTCCCAGTATCTGATGAGCCTGGACAAAGTATACGAGGGGTCCGTGACGCTCGGTGTCACCACCGACAGCCATGATGCGGAAGGCGAAATCCTGTCCACTCGGCCCGTGCCCGATCTGGACCGGATGGCGGTGGAAAAGCACCTTTCAACATTCGTGGGGGACCAGTATCAGACCCCGCCGATGTTCTCGGCCATCAAGAAGGACGGGGTTCCTCTCTATAAACTGGCCCGGAAGGGAAAGACGGTTGAAAGAGAGCCGCGATTTTTGCGGATTTCCTCCTTCGAACTTCTCCGTTTTGAATCTCCCATACTCGACATCCGGATCAGGTGCAGCAAGGGAACCTATGTGCGGACGCTGGCCCACGACCTGGGCGAGAGAATTGGGTGCGGGGCGCATCTCTCAGCCTTGCGTCGAACAGCTTCCGATCGGTTTTCGATCGAAGATGCCCATACGCTGATCGAATTGGAGGAGTGCTCCCCCGGCTCATTGTCTGATTCGTTGATTCCGATCCATGTGGCCGCCCCAACCATGGTCCTGTGACCGCCAACCGGATCTTCCATTCCCTGGAAGCGATCGATCTCCCGCCGGGTCCGATCCATCTGGCCATCGGAATGTTTGACGGCCTTCACCTCGGACATCAGTCCGTGATCGAATCTGCGATTCATTCGGCCAGGCGGTCGAACGGTCTGGCGGGCGTCCTGACCTTCTGGCCGCACCCGAGTCGCCTGTTTCGCCCTGCCGACCCGACACCTCAGATAATGAATCCAGAGGACAAGAAAGCGTTCCTGCTCGCCCTGGGACTCGATTTCGTCGTGGTTCATCCATTTGATGCGGAATTCGCCAGGCTGGAAGCAGAGGGTTTCCTTCCGTTTGTTCGATCCCGCATCAAGCGACTGAGCGCAGTATATGTGGGCGAGAACTGGCGGTTTGGCCGCGGTCGGAGCGGTGATGTGAAGCGTCTGGTCGAACTGGCCACGGCCCAGGACCTGACTGTTTTCAGCGCCCCGCGAATCAACCTCAACGGAGAGCCCATAAGCAGTACGCGGGTCCGGAATCATCTCCTGAAGGGCGAGATCGCCGATGTGAACGAGTTGCTCGGCTACTGTTATTTCTCGATCGGCACCGTAGTCCCTGGCCGCCGGGTGGGCCGAACGCTGGGTTTTCCAACCCTGAACCTGGAGTGGCGATCGGAACTCTGCCCCGCCCATGGTGTATATGCGGTCCGGGTGTGTGCGTCTGAGGGTGGGGAGACGCGGGATGGGATCGCCAATTTCGGTTTGCAGCCAACGGTCGATGCAGGGGAGTCGGTCCCACGATTGGAAGTTCATGTATTGGAAGATTGCCCGTGGAACTCCGGTGACAGATTGAAGATCGATTGGCAGGGGTTCATTCGGTCGGAACGGAAATTTGGCAGTCTGGAGGCGCTGCGGGCTCAGATCATTTTGGATATTGAAAAAGTGCGGAAGCGCAGGAATGGGCTTTAAGACAGCCTCTTAGGCGGATTTTCAGGTCATGGCATCGGAGAAGAAGCGGTTGGACGAGGTTGTGGTGGATCGGGGATGGTCCGAGAGTCGATCCCAGGCCAGAGCTCTTATCATGGCCGGCAGGGTCTGGCGGGGGACAGAGAGAATGACCAAGCCGGGTGTCCGAGTGCTGCCGGGCATTGACCTTCAACTGGAACAGGCACCGCGGTTTGTCGGGCGGGGCGGTGAAAAACTGGAGGCTTTCGTCGATCACTTTGGTTTGGAGATCGAAGGACTGAATGTCCTGGACATCGGTGCCTCAACGGGTGGCTTCACCGATTGCCTGCTGCAACGAGGCGCCGGATCGGCCACCTGTGTCGACGTCGGACGCGCACAACTGCATCCCAGGATAGCGGGTGATCCGAGGGTGACGAATCTCGAGCGGGTCAATGCGCGCAACCTGAGATCGGGCGATCTTCCACGTGATATCTATGACCTGATTGTGATCGATGTCTCGTTCATCTCGTTGAGGAGGATTTTCCGACCGGTATGGGTGTTCCTGAGACCGGGTGGCCTGCTCATCGCCCTGGTGAAGCCGCAATTCGAGGCGGGTCGGGATGAGGTGAGCAAGGGGCGCGGCGTGATCCGGGATGAGTCGGTTCGTCAGAGGGTATTTCGTGAGGTTCGATCCCACACCCTTGCGGATCTCGATGACTGTGTCTTCTTTGGGGAACTGCCGTCACCCATCAGTGGCTCGGATGGGAATCGGGAGAACCTGCTGGGCTTTCGAAGAAGGGTCGGGTCCGACCCGACCGAATAAGCTTCTTCTCAGGCCTCTCGTCTGATGGAATTCCCGGACGTGATGAAGCCGATTCGGAAGCTGGCCATGGTGGCCAATCGGGAGAAGACGGGCGCGGTTGATCTGGCCCGCGAATTGGAGGCCATCGCCGTATCCTGTGATGTCGAAGTCAGATCGACGTTCGAGTTTCCTGTCCCGGAGGGCTTCCTTCATTCGATGGACGCCTGTTGTGTGATCGGAGGAGACGGAACCCTGCTCAGCGTGGTCCAGGAATCGGCCCGGGACCAGGTACCTCTGATCGGAGTGAATCGTGGCAGCCTCGGATTCCTCACGACACTTTCCGCGGGCGAAGCGAGATCCGATTTTCGGTCGATCCTGGGTGGCGCCTATCGTGTGGTCCATCGGTCGCTGCTCGAGAGTTCCTCCGGTCCGGGTCTCAAGTCATTTGCCCTAAATGATATCCTGATCAAAGATGTCATCAACTCGCGCATCGTTCATCTGGAAGTCCATGCCGACGGGGAACTGGTGACTGACTATTACTGCGACGGATTGATCTTTTCGACCCCGACCGGATCAACCGCCTACAACCTTTCGGCGGGTGGACCATTGATCCATCCGGGCACGAAGGTAATCGCGATGACACCGATCTGCCCGCATACCTTGAGCAATCGGACAATCATCTTCAGGGAGAACATTGCGCTCAGGGTGACGAATTGCCTGTCCGAGTCCGAGCTTCTGGTAGCCCTGGACGGTCAGAGAAAACTGATGACGAGTCAGGCCTATCCGGTTGAAATCCGTCTGGCTGACGTGACCTTGCCGTTGGCGCTCAAGCTCGATCATTCGCATTTTGCCGTCCTGCGGACCAAGCTGAAATGGAGCGGTGGATACGCCGAACGGCCCCGCGACCAGGCCTGAACGGCCCGCTCATTGCTTTTCGGGGATCAGTTGCGCCTGAGGTGGTGCATCGTGTTCAGGGCATCTTCCCGCAGCGAAAACAACCGGCTGCGAAGCGGTCCGTGTTCCTCGGGACTGAACTGTCGGTCGTTCAGCAGGGTATCCAGGAATTCGGCGGAGCCGTGGATTCCGGCGAGAGCCCGCCTGACCTGGGCGATCAGCAGCATCTGGTCGCCGTCCTGCATCGTATCGATGGACTCACGTGCCGTCTCCAGGATGGCGGAGAATCGAGCGACCCGGGAGAGCATCCGGTTGAAAGGGTTGGCGGAGGTGGCATTGGATGGGACCCGGGCCACCAGGTAGGTCAGGAGCGAGGTCGCACCTGCAGCCAGGGTGTTCAACGCAGGTTGTGACTCCATCGGTGGATTCAAGGCGGAGTCGGTATCACTGCCATCCGCATGTGGATCCACCTCGGCCCATCCGATTGCGCGGGAGAGGGGTCCATGCCATTCCGGATCGGCGTCGCTCTCATCGAAGAGCCGGGTCAGTCGGTCGACCTCTTCGTCGGCCTCCTGAAGGAGCCTCTCCCATTCGGATTCATCCAGATTCGGGGGCGCCACACCCAGAATCCCGGCCATCTCAAACCAGTTGTCTTCCCGATCCGATCCCCGGTCACGGAGGCATTTCCACCGGAGCCCTTTCTGTTCGAGTTCCTCGATTTCGGTCAACCTCCATTCAGGGGTGGAAATTCGGCACCGTGCACCGGGTTTCAGCAGGGCGGTTCGATTTCCGTCGGCATCGAACCACTCCAGGTAGAGACAATTGGACTCATCGCTGAACGGTCCGGGCAGGACCAGGCGCCGCGATGCGGTCATTTCACCGACGAACCCGGTGTGTGTTCCCGACGGTGGCGTGTAGTCACATTCTTGAGCAGGGGGGGCGCATTCAAAGTCGAGCAGGCAACCGGCGATATCCCGCATGCAATTTCCCTTCAGATCCAGGAAAAGAGGAGGCGAAGCTCCCTGGAATTCGATGGTTCCCGTGACCCGGTCACGTACGCGGTTGTCGATGCGACCGCTTGTGACCTTGGCGGCGAATTGGCTGAGCATCCGATTCAGATGGCCGAACCTTCACTTCATGCGCCCGAAGGCGGCGCCCAGGAGTTCGAGGTCGGTCGCGTTCTTTACCTTTTCGCGGCTGCTCTTGATCAGATCGGCTTCCCGGTCGTTCTTCGACGGCCGTTTTTTTTCGTAGAACACACCGAAGACGCCAGGCCACTTGAGGCCGGCCATCCTGAATGCGGCCTGGTCATCGGAAACATCATGTCGTTCGATGTCCTCCGACGTGCCGTCGTTCTTTTTCTCTTCTATGGTTACAAATGTTCCGCCCTTGCGCGGGATACCGGCATCGAATGCACCGGGAAAGAATTCAACGCATTCGGACAGGATCTCGATGACTGAAAAACCACGGTGGTTGATCGCTCTTTCGTACATCTCGACCATATGTTTCACCTGGGTGGCGTGCGACCTGGCGACAAAGGTTGCGCCGGTGTTGATCAACTTCTTCATTGGATTGATCGGCTGGTCGACGACACCGCCCGGGTCGGTCTTCGACCGAAACCCGATGGGTGAGGTCGGCGAGGTCTGCTTCTTCGTCAATCCATAGACGGAGTTGTCCATGATCACGTAGGTGAGGTTGATGTTCTTGCGGGCGCAGTGGTCGAGATGGTTGCCTCCAATCGAGAAACCGTCGCCGTCTCCGCCGAAGACGAAGACATGCAGGTCGTCGCGGCCCAGGCTGATGCCGCTGGCAAAGGGCACCGACCGTCCATGAATAAAATGCCCGCCGTGAGTGTTCACGAAGTAGGGGAACCGCGACGAACAACCGATGCCGGCCATGGTCACGATCTTCTCGTGTGGCAGCTGCAACTTTTCCAGCGTCCGGTAGAAAGCAGCCAGAACCGCAAAATCCCCACAACCCGGGCACCAGGTCGGGTGGTCGGCTTTCAGATTTTTTCTGGATACCGGGTCGACTACGAAGTCGCTCGCCGGTGGTATCGGGTTTTTGAGGGTGGTCATGTTGGGTAGGTGAGTGCCATGACGTCAGTTTGTCGGATAGGCGCTGAAGGATGCGGTTGCATCACCCTTGAGTCGGCTGATGCCTTCACGGATTTCGCGCACCTTGAAGGGTAGTCCGTCGGTCTTTGTGATGCTCCTGATCATATTGTTGGCGTAACGGGCCCGCAGGATCGTCGCCAGTTGACCGTAGCCGTAGAGGCCCTCGTCGTTCATCTCGACCACAAAGATCTGCCGGTACCGGCTGAAGATTCTCTCGAGGCCGTTGGGCAGCGGATGAAGGTGCCGGATATGCAGATGGGCAATCATGTTTCCATCGGCTCTGGAGCGTTTGATGGCCTCTCGCATCGGTCCGTAGGTCGATCCCCAGCCAACCAGTAGAACATCGCCCTCCTCATCGCCAAAGACTTCGGGTCTCGGCAGTTTGCTGCCCAGGTATTTGAGTTTCTCACGTCTCTTCGCGGTCATCCGCATATGCAGTTGCGGGTTTGCGGTGGGATGTCCGGCCTCGTCGTGTTCGAGTCCGGTCACGACCGGGTAGCTGCCCCCCTCCATCGGAGTGCCTGGCGGGGCATGGTGCGTCCTGTGGCTCAGGGAATACGGGATGAAACCCTCCTCGCGGGGGGTCAGATCGGGTGTGGGGTCGACATATAGCTCCTCGTAGTCGGGTTGATCAAATGCTTCGATCCGCGTGGCCAGCGACTGGTCGGAAAGGATGATCACCGGGACGCTGAATTCGCGGGCATAGCGGGCGGCCTCGATCGCAATATAGTAGCAATCCTCGACGTTCATTGGAGCCAGAACGATTCTGGGCGAGTCCCCGTGGCTGCCATAGATGGCCTGCAGGAGATCACTCTGCTCGACATTGGTGGGCAGACCGGTGCTGGGACCTCCGCGCTGGACATTGATCACCACAAGGGGAATTTCGGCCATCACGCCCCAGCTCAGCGCTTCCATCTTGAGCGACATCCCCGGTCCGGAGCTGCCGGTCACGGCCAGGTGGCCGGCATAGGAAAAACCGAGGGCAGTCGAGACGGCGCCGAGCTCATCCTCCGTCTGAACGAAGGTGCCGCCGTATTTGGGCAGCTCCGTCCTCAAGGCCTCCATGATATTTGTCCATGGAGTGATCGGGTAGCCCGCGCCAAATCGTACGCCGCCTGTGATAAGTCCCAAGGTCAGGGCGGAGTTGCCGTCCATGGTTACCTGGTCGGAGGCGTCCTCCTGAGCGGTGGCGTCAAATCGGAAGAATCTGAGCAGAACGTTGTCCACGTCGTAGGCGTAGCCCGCATCGAACGAGAGGAGTGCATTTCTCAAGATACCTTCGCCTTTGGAGCCGAATCGCTCCTCCAGAAGCATCCTCAGTTTTCGGACGTTCAGGTTGAAGATGCGACTCAGCAGGCCGAGAATATAGATGTTCTTCCCCTTGGCCTTGGCGGCGCCGCCGACCGCCTCGATGGTCAGACCGGTAATCGGCACGCCGACATAGACGAATCGCTTGTCCGAGAGATCGGGCTTCACGTGATCGGTGTCGTAGAGAAGGATGCCGCCGTCCTTGAGGAACGATATGTGTTCCTCGTAACTGTGCTGATAGAACGTGACCAGGAAGTCTGCGGAATCTCCGGCCGAAAGAACCTCTCCCGAGCCGATGCGGACCTGGAAGATCGAGGGCCCTCCGGAGATTGTCGACGGGATGGTCATGTAGGTCATGACCTCCTGGGCATTGCGGCCGGCCAGTCGGGCCAGGAACCCGCCGATTGTCTGGATGCCATCCTGAGAATTTCCGGCGATTCGAATGACAGCATCCTCGATGGACGCACCATTCGTTGTGCCTGTTGAGTTCGCGCCGGAAGCGGGGGGGGAAGAGGGGTGAACCATCTTACCACTCGGGTACGCAACAGGTGGGCGGATGTCAATGCGGTTAGGGGATTCGATGGGGTGGAAAAACGTTGGAGTGTTCGCCGGTAGCCTCCAGGGTAATGACTCACGCTCATTCCGGCTCGTTTGATACCTTGGAAATTGGGCGAATTCACCCATGGCTGATCATCCAAATCGAGACCCGTCCGGTGCCGAAACAGCGACTTCCGGACCCGGTCCCACATGGATCGAGGAAGACACGGGCCTGATGGCAGCGCTCCGATCGGCGGTCAATCTGCATGCCGTGGTCGCGATAACGGACCGTGAGGGGACCATTCTGCACGTGAATGACCTGTTCTGCGAGAAATCGGGCTACAGCGCGGACGAACTGGTCGGAGTGAACCATAGGATCGTGAAATCCGGACACCATCCACAGGAGTTCTTCCAGCAGATGTGGTCGACCATCCTTGATGGCCGGGTCTGGCGCGGAGAGGTCTGCAATCGTGCGAAGGATGGTTCGTCTTATTGGATGGATACGGTGATCGTGCCGCAACTGAATGCCGAAGGCGTGCCCGAGCGATTCGTTGCGATCCGGACCGATATCACCCGGTTGAAGGAGGTTGAGGCAGATCTCCAGGGCCTCACCCGGGACCTCGACCAACGGGTCGAGCAACGGACGGCTGAACTTGAGCGTTCCCAAGCGGAGGTCAACGCACTGAACCTTGAACTGGAAGCCCGGGTGACGCGGAGAACCCACCAATTGGAGGCGGCCAGCAGCCAGTTCCAACTCCTTTTCGAGCACGCGCCCCTGGGCGTGAGCTGGGTCGAATTTGGTGAAGGCGACGAGGTCTACCACCTCAATGATCGCTTCTGCGAGATCATAGGCCTTTCAAAAACGGAAGCGCAGGATTTCGAGAATATCCAAGGGGTATCCCATCCCGAGGACCGGGCGCGTCAGAAGGAACTGCAGATGAAGGTGCGTCGTGGTGAGATCGATCGATTCTCTCTCGAAAAGCGTTATCTGCATACGGACGGCCGCACGGTATGGGCCAACCTGACGGTCGCGGTGATGCGTGATTCGGAGGGGCGGATTGCGCAGCAATTCGCCATCATCAACGATATTACCAAGCGGAAGCGGGCCGAAGAGCAGCTCGCTGCGAGCGAGCGGCGTTTTCGGGCTTACGTCGAAAACGCGAGCGAGATTCTCTACGCGCTCTCCATGGATGGCCGCTTTGAGTACGTGTCGCCTTCATGGGAGGTCAAACTGGGCCATACGATCGATGAGGTGATCGGGGGGTCGTACATGGATTTTGTGCATCCGGATGACCTGGAGAAATGCCGCGAGGGCCTGGAGGTGGCCAAAAAAACAGGCCGATTGCTGCAAAGCATCGAGTACCGAATTCTGCACAAGGACGGGACCTATCGATGGCACGCTTCTACCGGGTCGATCATACGGGATGAGAAGGGGCAGATCCTCTATTTCTTCGGTGTTGGTCGGGATGTCACGGCTCGCAGGCAGGCTGAGGAGGAATTGCGCCGGGCGCTTGAAGGCAGGGAGGAATTGGAACGGATCATCGAAAAGTCTCCATCGGTTGTCATCCTCTGGCGGGCCACTGAGGGATGGCCGGTCGAATTTGTGTCAAACAATATCCGGAACTTTGGATATGAGCCGGAAGAATTGCTGTCTGGACGGGTCACCTTTACTTCCCTGATGCACGAGGACGATCGTGAAGAGGTGGCCCGGGAGGTGCACCAGAACGCCCGGCGGAGAATTTTCGATTATGATCAACATTACCGACTCCTGACCCGGAACGGGCAGATCCGCTGGGTTGATGACCGGACCATCGTGCGGGTCGATGAGTCCGGCAGGGTCACCCATCATCAGGGCATCATCACGGACGTTACCGAGAGGAAGATCGCGGAATTGCGGGAGGATGAGCGACGCGAAGCCGACCTCCGGATGGCCGCTGAAATTCAGCACCATATGTTGCCGGCCGAAGTTCCCCATAAGGATGAGATCGAAGTGGAATCCCTCTATGTCCCGTCGAGCCTCCTGGGGGGAGATTACTTCGACCTGTTCGCGATCGGAGACTCGAAGGTCGGGCTGGTGGTGGCCGACGTCTCTGGAAAGGGCGCCTCCGCAGCGCTGATCATGGCGGCCTGCCGAACGGCGCTTCGCATGCAGGCGACAGAGGCAAGCACTCCGGCCGAGGTCCTGGTGCAGGTGAATCGCATCATTCAGGCGGATATGCCTGAGAATATGTTTATCTCGATCATCTACGGGGTCATGGACCTGGACTCGGGTGTGGTGATGCTGGCGGTCGCCGGACACGAACCGGCCATTGTCTGGCGCGGTTCCGGTCGGGATCCTGAATTGATCCCCTCCTCAACTCTCGCTCTTGGGCTGGATGCCGGAGAGCTGTTTGGCGAAACCCTTGTCGAACATCGCCTGGTGCTTGGAGAGAAGGACATGCTCGTCCTCTATACCGACGGGATCACTGAAGCACTGGACGAACAGGACGAGGAATTCGGCCGCGATCGTTTCCTCGGTGCGATCCGATCGGCGGCTGACGGAGCTCTGTCCGAGGTCATGCAATCTGTCCGTAACGGAATAGACGCCCATTGCGGCCACCGCGATTCAAGTGACGATCGCACCCTCCTGTTGCTTCGGCGACGGGCGCCACACGGTTGAGCCACGGTGCCCGGGCGGCCCGGGCAGGGGCGCCGTGGGAAATTTACCTGGTTTTCTGATGGGTAAACCTACCTAAGAGAATCTCATGACGCCTCTTTGTCCCTTTCCATGACCGTCTGCCTTCGGTTGAGCCGGGCCGTTCGATCAGGCGTATTCGGGCCGATCCGGAGTTGCTAAAAAAAGGTCAAGGGGTTTTACTAAAAACATATCAAAACGTGAATATCATTGTAATAATATTATGAATACTGAAATCACAGACAACGATCCGGTGGCAAAGGTTTGGGCACTTTATTGGAAAATGAAGACGGATCTTCAGCAGTTGACGCTCGAACATGTCGAAGGTGGGAAGAACGAATCCTGGCGCGAAATCCATGAAAAAGCCCGTCAGTTGACCTCGATCTCCGAGGCGATGTGCGAGGCGGCAACCGCCTGATCCTGTATCCGGATTCCTGTCTGGGCGCGCGGGCGTGAGGGTGTCAGAATAAGGGCTCGCTGGGAGGCGACCCAAGCAGACTGTTCGCCCGGGGGAGCAAAACCATCAGGTTTCGGGATGCCCTGCTCATTTCATCACGATGAACCGAATGGCCCCGTCTGCCTTTTCCTGAGCGGGTCACGAAACCGGTTCTCATTCAATGGTTTTGAATCGATGTCAGGGCGCGAGCCAGGCGCTGCCGAACTGAAAATAGACGATGGTGTCCTCCGGGCCGTGAGCGACATCAATACCCATATGCATTCCATAGCCGCGCGCGAGCTCATACCGGAAACCGAGTCCGTAGGTATTCACGGAAGTGGTCTCGGTATTCGATCCAAAATCGAAGCGTGCGACTCCGTGGCCACCGAACCCGACCAGGCTAAACCGTTTCCAGCATTGCCAGCGGACCTCCGCCTCGACTTCACCGGCAATATCACCCTGGTAGCGGAGAGCGGGAACCCCTCTCAACTTGATATACGGTAGCAGGTAAAACGGCACGTCGCCGTGACTGCTTCGCCCACTGACTTTCAGGCCAAGAGTCACCTTGTCACTCGCTGGGTAATAGCCGTAGGCAACGAATTTGGGAAGCTGAAAGGTGCTGTCGCCGCCCCATGCATCGCTGTAAAGCTGGGCCGATACCTGGGCGTAAATCCCACTCGAAGGGGTGAAGATATTGTTACGCGAATCGTAGAGAAGCGAGGGTTCGAGGGCAGCGAGCTTCGATTTGAATTCGGGTACCTCGACACCGGGCGGCAGAATATTCCCCGAGATCGTCAACTGGTTCGACATGAGCATGTAGCCGAGTGCGACTGACCACGGAGTCGGTTTGAAACGGTAGCGGCCTCGCACCATACCAACCGGAACCCGCATATTGTATTCCAGGAAGCTATTGTCTACAGACTCCGGTGAGTCGGGCGGGTAATACTACAGGTTTACGTTCACATATGCACCGCCGATCATCGACTCGACACGTCCATCCATCCAATTCCGTATGTCCGCTCCGAATACACCCCACGTGCCATTCTCGGTGGCAAGGCCGCCCACCGCCATGATGTTTGGGCGCATGGCCGTTCCTTCGTCTGTCTTGTCTGGTTTGTCCAGGAATGCCACCAGACCGATCGCACCCAACCCAACCGTCGGTTCGGTGATCGGAATCACCATCGGCACAAACCCATAGGCCTGATCGACGAACTTCGAGATATCGAGCCATCCGTCTTCGCCATCAACAAACATCGATTCGTTTTCACCGGACTCCGCTTTCTGTCCGGGACTTGTCTCTCCGCCTTCAGTCGAAACCGCATCGTCAGCCATGGCATTGGAAGCGATAAAACAGGTGAGTGCCAGCGCGAGGGAGCTGTGAACAAGAGAAGTGAGTTTCATGATAATCACCAGAACATCAATCGGATGCACATGTGGTTTCGATTGCGAGCTCCTTCGTGTGGTTTCCTTCTCCCGCGGCCGCGGGAT
>QNAI01000037.1 GCA_003641745.1 Verrucomicrobiota bacterium | reverse complement strand
TTTCGACGAAGAACAGCCGACGGGGTCATTGCTCATTATCTTGCATGCCAATGCGAGTACCGAGGCAGCCACTCTGCCGACATCAGCCTATGTGCTTTGACCCCCTCGAAGCCAAGTTGACCGGGATTCCTCCTGGATACCCCTTAACTTAGTGCCATTCAAGGTTTGACCCCTTCTGCCGGAGCTATCGTTCAAACAGGTAGGCGCTGTCGCGCAGCCGGTTTTCCCTGCCGTCGTGCACGGCAAATTGGGCGCGCGACCCTTTGTACAGATTCACGCCCGCGTACTCGCCCTTTTTGTTCACGATATAGAAATTCAAACCAAAGGCGGGTTTTCCGTCGTCGCGCAGGAGATACGGCTCGGTGGTCTTCTCAACGATCCTCTGCATCGCCCGCAGCCCGGCCTCCTCTGGCGACACTCCCTGGCGCATGAACTCGACCACCAGAAAACTCGCGCAGGTTTTCAGGTTCGCCTCCCCGCGACCGGTGCTTCCGCAGGCGCCGACTTCGTTGTCCACGAACAGGCCCGCGCCAAAGATCGGGGAGTCGCCCACCCGGCCGGGAAGTTTGAACGCCAACCCGCTTGTCGTCGTAACCCCGCTGACCTCGCCCTTCTCGTTCACGGCGTTGCAATTGATTGTACCGTGATGCCGCATCATCTGTCGCGCAGCGTGCTTTTCGCCCGGCGTCATTGACCGCGGCAGCCGGTCCGCCGGGTCGATCCAATCGTCCCGTTCGCTCAGGTCCCGCTTCCACTTCATCCAGATTTCCCGCGCCTCATCCGTCAGCAGGTCTCGTTTTTCGTGGCCCATGGCCAGCGCGAACTTCAGCGCTCCCGGTCCGACCAGCAGCACATGGTCGGTATGCGTCATCACGTCTCGCGCCACCTTTGAGGGATGGACAATTCCCTCGAGCGAAGCGACAGCTCCTGCGCCGTTTGTCGGCCCATGCATCACCGACGAATCCAACTGCACCACGCCCTCCTCGTTGGGCAGCCCGCCATAGCCCACCGAACGGTCTTCGGGGTCAGCTTCGACGATGTTCACACCTGCGATGACGGCGTCCAATGTGTCCTCGCCTGCGCCCATCATTTCCATCGCCTTTTGTGTCGCCGCCAACCCGTTTCGGCTCGCTACGACCACTGGCAACGAGGGCCCGTCCGACACCTGGGCCTGGCGCTCCACACCCTGCGCACCCGCCTCACGCGATGCGACGGCGCCAACCACGCCCAATGCCGATGACTTCAAGAACGATCGCCGATCCATCGAATATTTCCCCTGGAGATGACTACATCGATTGCTCACGCATAATCCTGCCCGGCGCCGAACCCCGACGGGATTATTTCGTCCACTGCGCTCATGGTTTCATCGTCGAGACGCACCTCAAGAGACGCAAGGTTGTCATCGAGTTGTTCCATCGTCCTCGGTCCGCATATCACGCTCGTGATGTCAGGATTCCTCAGTACCCAGGCCAATGCGAGCCGGGCAAGGGGCAGGTCGAGTTTTCCTGCCAACGGCTCCAGTTTTTCGAGAGCGGTGAAGTTTGCGTCGGCGTCGGGGCTGTCGAGACGCATCTTGAAGTTTCTCGCCGCCCGACTGTCAGTCGGTGGTTCCTGCCCCCTGTGGTATTTGCCCGAAAGCCACCCGTATTGAAGCGGGCTGAACACGGTAATCCCGATACCGTAGCGCCTCGCCACCTTAAGAACCTGCTTTTCCGAAAAACGGTTCAGGATGCTGTAGTTGAGCTGATCGCTGCAGTATTGCTCGAGATTGTAGAGCCGGCTCGTGAGTTGGGCTTCGACCAGCCGCCAATCGTTGTAGCACGAGGTGCCGATGTAGCGAACCTTTCCCTGCCGCACCAGATCAGTCAGCGCCCGAAGAGTCTCTTCCGTCGGCGTCTCGTTGTCCTTCAGATCCGGGTGCACGCTGTCGGGGCGATGCATGATAAACAGATCGATATGGTCGATTCCGAGTCGCTTCAGCGCACTCTCGGCCGCGTTCATAATGTGAAATCGCGTACTGCCGAACTCGGTGGGCTTGTCGCCGAAGGGAGCCCAACACTTGGTCGCAATAACCAGGGGATCCCTCTTCCCTTTGATCGCCTTGCCGACGATCTCTTCCGATCGCCCCTTCCAGTAGACATCCGCCGTGTCGATGAAGTTGACCCCGGCATCGACCGCCCGGTCCAGCAGGCGGATGCCTTGCTGCTCATCCACCGAATCGCCGAAATTCATCGTACCGAGTGCAATACGGGAAACCCGAAGTCCGGTCCGTCCAAGTACTTTGTAGTCCATTTCTCCTCTGTAAAAATCGTAAACTCAATCCTCCCGACGATGCGAGATGAACAAGAGGCTGCGGGAAACTCAAGCCGTTAATAGGGCGCGGAAAATCCACCGCTGCGGGGTTGATCGGATCGAGGATCGCCCTACGGAAAACCCCTCGACATGATCGCCTTGCCCAAGGCGTATTGACGCCCCGCACCATGTTGCATTAGTTCTGGGACATGACAGTGGATACCGGGTTCTCGGTATCAGGACTGCATCTGAAATTTCAGGAAACCACCCGGGAGGGGAAAGATATGAAATCGATAGTGATCGCCTTGTTGCTCGTGGTCCCATGGATCGCGAATTGTGACGAAGAAAAAGAGATGAAGAAGAATGCGAATATCCTCTATCTGCACCATAGCACCGGAAACTGTCTCTGGAATGGCGGAATTCCGGATTGGGTGGCGGACTACAATCGGACCCAGGGCACGGCCTACGGGATTGCGGAACAGGTGTTTCCAAAGAACGAACCCTATGGGTGGAGGAACTATCCGTTCGACTACTGGAATATCTGGGTGAATAACGCGGGTGATTCGGCCTACCTGGAGGAACCGACCCTCGAGATGCTGACGCAGGACTACGATCTGGTCGTATTCAAACACTGTTTCCCGGTCAGTTCGATCCAGCGGGACCGGGACTCCTCGAACCCGGCATCGGACGAGAAGACATTGGGGAACTACAAACTCCAGTATGCCGCCTTGAAGGAGAAGATGCGATCGTTCCCGGAGACACAGTTTCTGGTGTGGACCAATGCCGCCCTGCTTTCGACCAATTGCACGGTGGAGGAAGCGACCCGATCACGGGAGTTTGTGGACTGGGTTACCGGAGAATGGGACGAGACCGGGGACAATATATTTGTCTGGGATTTCTTCTCTCTGGAGACCGACGGAAAGATCTTCCTGAATCCCTCCTATGCGAATGGTGAAAAGGATCCGCACCCGAACCAGGACTTTGCCGCCCGGACCGCGCCCCTCTTTTGCCGTCGTCTGGTTTCGGTAATCGAAGGCACAGGGGATCAGACTTCGCTTACCGGCGAGTAGACGGGCGTCCTGTCAACCCGTTCGACCTGCTTTCACCGGAAGGGATCGGTCGGGATTTCGCAGGAACCAGACTGCCACCGAAAGGCAACGGAATCATTTGGCGGGCGATGACTGGCGGAACTTGGAAATCCGGTCCGCGACGTCGCTCTTGAGGCGTTCCACGAAACTGACGGTAAAATCGACGATATCGATTGTCTCATCGTCGACGAGCGGGGAAAGGTCCATGGCCCAGGTGAGCCCGGTCTCGGAATCGGAGGCGTGGGACTCGAAGAAGGTCGCATTGGCGAGTCGGCGGCCCATGACGGCGAGATCGTAGCGTTTGCCTCCCATGATCTGGGAGTCAAAGACGCCGTTGAGGGCGGCTTGGAGATTGGGGCGGTTGGAGGTGGGCAGGAGGCCTTTGTCCTCATCAAGGAGCCAGTCGAGGCTTCGCCAGATTTCGCATCCCCAGGTTTTTTTTGGGCGTTGACTGGCCGGGAGGCGGCGGACCGCGGTCAGTGCGCGCAGAAGCACCGCGATGTGGGTGTCGTGCTTGTCGGCGGGATTGTGAAGGTAGAGAACTGCGGGTTGGGCCGTCGTGAGGATGGCCTCGAGGTCGTCCACCGGGGAGAAGTCCCCGGCATCCTTGATGGCTTTGCTGGGGTACCCGAGTTGGATCATGGCGGCGTAGTCGCCGACCACCGCGGCCTTGTCCTGTTCGCCAACCCGGATCGCGGCCATCTCTTCGTTGGTGAACGACTTGTAGGGACCGACCCGGGCGCTACCGGCTCCGTCCGTGCAGGTGACTCCGGTGAACCAGCGGTCGGAGCGCCCGTAGCAGCTTTCGATGCCGTGGTAGGCAAAGAACTCGAGGTCGTCCTGGTGGGCCCCGATTCCCATGTGGGTGGTGCGGGCAAGAGCCTTGGGTTCCGGAGTTTGATCAGGAACAAGGATCGTGGCGTTTCTATTGTGCAGTTTCATGGCGGAATGTGGAATGCAGGTTGCGGGGCAGCATCAAGCCAATGGCGGGAGGCTGGCGGCGGCAATGGCCTGACCGTGACGCTTCTGGGTCTCGTCTGGCATGCTGATGGTGAGAGATCTGGCGAGTTCCGGGAACTCGTCCCGCAGGACCCTGTTGGCGTGGTCAAGCAGGAGGTCTCCACCCGGGCCGCTCAGGACGCGTCCGAGGACTTGGAGGTGGTGAATTTCGTAGAAGCGCGCAAAGTGGGCGATGGCATATCCGAAGCAGGTGCCGAGAGTGCGGTAAATCGCAGCGGCGCGGTCGTCGCCGGCCTCCATCAGTTTCTGCACCTCGACCAGATGTTCGCGTTGCGCAAGCTTGGGATCGATCTCGAGTCCGGCGACCTTGATCAGCCGCGACACACCCTGTTGACTGAAATATTGGACGGCGCAGCCGATATCGCCGGACCATTCGTCGGCCGGGGCACCAGGGCCGTAGTCAACCGGCACGAAGGCGAGTTCCGAGAGCCAGTTGGTGATGGCGCCGGAGGCGTCGACGTAACCCACCGCGGTGCTGGTTCCCATGGCGAGGCCGAGGACGCCACCCTCGCCCAGGGACATGGACCCGGCGAGGGCGCTGACATCACCGTCGTTGACCACATTCATCGGCACGTCGTTCCACTCCCTGGCTATATCGAGGAAGATGTTCTCAACGCGTTTCTCAAAGAGCTCCTTTGAAACGCCGCGGAAGAGTGAGGCGACCCGAACCTGGTTGTTGACGTAGACACCGGCGGACGATCCGCCAATCGCGTCGACCCGGGGGAGGTGCTCGGCAGCCCGTTGCAGACTGTCCATGATTCCCTGGTAATGGTAGTCTGGGTCCTTCTCGAAGTAAGGGTCCCAGGCGATCTCTTCGGAGTGAACGACCTTCCCGTCGATGACGGCGGCGCATTTGCGATCCGAGCCGCCAAGGTCAAAACCGATTCGGCAGCCCTCGAGGTGGCGGCCCAGGGCCTGGTCGGCGGCGGCTGTTTCGGCTTTTGGGATGTCACTCTCGGAGACGGCTTCGATGACGAGGTTTCCGTTGAAGACGCGGCGCACAAAGTCGGCATCGAAGGCCCGGTCACCCGCGGTGGAGTAGATGTTCTGCAGGGCCGGAACCAGTTCCGGGGCTCCTGCGATCAGGAGGCGGTTGCCGCCGCGGGCCCAGAGGAGGAACTTCACGACACGTTCGACGTGCCGCAGGTTCAGGCTCTCGAATTGCGGGAGAGCGGGGAGGATCTTGTCGCAATGCGAGGAGCTCGTGCCGTCGGAACGCATCAGGGCGAGCACGATGGGGCGTTCGCCCTCCTGGTCGCACCGCGCCAGGAACTCGCGGGTCCAGAGGGAGGCCGGAACGAACTCAGGATGCAGTTCGGGAATATGCCGGGGGCTGACGATCAGATGGTCGGCTGGGATAGGGGTCATGGTCGGTGGCAGTGGAAACCAGGTGGGTCATCCCCGTACGGCGGGGCGTTTCAATTCCTGCTGACTATATGAATTTCCGGCAGGAATTGAAGCGTGAACCTGCCATTTTGCTCCTTCCTGCTGCGCATCGGGCGTGACAGGCGGACAGGGTCTGTTCAGGATCCGGTTGAACTCAGATCGAGAGGGCTGCGATCTCGATTCCTAATATCACCCTTGTTGATTCTGCGGTCAGAAAGGAAAGGCGGAACCCCAATATGAAAAGTGTATTCACAGTCAGGGTCGCGGGTGGGCTGGTCATGCTGACCCTCGCGGGAAATTTTCCAGTCGTCGCGAGCGGAGATGCCGGCCATCACACGGTTTGGTGGGAGGGCGAGGATACACTCGAGACGAATTTTCCGGAAGCAACCCGGTTTTCGGCTGTAACCTTTCCCGATTCGCGCGACCTGCTTTCGGACGGTGATTGGCTGACCAATCACGGGCCGGCCACCGACGTCGATGCCTGCGCCAGATACATGGTCGAGATCCCCGCTGATGGCATGTATTATTTCTGGGTTCGGAAATTCTGGAAGCAGGGTCCGTTTCGCTGGCGTTTTGGTGACGGCGATTGGCGCCGGATCACCCATGCCCATGAGCCGACAGGCGCGGTTCCGCTTCGACCCTATGAGAACGGGGCTTCGGGTGATCCCTATCCGGGCCTTGAAGTGAACTGGTTTTATGCGGGAAGGGTGGAGTTGAGCGAGGGTTCGCATGAATTTGAGCTGCGCCTGCTGGGAACAAAGAGAAATACAAGTGATCCTCACGGCCAGGATCTGACCGCCGGTCTGGATGCGTTCTTCCTGACGAGCGACGACCGGTTGGTGCCCGCTTTCAACACGCAGCCGGAACCACCGAGTTCGAGCCCCGGTCCGGCCGATTGGTTCCCGGTGACCTTTCGGGAGGACGATTTTTCGAAGGATTCGGTGATCGATCTCAGCCACCTGGTCGAAGCTCCCGCCGGGAAATACGGTCACCTGAAACAGATCGGAAACCGATTGCAGTTCGAAAACGCCGATGAACCGGTCCAATTCTGGGGTTGTGGGGCGAACTACCTCGATCTGAGCCGCGAGGAGACGATCCAGCGCATCCGCTACCTGCGTAAGCATGGCGTGCGCATCGTGCGGCAGCATCCTCTCCAATCCATGCTCGGCCCTCTGCGCGGGGACGGTACTTTCGATCCCGAGAAACTCGACCGATGGGACTGGTGGTTCGCTCAATTGAAGGAACACGGCATATACATGGATCTGGGGCTTTTCTATCCCCATCACATCCACCGCGACGAGGGCTACGATCTGTTTGATGAATTGCCCAAGGCGGCCTACTAACGTGGCGGACAAGGAGAACTTCCGCAGCACGGCCGGCCTGGTGAACGTGGAGCCCTTGCTCCAGGAATCGCAATGGCGATGGGCCAAAGTCGTTCTGACCCACAAAAATCCTTACACAGGGATGCGTTATGCTGACGACCCGTCGCTGGCGGTGCTGGAGATTCAGAATGAGGACTGCATTTTCTGGGGATTTCCACTGGCCGCTCTTGCTCTGGGTGACGAACTGGAAGTGCCCGAAAATCCCGGGAATCGTTGGCAGATCAAACTTCCGAGACATTCGGCCCGCCTCAAGGCCCGGTGGGCGCAGTGGCTCAAGAAGCGCTACGGTTCTGATGAGAGGTTGAGCGAGGTTTGGGGCGAGGGGATGTTGCCGGGCGATTCGATCGACAACCCGGCCATGAAACTCTACGTGCCGGCGGATGAAATGAAGTCCGATGGTCCTCCGGGTCGTCCCCGGGAGAAAAAGCGCATGGGCGATTTCATTCGTTTCCTCGCCGACCGGCAACGTGGGTTCTATGAGAAGCGGATTCAGCAGTACCGTGACGTTGGATACAAGGGGGTCTGTGTGACCACCGCTTGGCGCGCCCAGGGGCCGGCTGCCGGGCCGGCCAACCTCTACTGCGATACGGCGGGCGACATGGTCTCACGCCATAATTACTATGGTGGTGGCGTCGGCAGGCACTTTATTTACCCAGGATCCGTGCGCAACAGTTCGCATCTGTCCGAGCCGGGCAGCGGTATTCTCTCAAGCGGCATGTACCAGGTTGAGAATCGTGCGTTCTGCCTCACCGAATGGACCTCCCAGCCGCCAAACCAGTACAAATTGGAAGCGGCGCCTCTCTTCGCATTCTATGACATGGGGTTGCAGGGCTGGGACGCCTCGTATCACTTTCTGAACAGTCGCAATCATATAGGCAATGGCTGGCCGGGTCAGCGCTCCTATGTCACGGACACACCTCACTATATCGGCCAGTTCCCGGCGCTTGCCTTCGCCATCTACAACCGTCATGTGACTCCCGCTTCCGCCGCCGCCGCCCGTCGGTTGGATGTTGAGGAGATATATGAGGGCATTGATGCGCTGAGCCAGGATTTCACCGGGGGGGGCTATGATATCAAGGAACTCACTGGCAATCTGAAGACGCCCGGGGAATTGCTGGCCGTCGGGCGGGTGACCGTCGGTTTCGAGGGCGGCTCCGGCGAGCTCGTCGATGTCGACAGGTATTGGGACCGTTTGAGCAGGACCGTACGCTCCATGACCGACGAACTCACCTGGGATTACGGGCGGCAGCGGGTGATATTGCACGGGAAAAAAACGCAGGCGATCATCGGTCGACCCGGCACGGAGCCGATAGACTTGCCCGGTGTGACGGCGACCGTCACAACGCCTTTCGTTTCGCTGATTTTCACGCCTCTCGACAACGCAGACCTGGTCGACTCCAGACAGATTCTGATCACGGCGATGGCCCGGGACAGGCAGACCGAAACCGTGTATAATGAGGACGGCACCGAGCTGGTTTTGATGGGTGGCGCCCCGCTGTTGATGGAACCGGTTCAGGCCGACATATGCTTCAAAGGGGCTCCGCCGCGCGAAGTGAACATTCTCGACGTCTACGGTGTGCCGACGGGCGAAACGGTGAATGTGGCACCTGATGGTTCATTCCACATCGACGGGACCTGCACGACCTACTATTATGAAGTGAGACGGTAGTTTCCGTTCGCAAAGATGACCTTGGGCCGAATCAAAGCAAAAGAGGCGCCCTTTCGAGCGCCCCTTTTACATTCACACAAACGAGCCTGAAATGGTCAGCCGTCGGCCCTGGCTTTTCGGCGTCGGAATGCGACAATGCCGATCAAGGCAATCGAAATCAGGCTGATCACGGTCGATGGTTCAGGGACCGCGTTCAGCTTTTCACCGAAGAAATAAATGTCCGAGAATGCGGTCAGATTGCCGGAACTGGGATTATTCGTGGACTCGATGAATTCGTAGAAGTCAGGGAAGGCCAGGACAGTTCCCGAGGTCGTTCCGTCATTTGTGTTCACGTAGGCGTTCTTGGTGTGATCATTGCCACTGCCGCCTTTTGCCGTGATCGCATAGATGACGAAATCGCCGCCGGTCTTTTCGTAACTCGCATTGGTGTTGCCCTCGAAAAAGGTCAGGGTGACATAGTCTGCGATGCATTCCTTGGCCAGGTCGTCCCAGCCGTTGAGTTCCGACTGCCAGGCGCCGAGGAGAATCGCGTCGCTTGGGAAGCCGGGAAATGTAACCTTGAGCTCGGTCAAGACAGTGGCCGGGCTGTTATTTGCGGTGGTAATCTGCTCGACGACGACGGTTGCCCTGACAGCCGGGAGAACCGAGAACGCCAGAAGCGGAAGAATTAGAAGTTTTCTCATAGTGTATTGCCCCTCTCTTTGGTTTGTTAGGAGTATATTTACTCATCCGAGGTGTGGGTTATAAAGCTCAATTGATGCAGAACCGCTACCTACAGGTTTTCCCCCAATATTGGTTGTGTGGAATGCCCTTAGGGGAACTTGCTCAGGTCACGATCTGTTTCGGGCTGATTCTGCTCTCCAGGGGAGGTCGGCTCTTTGCGGAAGGGCATCCACCCCAAGGGGTTGTGCATTTGTCGGATTGCCCTGAAGGGCGCCTCACGGCTACCGGTTCTTCAGGAGGGGAAGACAATCCTGCGGTGGAACATGTCATCCTGCTCCACGGCCTTATCCGGAACTCGGACAGTCTCTCCAAGATCGAGGCGGCCTTGATCGAGGCGGACTTCAGTACCGACAATCGCGATTACCCTTCTCGACAGGACTCGATCCGAAACCTGGCTGATTCAACAATCGGGGAAGCCCTCGCGCGGCCGGAAGCACGTCGTGCGAAGCGGGTCCATTTTGTGACCCACTCGATGGGGGGTATTCTGGTGCGGGATTATCTTTCGAGGAATGAGTGCGTGAATCTGGGCCGTGTGGTCATGCTCGCCCCCCCCAATCAAGGCAGTGAGGTGATTGACCGGATCGGTCATTGGCCCATCGTCGGATGGCTCAACGGTCCGAGCGGAGACGAACTGGGGACAGGTCCGGACAGCCTCCCGAATCGTCTGGGACCGGTCAACTATCCGGTGGGAGTCATCGCCGGTGACCGCAGCATCAACTGGATCAACAGCATGATCCTGCCGGGACCTGACGATGGCAAGGTCACTGTGGAACGGACCAAGGTTGAAGGCATGGCCGATCACCTGGTGGTGCATGCGACCCATCCCATGATCATGCGAAACGAAACAGTCATTGCCCAGACACTGCACTTCCTGAGGGCGGGGCGGTTTGAACCCGCCGATGGCTGACCGGGGGTCGTCCGGGAATGAAAATGACCCTGCTTTTCCGGTCCTCCCGCGAGCCTGGCAGATTCCCGAAAAACCGTCATGGCTTTCCCTGATCACGGTGGGATCATGATCGAACGTCATCACCAGATAGACGGTGGCCTTCCCGGTCTTTTCGCGGTTATCGGTCGGGATCATGTCTCCAACCCCAACGATTCGAGGCACCTGGGGCACAGTGCTGCTTCCGCTGGATTCCGATGAAAGGATTGACTGGACGGCGCTCGCCGACGGAATCGACGCTTTGATCGATGCCGGGGTCAGTGGGATCTATTCGAACGGGACGGCCGGCGAGTTCTTCAACCAGACCGAGGATGAGTTTGATCGCCTCAGTCAGATCCTTGCGGAGCGATGCTCGAAGGCGGGGATGCCGTTTCAACTTGGAGTCAGTCATGTCAGCCCGTGGCAGTCCCGGGAACGTCTCAGCCGGGTGGTCGCTCTGAAACCGTCGGCGTTCCAGGTCATCCTGCCCGATTGGTCTCCACCGACTCTTGAGGAGAGTACCTGGTTTCTCAGTGGGATGGCGGAGGTCGCGGGCGATACGCCCCTGGTCCTTTACAACCCGCCCCATGCGAAGGTTCGCCTGGATCCTGCCCAGTTCGGAGCCCTGCGACGGGCGGTCCCGTCGATTGCCGGCGTCAAGGTGCCGGTGGGAGACGATGACTGGTTCAAGGCCATGCGTGAGCATTGCCCCGGATTGTCGGTGTTTGTGTCCGGCCATACCCTGGCCAGTTCGATTCAGAAAGGGGCGCATGGCTCCTATTCAAATGTTGCCTGCCTGAACCCGCGAGCGGCCCAGGATTGGTATGAGCAGATGAGCACGGACCTACCGGGCGCGCTCGATCTGGAGGGCCGAATTCAGGCGTTTCTGAATGCTCAGATCCGCCCGTTCATCACGGACCAGGGTTATTCGAATCAGGCCGTCGACAAATTCATGGCCTGTGTGGGCGGATGGTCGCCGATCACAACCCGTTTGCGGTGGCCCTATCGTTCGATTCCGGAATCACAGGTGGAGCCGGCCCGTCGAGCGGGCAGGGCACTCATTCCGGAATTCTTCTGAGCAGAACGGAGGGAAGAAGAGGTCAGAGGGAAGAGGGAAGAAGAAGTCAGAGGGAAGAGGTCGGATGACGGGGTCATTGCTCATTATCTTGCATGCCAATGCGAGATATGTGCTTTGACCCCTTTCGGCGAAGGTCGAAGGTCGAAGGTCAGATGGCGGATGACGGATGGCGGATGACAGATGACAGAGGTCGGATGACGGGGTCATTGCTCATTATCTTGCATGCCAATGCGAGATATGTGCTTTGACCCCTTCGAAGCCCTTTCGGCGGCGGTCAGCGGACAGCGGGTGGTTTCCTCACTCGTCCGAGGCTGAGTCCGTGATGGTGACTGTATTGAAATCCAGGATACGTTTCAGTTTTCCGTGGGTCATGGTCAGGCGTCGTGACCAGGGTTCGGACTGGAGGTAGGGGCTGTCGAAGAGTTTCCACTCCGTGGCGTAGTTGACGGGTCGGCCATTGACGCGGGGAGCCTGATTGAAGGCGAATTCCAGATTGCGACCCCTGAGGGTGGTGAAGCGAACCCGGGGGGTTGGTTCGCGCTCAACCTCGAGCGGGAGTGCTCGGATCGTGTCCTTGAATGCCTCCCAGGACGGGAATTCATCGGATGAGGCCGCCTGAATTATGGTGCCATTCTTAAGGTGGGGGCTGTAGAGGCGACGGTCTTTCGTTACGTTCTCATTGAGTTGTCGGTCGAGTTGGATGACCTCCCTCCACTCATATGGAGCCAATGGATAGTAGCCGATATACGCCTCGCCGCCCTGAACGAAGATCCAGCCGGAATGGTCCTCTTCCAGTCGGGACAGGTCTTTTGAGAAGAACCCGTTGATGTGTTCGAAGTTGGTGCCGGGAGGGATATTATAGAGGGCGATGATGGTATCCAGATCCTGGAAAACCTGCTCGTACTTTGAACCGCCCAGGAACTTGTATTCCTTGTTGTAGGAGGCTTTTCCCTGGAAAACGACGGCGTCCGGCATCCAGTCGGGCATCTCGGTGAAATACATCTGCATCTCCTCGGAGGAGTAGTGCGGATGGATTGAGAAGATTGTGTTGTGAACCCCGCGCGGGTCGTCAACCGCCCAGGTCAGGTCCCAGGAATGGTGCTGCAGCGGTTGGAGGAGGCCACCCTGGTCGGAGCCGACCGCATAATCGTCGGTCATATAGGTTGTCTTGTAGACCGGCGGATTGCGCAGATCGCTGTTTCTCCACCGGTTGCGGGTGCGTTTGAGTTCGTGACTCAGGTAGGGGCCGTCGCGATCGGTTGCGATGCGGAAGATCACTTCCGGGAGGTTGTAGTGCTGGGCGACCAGGGAAAAATAGGTGCCCCAACTGAATCCGGGCGCCGGGCAGTTATTGAAGAGCAACCAGGAAAAGAACGACGAGAGATGATGCCACTTTTCCAGGACCCCCCGATCATCGGTTCGGGCGTGAGCTCCGACATAGATCCCGTCCAGGGTATCGATGGCCAGATCGGCGAAGATATAGTCCAACATCATCCGCCCCCGCAATCGGATCGCCGGATCGTCGGCCCAGGTGGCAAGAAAGAGCATGGGGATGGTGTATTCGCCGATATAGTGGGTACAGTCATACTCGCCCTGACCTCGCGTGGTGGTCAGGTCGATCCAGCTGAGCAGGTATTCCCGGGCCTCGGCCATGTTTTCGGTCGAAGACTTGCCTGTGTACCAGGTCTCTCCTGACTGGTCGGGCCATAATTGCGCCATCAGGTAGAGCGAGCTGTAGTACATCGCCCAGTGGTTCTCGGTATCCCCTCTGTTCGGCATATATACGCGCCAGGCATTGCGAATCGCCCCCTGTGCTTCAGACGAGAGTTTGTCTCGCCCCAGGTAGGCGACGGATACACAGGGAAACATCCAGAACATGTCGCCGGACGGTTCCTGCATCAGCTCGATGACCTTGGACGAGCACCAGTCAAGATCCTGATTCAGGACCAGTTTGGCCGCGATGTCGGCCAGGCCGCCGGCTTCGGGATTGCTGAGATCCGCCCGCGAGGCGCGCCACTCGACAACCTCCCCGGCGCGGGCGAGATAGGAGTCCCGCCGGTCGGAGGCGAGATCGCCGGCGAACACCGCAGTCCCGGTCAGCAGGATCAGGTTCAGTCCGGATACGAAAATCTGTTTTTCAAAATTCATGGTTCGCATGGGGTTCAGGGGCGGGCGATGAAGGCGAAATCCCAGACCACGGCACCCTCAAAGAAGCCATGCCTCCAGGTCAGGCCGAAGTCATCGGATACGTAAACAGCTTCCTGGTGGGGTGAGCAGTAGAGGCGTCCGGAAATATCGGGGTCGATTGCGACTCTCCAGACGTTGGCGGTCGGCAATCCGTCGTTTCGCGCCGTCCATGTTTTTCCACCGTCTTCGGACACCTGGACCCCGATCGTCCATCCGCAGACGGCGAGTCGATCGGGATCCGTGGTATCAAAATCCCCGTTGTGGATCGTGTGGGCCGAAGTCAGGCCATCAAGCTGGTGCCAGCTCCGCGCACCGTCGGTCGACATCAGAACACCGTTTTCCTGCGTCGTTGCCATATAGACCCCGGGGTCGTGAGGTGACTGGCTCACATTGGTCACGGTTGCGTCGGCCGGTTGGACGAGCGTCCAGTGCTTCGCGCCATCTTCGCTCAGGTAAATTCCCTTTTCCGTGCCCGCCACCATGCGGCCGGCCTCGGTCCGGTCGACCACAATGCTCTGCGTGTATTTGCGAGGGATACCAGAGTCCATACGGTCCCAGGAAACACCCCGATCGCGTGACACCCCGATGCCGTCCGGCAGGCCGACAATGATGTGATCGGGCGCGTTCGGATCGATGACGATGTCCTTGGGTTCGGTCATGTCCCAACTCGTCATGATTCTCCATGACTCGCCGCCATCGAGGGAGCGAAGAACACCGTTCAAACCGGCGGTGAATATCACCTTCGGATCGCTTGGATCGACAGCGACCGCATCCTGTTTGGGGTGATTGAATCCGATATGCCTGGGCGTGGTTCGGTCCTCAATTCGGAAAAGACCGCTGAGACGGGTCGTCCGTTTTCCGATCGTGAAATCCTTCGTCATGCTGGCGCAGACATAGAAATCGTACTTTGGGTCGGGTGACGACTGGGCGTGGCCGCTGAACGCGAAGGCCTGAAGTGCCGACCCGGCAGCGAGGATACGAACGCATAATAGTGATCGATGCATGGGAGGTGGGGTTGAAGGAAAGGACCCGAAAGGCTATCTGTGCCGCGAGATGGATGAGATTGCACTGCCTAAATTGCCGCGATCGTTCTTCTACCCTTGGAACTGGGCGAGAATGAGGTCCCGTCGCACCCGGGCCAGGGCCAGATCACGGGTCTGGAGCGAACGGCGCCGCCGCTCCTTGGTCACGGCAGTCGGGTAGCAGGTATAGTGAAGCCACCAGGTCCCGTTATTGTTCCACAGGTTGTGGTTGGGATTGTTGGTGGGTCTCCGTCTGCTGAGGATCGGGCTGTCTTGCATGGTTGGTACTGTGTCGCTTCGATTGATGAGGGCGCCCGCCCCAAAGCAAAAAGCCGGCCCGCAAACGGGTCGGCTCCTCAATCAAAAGGAGAGCGCTTGAATTCGGCCCAGGGGCCGCACATCCCATCCCGACCTATGTCGGGACATGAACCACCGTGGCGTCTCTCGAAACCCGGCTGGCAAACCTGATATCAGGTTTTCTTCGGATGCTATGACAAGGAACGACTGAAACCGTGACATGACAGGACGGGGAGTCGAGTCCAAAGCGTGTCATAGGGCTGAATCAGACGATGATCTCCGACCCGAAGCTTCCTGTAGGATGAATTCCAAGGTGTAATTTTGAGCTTAAACTTTCGTTATCCCGTTGATTGGCGATTCTTGGGCCTGATCACAGGTATGATCCCGTGGGGTGAGGTAAGGTTTTGTTACCAAAAAATCGCGATCGAGTATGGACAGAACCCTGATGAGAGCGTAATGGTTAATTCCCAGAGGGGATTAGTGTTATGGCGAATGGCGGCTTTATTTTTTATCGCGTCGTCGGGGAGAACGGAGCGTTGCTGGATCGGATTCTTGCGGTCATTGACCGACAGGGAAACCGTCCGTGGGATATGAGGTATCGAGGGGCTCCACGCAGGGAAGGCACTTCCGTGGAGGGCGTGGCCGAATTGCCGGTGGATCAGGGCTGGTGTGTAACGGAAACATCGATTCCGCTCGAATATCTCGAGACCCGGTGCGTGCCGATTCCTGAGAACGAAGCTCGGCGCCTGGGTGCGCATATTTTTGAATTTCTCGAACGATCGGCCGGCCTCGTGAGCCCATCCCGGCGACGATAACAGGATCGGGACAAGGCGTCGGTGATTTTCGATCCGGGCTTGGTTGTCGGTGGTCGTGCCTCGCAACCGGTGCGCGAACTCCTATTGGGCTGGCCTTCCGATTGGAAGCCCTCACGCTTCGGGTATGCGCATCCGCAGAAAGACCCGGCAGGCCGAGGAGTTTCAGATGGCGCCGATGATCGACATGGTTTTTCTTCTGCTGGTCTTCTTCATGTGCGTCAGTTCGCTGGCCCAGGCCGACCGACATCTTCCGGTCGATCTGCCGGAGTCAGCTGAAAGTGATGTCCCTGATGATCTCAGTAACCGTGGTGTGATCTCAGTGAAAGCCGATGGATCGCTCTTTCTCGGCGCCACCTCGATCGAGTTCGAGGACCTGGCATCAAGGATCGGGCAGGAACTGAAACGTCGTCCCGCCCTGAGGATCCAGATCCGAGCGGATGGCGGCACACCGTTTTCATCCGTTCGCAAAGTGCTCAAGTTGTGCGCGGAGGCGGGTGCGACCGAAATCATTTACGCGACCCACCAGGTCCGGGACTGAGCAGATCAATCAATGGCGGTATCCCTGAAAAAACGGACGCGTCCCCGGCCGACCATGCCGATCGCCCCCATGATCGACGTCGTCTTTCTCCTCCTGATATATTTCATGGTCAGCGCAACCCTTCAGAGGCAGGAGGCGGATATCTCATTCGGCTTGCCCGGCACGGTCGAACAGGCGGATCCCCTCGATCTGCCTGATGAGCAGATCATCGAGATCCGGGCCGACGGTCAGATTGTGGTCAATGAATTTGGCTATGATTCCGCGACCGCCGTGCGTCTGCTCAACCTCACCGCCATGCTGACCCGCTTCAAACAGGCGTCACAATCCAATCGAGTGAACGCGTCGGTCACTATAGCGCCCGAGGACTCGGTGCCCCACCAATGGGTGATCCGGGTGATGGATGCATGTGCCGCCGCCGGGATCGACGCGATCAGTTTCGCCGTTGAATAGGGGAAAGGGGTCAAACGTAGAATTTAAACATTTTCTATGAAATGTTTAAATTCTACGTTTGACCCCTTTTATCCTGTGAAGCGATAGGTGGTCTTGAAGATCAATTCGATGCCCCCCACCTTGACCACGATCCTCAGGCGACCGGTCAGTTTGTTTTCCGGATAAGCGCGACCCTCGATCAGACGTCTGGCATTGCTCTGGTTGATTGCCTCCCCGGAAAACGAAACCACCTCGCCCGCCTCGAGCCGTTCGAGAATACCCGGCGCAAGGTTGATTCGAATCGATCCGGTCTCGTTGAAAAAGAAGAAGGGGAAAACGGTGACCGAATAGGTGGACTCATACCCGGACTCCGTCTGTCCCATGGGCTTTGTGGCGAGGGTGATGCGCATGGCCGGCACGTCCTTGGCGCGGGCCGGTTCGATGGATACGATCCGCAGATACCCGGATTCACCGTCCGACACCGATGGCCCCGGGGGGTCTTCGGCATTCAGAGGGATCAGGGCGAACAGGCAGGTTGGGAACCAGATACATCGCATCGGTGAACGGCAGGTATAGGCCCGGGTCTCCGGTGTGCAAACGTTTCGAATCCCAGTCTGATTTCGCATTGCCAAGCCAGAGTGTGATCCCGACCCTCTGGTCCATGGCAAAACCCTCTCAAGCGACCTGGGGTGGCCGATTCCAAGCGGGGCCGGCCGAGTTGATGCTCGCATTCAGTGAATCGGTTTCTTTTGACAAGCGCCTGGCGCTTTTTGATATCGAAGCGTCCCTGGCGCATGCCGCCATGCTGCGAAAGGTTGGCATTCTGAGTGCTCGTGAGCACGCGGCCATTCGAACCGGCCTCAAGGCGATCGCCCGCGACGTCTCCGCGGATCGGTTCAAATGGGAAACCCGCCTGGAGGACGTGCACATGAACATCGAGCAGGCGTTGACGGTCAAAGTGCCGGCCGCTGCCAAGCTCCACACCGCACGGAGCCGAAATGACCAGGTTGCGACCGACATTCGCCTCTTCCTGAAGCATGCCTGTGCCGCGGTCAGTGAGCGCTTGCACCGGCTTCAGGTTGTGCTTCTCGATTTGGCGGAGGCCAATCGGAAAGTTCTGATCCCGGGCTATACCCACCTGCAGCGGGCCCAGCCCGTTTCGGTGGCCCATCACCTGCTCGCCTATGTCGAGATGCTGGGACGTGACAATGAGCGATTTGAGATCGTTGCGGATCACGCCAACTGGTGTCCTCTGGGTTGCGGGGCCCTCGCGGGGACGACGCTTCCGATCGATCGCGAATACACCGCGACCCTCCTGGGGTTTGTCGATCCGAAGGGCAAACCGAGAGTGACGCGCAACAGCATGGACTCAGTCGCGGATCGGGACTCGCTGATCGAATTCGCCAACGCCTGTTCGTTAACCGGAGTTCATCTCTCACGGATGGCCGAAGATGTCGTTCTCTGGTGTTCCCGGGAGTTCGGGTTTGCCCGCATTTCCGATGCATTTGCGACGGGATCGAGTCTGATGCCTCAGAAGAAGAATCCGGACTCATTCGAATTGATTCGCGGTAAATCGGCCCGCCTCCAGGGGAACCTTCAGACCCTTCTGACCATGGTGAAGGGTCTTCCCTTGACCTATAATCGGGACCTGCAGGAAGACAAAATACCCGTCTTTGACTCGTTTGACCAGGTTTCAGCCTGTCTGGAAGTGGCCACGGGTTCGCTTGAAGGCATGTCCTTTGATTCCGAACGTTGTGCCGCGGCCGTAAGCGACCCTGTCCTGCTCGCTACGGACCTCGCCGACTACCTGGTCGAAAAGGGTGTTCCTTTCAGGGACGCCCATCATGCCGTTGGTGCCCTGGTCGGTGTCGCCGAAGCGGAAGGCGTTGCCTTGAATGCGGTTTCTGATGAGCAGGCTGCGCAGATCAACGATCAACTGAAAGGGGATTGGCGCGGGGTTTTCGACCTGAAAAATGCCATGGCGAAGCGACGGGGCACAGGAATGCCTGGCCCGGTGAGAGTCGTGGCGGAGATCAAGCGTTGGCGCCGCCTCCTGGGTGACCGCTGACCGACGGCCAGGAATCCGAAGACGATGGAGGCTGTACGCGTTTTACCCGATCGGGTAGCCAATCAAATCGCCGCCGGCGAGGTGATCGAACGTCCTGCGTCCATCGTTAAGGAATTGGTTGAGAACAGCCTCGATGCCGGGGCCACCCGGGTGGAGGTCGAGTTCAGCAAGGGCGGTCGCACGCTGATCCGGGTCGAGGATAACGGCAGGGGCATGTCCCGTGATGATGCCCTGTTGTCGATCGAAAGGCATGCCACCAGCAAGATCCGGGAGGCATCCGATCTGGATCGTGTGATCAGCTTCGGGTTCCGTGGCGAGGCGTTGCCATCGATCGCAAGTGTTTGCCGGTTTGTTCTGCAGACGCGAATGGAAGGGACTGAGGTCGGGACGGAGATCGTCATCAATGGAGGAAAGTTGCTGCATGTTCGGGACTGTGGAATGCCGGTGGGAACCCGCATCGTTATTACCCAGCTGTTCAACAGCGTCCCGGCCCGGCGCAAGTTTCTCAAATCGGATCGCACCGAGGCGGGGCATATCATCCAGGCTGCCCGCCTGTATGCGCTCGCATCTCCCTCGGTGGCATTCACTCTGATTGAGGATCGAAGGCAGGTCTTCCAGTCGCCGGTGTGTCCGGCATTGGTGGATCGGGTGGCGGAGATCTTTGGACGGCAGGTCGCTGAACAGGTCATGCCGGTGTCCGGGGCGCAGGAAGATCTGGGGATCGAGGGCCTGCTTGGCCGACCCGGCACCGGAAGGAGTACCCGCCATGAGATGATCACGTTCGTCAATGGTCGTCCGGTTGAGAATCGCACCCTGGCCTACGGAATCCTGGAGAGTTACCACACCTTGATTCCCAAGGGACGATATCCGGTGGCCTTTCTCTTTCTGTCCATTGACCCGGCGGGGGTCGACGTGAACGTACACCCTTCGAAGCGGGAAATCCGGTTTCGGGATGAAAGCCGGGTCCGCGGTTTCACCATTCGCACCATACTTGATTGCCTCCGGGGCGACTCGGAGGAACGCACCCGCCGCAACCGTGAAGCCCGGGTCATCACGCCGTCGGCACCCTCTTCCGGGCTGGACTCTTCCCGTCCTTCAGTGGACGTGGCGCCGGTCCCCCCTCCATCATCGAACCGGATACCGCCGCAGGGATCGCCACGGAACCCCCTGCCAGGACCCTGGAGCACCGACCGTGGTCAATCCGGGTCTGAGGATACCGAAGCACCTCTTGCGGACAGTAGAGATCCCGTTGCAGACGTGACGCACCCGACGGGTTCGGGTCTTGGATGGAAGTTCATTGGCGTGTTCCGGGGAACAACCTGCCTCTTCGAGACCGATCAGGGGCTGATTCTCCTCGACCGGCGGGCGGCGGAGCAGCGAATCTGGTACGAGCGATTGCTCAAGGACTTCCGTTCCGGCGATGTGGCCGCGCAGCGACTGCTCTTTGCGGTTCCGTTGGAGTTGGATCCGATCGGTGGTGCCATCCTGGCGGATCATCTCGAGTTTTTTGACTCGCACGGATTTGAGATCGCCCTGTTCGGGCGCAATTTCTTTCGCATCGAGGGCGTCCCTGCCTGGCTGGAGGCGGAGGATGTTGAAGTGTTTGTTCGGGACCTGGTCGGCTTGATCCGACAGGGGCGTCTATCCGGTCGAAAACCCGACCTGGCGGGAGAGGCCCTGGCCAAAGCGGCCGCCCTGCGCCTGGCGGGGAGATCCCCGATCCCGGACGAGGAGACGATCGCGACCCTGGTCGAGGGACTGTTTTCCTGCGAGATCCCGCAATCCAGCCCAACCGGGCGACCCACCTATATCGAGTTGGACTCGAGTGAACTCAATCGACGGTTCCACAAGGGGCGGGCAACCCGGGAGGAAGATTTGTTCTGAATTTGATCCGCCGGCCCGACCGGTCCACTCGCCGGCACGTCCGGGCCTGGCACGCGAAGCCCGAAGCTTCATGCGAAGGAGGGCCTTGCCCGACGCCTAAATCCTTGCCGCGCTGACATTCTCCAATTAATCAAAGCACCCTAATGCCAATCGCATCCAAATCCCGAAAGAAGACGGTCAAGGGTGGTTTTAAGTTTTCCACTGGAGATGACGTGGAGGACATCAAGACTTCCATCAAGAATCACTTGAGGTACTCGCTGGCCCGCGATCCCCATACGGCGACCATGCGAGACTGGTGGCTGTCGACTTCGATGGCGGTGCGTGACCGCATCATCGAACGCATGATCGGGACCCAGGGCGTGCACCATGACCAGAATGTCCGCCGCGTTTATTACCTCTCGCTCGAGTACCTCATGGGGCGTCTGCTGGTCAGTAACCTGCTGAACTCGGGAATCCTGGAGAATACCCGCAAGGCCCTGGCCGATCTCGGCCACGATTTTGAGGAACTTCGCGAAGAGGAAGTCGACATGGGTCTGGGGAACGGGGGGCTGGGTCGCCTCGCCGCCTGCTTTCTCGATTCCATGGCGACTCTTGATCTGCCCGCCATCGGTTATGGCATCCACTACGAGTTCGGGCTCTTCCGGCAGGAATTTGTCAACGGGCACCAGGTGGAGCACCCGGACAACTGGACCGTTTTCGGCACTCCCTGGGAGATCGTTCGCCCCGAGTACACGGTGAACGTCCAGGTCTACGGGCGGGTGGAGAACGTTTTCGACAATCTCGGTAACAGTCGTCCCCGATGGGTGGATACACAGTCGGTTCTGGGCGTGCCTTACGATATCCCGATTTGTGGCTACAAAACGAATACAGTGAATTTCTTGCGGCTTTGGGCGTCGCGTGCTTCCGAGGAATTCGACCTGGAAATATTCAACGAAGGGGGCTATGTCGAGGCCGTCCGGGAGAAAGCGATCGGGGAGACGGTCTCCAAGGTGCTCTACCCGAACGACCAGACCGAAAACGGCAAGGAGTTGAGGCTGGTTCAGCAGTATTTCTTCGTCAGCTGCTCGCTTCGCGACATCATTCGCCGCTATCACAACAGCAACAGTGGATGGGACGGTTTCCCGGCCAAGGTCGCGATCCATCTGAACGATACCCATCCGGCAGTGGCGGTGGCCGAATTGATGCGGGTCCTGATCGACGAGGAGATGCTGACTTGGGACGATGCCTGGGCGATCGTCAAGAAGACCTTCGGATATACGAATCACACCCTCCTGCCCGAAGCCCTTGAGACCTGGGGCATGCCGCTGTTCGAGAGGGTTCTGCCACGGCACATGCAGATAATCTTCGACATCAACACCCGTCTGATGGACGAAGTGGAACAGAAATGGCCCGGCGACGATGCCAAGAAACGGGCGGTTTCGCTGATCGAAGAAAACGGTGGCAAGAAAATCCGGATGGCAAACCTGGCCGTGGTCGGAAGTCATTCGATCAACGGTGTGGCTGCGATCCACTCTCAACTCATCAAGTCCCACCTTTTCCCGGAGTTTGCCCAACTCTACGCGGATCGGTTCAATAACAAGACAAACGGAATCACGCCGCGGAGGTGGCTGCTGGGGTGCAATCGTCGACTGTCGCACCTGATCACGTCCAGGATCGGCGACGGGTGGGTCAAGAACCTCGACGAACTGCATGATCTCGAGCCCTTTGCCGACGACTCTGATTTCCAGCGCGAATTCATGGCCATCAAGCATGCCAACAAGGTCGACCTGGCCGCCGTGATCGCGGAAGAGTGCGGGGTGTCGGTCGATCCGAAAGCCATGTTTGATGTCCAGATCAAGCGCCTTCACGAATACAAGCGCCAGCACCTGAATCTCCTGCACATCCTCTCACTCTATCGGAAGCTGCTTCAGAATCCGGACCTTGAGGTTGCGCCGCGGGTCTTCGTGTTCGCGGCCAAGGCGGCGCCGGGCTACGAACTGGCCAAGACCATCATCCTGGCGATCAATAAGGTTGGCGCCGTGATCAACACCGACGGACGCATCAAGGGTAAGTTAAAGGTTGTTTTCCTGCCCAATTACCGCGTGTCCCTGGCGTCGAGAATCATTCCCGCGGCAGACTTGTCCGAACAGATCTCGACCGCTGGCAAGGAGGCGTCCGGCACCGGCAATATGAAGCTGGCTCTCAACGGAGCCCTGACCATCGGTACTTTGGACGGGGCCAATATCGAGATCCGCGAAGAAGTGGGGGACGATAATATATTCATCTTCGGGTTGACCGTCGACCAGGTTTACGAACTCCAGGCCAAAGGATACAATTGTCGGGATTACTACCATGCGAACGAAGACCTGAGGCACGTCGTGGACTGGGTCGGGTCAAACTATTTTTCACCGGATGAGCCGGGGGTTCTGGCGCCCTTGAGCGAGAGTCTGCTCGACCATGGCGATCCGTTTCTCGTGCTGGCCGATTTCGCCGACTACTGCGCCTGTCAGGAACGGGTCAATGCCGCCTATCGCGATTCAGTGAATTGGGCCCGAAAGGCGATTTTGAACACCGCGCGCGTGGGCAAATTCTCCAGCGACCGGACGATCAGCGAATATGCGCGGGATATCTGGAAACTTAACCCGGTGGAGGTGGGGTGATGACGCGACTTTTCCACGTACTGATCCTTTCAGCGATCGCATTTGGGTGTTTGACCCGTCTGCCGGCCGCACGGCCCAAGGTTCAACAGGTCCTTCAGGGTTTCGATAATCCCATCAGCTGTGCGTTTTCGCCGGATGGCAGCACTCTTTATGTGGTCAACTCCGCCCGCGACGAATATGGATGGGTCCACGGCAAGGGAGCCGTCAGCAAGATCGATGTTTCCTCCGATGGAACGCTTGCCATTTCCGAGGCGAAATTCACCGCCAATCTTGGCGGACCGATGGGTATCGCTGTGCTGCCGGTTGATGTGGGGAGGTACACCGCCGGGACGATCTTTATTAGCCAGGGTGGGGCCTGGGTGGTTGATCGCTCGGGCAGTCTGGTCCGAAACAGTTTCGATCTTGAGACAGGCGTCTTCGCCATTGATCCTGCCTCGGGCCAGATCGTGGGCAAATTTCTGATGGGGCCGGGCAGCGCGTTTTCGAAGTCGATGGGGCACTCCGTAGTCAATCCTCTGGGCCTCTGTTTCGATCCTCAGGGAAACCTCTTTCTCTGTGATGGTGGATCCGGCGGTCGCAATCTCGACCCGCCGATCGAAGGAAAACCCGGTGTCATCAAGATCCCCGGTGGCTCACTCGAGGACATCGCCGCAAATCGACAGGTTGGAGGGATTGAGTTTATCGATGTTTCCTACCTGCCGACGACCGTATTCTGGGACCATTCGAGCAACGGATTAATCGTGACGACGGGAAGTGGATTCGGCCCCTTGGGCGGGGCCATTTTTCGACTCCCTCGAGGAGATTTCACGGTCGATAAGGGCCAGATCGAAACCATCGGACAGGGTCTGTCTCCGATCACCGGAGCCTTTATGACCCGGAAGGGCACATTTTTCGCGACTGTCACGTCCGGGGAAATCCGGGAAGTCCGGTCCAAGGAAAAGTACCGCCGGGTCAAACTGCGTCCGGAACTCTACCTGGTTTCGCCGGGTGCACTGGCGACGAAACCGCTTCCCGATGGTCGCCTGATGGTGGTCATGACCGAACAGGCGGGCGGAGGAATTGCCAACTGGCAGCAACGCATCCAAGTGCTTATGTTTCCTCCTGCGATGTAGCGGGAGGGTCGGTGATTGCCAAGCCGGTCCGTACTCCCCAGCATCAGAGGCCATCATGACATTCGGAGTTCCGAAGGAAGTCAAAGTCGGGGAAACCCGCGTTTCGATGACACCGACCATTTGTCGCCGCATCGTTTCGGTCGGCAACAAAGTAGTTGTTGAGAAATCGGCCGGTGTCCGTGCCGGGTTTTCCGACGCGGAATATCGGTCTGCCGGCGCGACGCTCCTGTCGACCGCCAAACGCGTATATGATCGGGCGGACCTCATCCTCAAGGTCAAGGAACCTCTGGAAAGTGAATTTGACCTGATGCGGGACGGCCAGGCAGTTTTCACCTACCTGCATCTGGCCGCCAATCTGAATCTGGCGCGTTGCCTGGTGAAGAAGAATATCCTGGGGATCGCCTATGAGACGGTGGAATCACAAGATGGCTCTCTGCCGCTGCTCAAGCCGATGTCTCAGATCGCGGGGCGTCTGGCGGTGCAGATAGGCGCCTATTTTCTCCAGAGCCAGCACGGCGGGTCCGGGGTGCTGCTGGGGGGGGTGCCGGGAACTGCATCCGGTCGCGTAACCATCCTTGGGGCGGGTAATTCGGGCGCCCACGCCTGCAGGATTGCAGTGGGGATGGGGGCTCAGGTCACTCTGCTCGACATAGCCGCCCGGAAACTCGAATACCTGGACAGTGAATACCAGGGGCGGGTGGTCACGTTGATGGCCAATCCGGCAAACATCGAAAAGTCGGTTGCCGAAGCCGATCTGCTGGTTGGCGCCGTACTCATTCCGGCGGCCAAGGCTCCCGTGATTGTGACCCGAAACATGGTCAGGACGATGAGTCCCGGTAGTGTGATTGTGGATATCGCCGTGGACCAGGGGGGGTGCATCGAAACGGTCAGTCCCACCTCGTTGACCAAACCAACCTATAAGCGGAGCAGTGTCGTGCATTATGCGGTGCCGAATATGCCCGCCCTGGTCGGGCGAACCTCAACCATTGCGCTGACCCAGGCAACGGAGCCGTTTGTGATCGCCATCGCAGAAAAGGGTCTGAAGCGGGCGTTGGAGGAGGTTCGCGGTCTGGCCAAGGGAGTGAACACCATGGCCGGTCGTCCGGTTCATCCCCAGGTGTCCCGATTGCTGAAGAGGTAATGCCCGTGCTTCGCGCCTAACCGACCTTGACCAGATCCGAGAGATCCCCCGATTTTTCAGTCGTCATCCCCGCCTACAACGAGGAGAGACGATTGCCGCGCGCGCTGAATTTGCTGACCGAATACGGAAAGTCTCTGGGATGTGAATGTGAGATCATCGCCGTGGTCGAGCGCTCGCGCGATAATACCCTGAAGCGGGCCGGGGATGTGGCCTCGCGTCGGCGAGCGGTTCAGATCATTGAGAATCCGGATCAGCGCGGGAAAGGATATGCCGTGCGCACGGGGGTCAGGCGGGCACGGGGCGGCATTATCTTCGTGATGGACGCCGATCTGAGTGTGCCGGTCGATCACATCGGTTTTTTCATCGACCGATTCGGCCGGGAACCGGCGATCGATGTCCTGATTGGAAATCGCCAGCACCCGGAGAGTCTGATCGAGCGCCGGCAATCTC
>QNAI01000036.1 GCA_003641745.1 Verrucomicrobiota bacterium | reverse complement strand
TGGACTACTCAAATACCAACTCGATCACGGTGTACTCCTTAAGACAGTCGAGGTTGAACTTGACCGTGACTCTCGATAGAACGAAGTCGCGGGCAGCGTCCAGGGGCATGGGACACGGTCGATTCGGATCATGGGCCAGAACATTCGCCAATCGGCGACTCGCGAATTGTTCCGGGAGCCTGATCTCTATATCAATGATTTTCTCTGAGAACGGGGAGTATGGTATTTGGTCTTCATGGTTTACCCCCTCCTCCGTCAGATTTTCCAGCGTGTTCGAAGCGTTGAGCAGATGAACAACCAGGGCCGAATCGTCCCTTGAGGAAAAAATTGTCGCGAGAACGTCCTCCGGCAGGCCTGCCGCGGAAAGGATCTTATCTCCCGGGATAAACGAGGCGATAAATCCGGCCAACTCCTTCAGCTGCTTCCTGTGCCCGGTGGAAAACGATTCATATTTCGTCTTCTTCACTTTGGCGTCCGCATCAAAACGCATCTGGTTTATACCCCTCAACGGAGGGGCCTTTATTGAATCACTGGTCAGGAATACAATTCGTCCCTGATCCATAGGCACTGTACGGTTCTCCGCGTCGGACCAGATATCCTGCAACCCGAGCAGCGAAGACAGAGCATTCTCCGACCGGTCATTTCCATTGTATCCGAGCGAACCGCTCTTTCCTCCCCAGATTACGGTTCCACCATTTGAAGCGAATTCTCTGAACGCGACGATTTCACCATCGCTCAACACCGCTACATCCGGCAGGACAATCAGATCAAAGCTGGCGGCGCTATCAATCTCATCGGCCAGAAGAAGGTCAAAGGGAATATTGTTCAACAGACAGGCCTGGATCCAAGATGTTGTCCACACGTCGGTCGAGTCTTCATAATTGTAATATAACTCCCGGTTGCGCTTCGAATCGAAAAAGGCGAGCCGGGCGATCTTTTTTGGATTTTGCAACAGCCGTCTGTTTTTATACTCAAACTGACGCAGCCTCGCTTCGGTTTCATTGCCGGTATTTCCTTCATCCGTGCCAAGATACTTTGCACCCCAGCTCATGGCCGAAGCCCAGCAGAAAAGCGTGGTATCCGGTCGATCCGGATAGAACATGACCATCGGTGGAATATCCCGCACACGGCCCAAGGCGTGGCGATGTGCCTGCTCGACCGCCCAGGCAGGCCACGAATAACGGATGATGGTCGAATAACAGGACTCCTGAAAAACCCAGTCCAGTTCAGGCAAGGTATCGAGGGCGTAGGCGCTCGGGTTGCGGTTCAAGACCGAAGAACAATAATTTGGGCGCAATAGCCGCAGCCCCATCCCTTCATAGTGATCCTTCACCGCCACGTGAAAATTCTCGATCGATCGAAATCGAAAATCCAACCAGGCCAGGAATAGAGGATTCTTGGGGTTGGCCATGAAGCGTACCCAAGGTTGGCCATTGTCCGGAAGCTCGAGACCGGTGTTTTCTGCGAAGAGGTTGCGGCAATATTGGCAGGTGCAGGCGTTGTCATAGGGGTCGGCCCCAATCCACTGAACATCATCGGTCATGATTCCGTCGACCCCCGTGTCGTAGACGCTCTCCAAGTATTTGAAGTAGGCCCGGCGGAAATGCGGGTTGTTGAAGCACATTGAAGAGGCGTGATAACTATTGGGGCGGAATCCTCCAACCGCACCATCGATCTGAATCATCTCGGAGCGCCGGATGTCATCAATCAGAACGGGATCCCCTTGCGCCGATTTGATCAGGTCAGGCCAGGATTCGATGCTGGATTGCCTCACTCTGAGAATGTCCTTCAGATAGGCCAGATCGGCGTCGTTTCCCAGAAAGTAACTCAATTCCGAGGAGTGGTGCTCTGTGACCAGAATCCCATGTTTGTGACAAGCGCGCACCACTTTTTCCAGAGTTTCATTGAGCAGGCTCCAATAGTCGCGAAATGACCAGCGGAAGTGGGTGCAGCTGAATGTTATGACATGATTGACGCCACCGTTCGCCAGCTGTTCCGCCTTGAATTCCAGATCTCTCTCGGTGTCGTGGAATATTTCCTGGTCATTATACCAGAAGAACGCGAATTGCGTTTCCCACGGATCGATCACCGATGAGCCAAGGGTTGTCTTGTATGTGAGTTTATTCATTTCCGATCCTTTCTGTCCGGTTGCAGACCATAGAGTTTTGATAGACTGTGCTTAAAAGCACCCTCTTTTCAAACGACATACCTTGGGGCTCTTGATCCAACCGTTTCAAAAGAACCACAGAGGACACAGAGAGCACAGAGAATCCAGGCAACCTCACCCTTCCTGCCTCTGTCCTCTACTGGTAAAAAATAAACAACACTTTGTATCGTCACTCTCAGTGACCCTCTAAATTTTGCTATACTATGACTTAACTTATAGGGATACAAAATGTTACGGATAATCTAGTTTGGTTTTATGAGACTATGAAGTTAAGACAGCCTCTTAGGTAGGGCTGGACGTCCCCGGCCAGCCGTTTCGGAAGATTGCGGGGAACATCCACATATCTACCCGTGCCGAGCGAAGCGACTTTTCTCATTGCCCGAATCTCCGCCGGAGTGTGAGGGTATGAGAGGCATCAGAAAAGGGTAGGCACCCGCCACCTGTCAGGGCGACAACCGTTCAATCCGCCAGGTTCCGTTTTCCGCCCGGGTGTAGCGAAAGCGGTCGTGGAGGCGACTTGGGCGACCCTGCCAGAATTCGATCGAATCGGGTGCCACCCGAAATCCACCCCAGAATGGCGGAACCGGTACAGTCTGTCCGCGGTATTTTTCCATCAGCGCGGCAACCCTCTTCTCCAGCGTGGCCCGGGTTTCAATGACCGAGCTCTGCTCTGAGGCCCAGGCACCGACCTGATTGCCGATCGGTCGCGAGTAGAAGTAGGCTTCGGTTTCCTCCTGTGTCACTCGGGAAACGGTTCCCCTGATCTCGACCTGGCGTTCGAGTGGAGTCCAGGCGAACAGCAATGAGGCGTAAGGGTTTTCGGTCAACTGCTGCCCTTTGCGGCTCTGGTAGTTGGTGAAGAAGACGAATCCGCGGGAATCGACGCCCTTGAGCAGGACCGTGCGTGTGGCGGGGCGACGGTCGCTGCCGGCGGTGGCCAGGATCATGGCGGTGGGATCGGCAATACCTGCCGAAATGGCGTCCTGAAACCACTGGTCAAACTGTCTGGTCGGATCGGCAGCCAGATCCGAACGGTCGAGGCTGGACAGCTTGTAGTCGCGCCGCATGTCAGCCACCCTCACCCCGGTTCCCGTGATGGCTTTCCATATGGGAAGGGCAAAGGGGATGTAGAAGAGGAACGAAGCGACCTTGCTGCGGGTGGAGGGTTTCATCGTGAACGATCGGGACTCAACCATGTGTTGCCGGCCCAATCAAGCCGGACGACGTCGAATGTCCATGCTCATTTGATCGCATGGAGCTTTTCAAAACGATCTCTTTCGCCGGGCAGACCGGAGAACCTTTATTTGGTTGTAACCCGCCGGTTGGTCGGAAGTAGTGTAGGGCGTACCCCGTCTCAATCTGTGAGACGGGTGGCTGGGAGAGTGTGCCTATGAGTTTTCTGGAAGTGAGTGAACTCGCCAAGGCCTACGGCGACCTCGATGCGGTCGACGGTGTGGGCTTTCATGTCGCGCGCGGGGAGATCTATGGGTTGCTCGGACCGAACGGGGCCGGGAAGACCACCACCATTTCGATGATCTCGGGGCTCCTGAAGCCGGACTCCGGCAGTGTTCAGGTCGATGGAAAGGAATTCTGGTCGGACCCGGTTTCTGCCCAGCGAAAGATGGGGGTCGTGCCCCAGGAAATAGCCCTTTACGAGGAATTGTCGGGTCGGGAAAACCTGGAGTTCTGGGGTCGCTTGGCCGGGCTGTCCAAGGGCGATGCCCGTTCCCAGGCCGGTGTCCTGCTCGAATCGCTGAACCTGAGCGAACGGGCCAGGGACCCGATCAAGAAATACTCGGGCGGGATGAAGCGCCGCATCAACCTTGGGTGTGCCCTGATGCACCAGCCGAAACTCCTTTTGCTGGATGAACCGACCGTCGGTATCGATCCCCAGGCGCGAGCCAATATCCTCGGTTTCATCAAGGGATTGGTCGATGACGGGACCGCGGTGCTCTACACCACCCACTATCTGGAGGAGGCGGAGGAACTCTGCGATCGGATCGGGATCATCGATCATGGCCGGATCCTGGCCGAAGGCACCCTGGACGAGTTGAGGAAACGACTGGGGGGCGACCAGGTTTTTGTGCTCGAAGGCGAATTCGAAGGCGTGGATCCGGACGCATGGCCGGGCTTTGGCGACCAGTTTACGATCATCCAGGAAACAGCGCGGCAATTGACCGTTACTCCCCGATCGGAACGGCATCCTTCGGAGTGCCTGCGGGAGCTCCTCGATCTTCCGATTACGGTCGAGAACGCGACCGTGAAAAAACCGACCCTGAACGATCTCTTTCTTCAACTCACCGGCCGGGAACTGCGCGAGTAGGCGATGATCGGCCACCTGCTCAGGAAGGACCTGCTGAGGGTGCGGCGCAATCCGCTCCCTTACCTGATCCAGCTTGCGATTCCGATCTGCATCACGGCGTTGATCGGATTGGCGTTTGCACCGAAGAAGAGCGGGCAGGCCGTGGCCGCGATCAAGGTCGCCATCGTGGATGAGGATGAAACGATCCTGAGCCAATTCTTCAAGGGGGCCTTCAATCAAGGGGAAGGCAGCCAGTTCATCGATCCCCGGGTGGTGGGCCGTGAGCTGGCGATGGAGCTGATCGAGGCCGACAGGATCAGCGCGGTCGTCACCATACCGAAGGGCTTTACCGCGGCCTACCTGGAGGCGAAGGTGCCGCCGCCCCTCGAATTGATCAAGAATCCCGCCCAGTCCTTTTACCCCGCCATCGTCGAGGAAATGATGGGGGCGGCCGTCGAATTGCTGAACGCACTCACCCGGACTTTTGGCGGGGAGTTGAAGGACCTGCTCGAGCTGATCGACCTGGCGGAGGGCGAACGCGTCAGCATGCTGGGCACGGCATCGCTCCTGATCCGGCTGGAGGGCGTTTTCGTGCAGGTGGAGGACTTACTTTTCCCACCTCTGATCACCTACACCAAGGAGGAGCGTCTGAAGGAGGAAGAGGAAGCCGGTCCCGGATTCAGCATGTTCAGTTTCATCCTTTCGGGCATGACCGCGATGTTCATGCTCTTTCTCGGATCAATCGCGATGAGTAACAGTTTGTTCGAGGAGATCAAACGGCACACCCTGGCACGAACCCGCACCTTGTGCCCGAGCGTCATGCCCATCGTGGTTGGCAAGATGCTGTTTGCCGTGGTCATTGTGTTGCTGTGTGCCGCCATCCTGCTTGGTGGCGGGGGATTGCTTTTCAATATCTCCTGGCAGAATCCACTGCCCATCGTCGTCCTTTGTGTGGCTTACGCCGTATTCAGCGCCGGCCTGATGGCATGTGTGGCGGCACTGGCCGGTGACGAACAGAAGCACGCCGTAGTCGCGAATATCGTCGTTTTCAGCCAGGCCTTTGTCGGGGGAACCATGGTGCCCGTGCAGGCGCTTCCGGCGCTGATCCGTGATCACATCAGCCCCTACCTGCCCCTTTATTGGTTCGCCGGATCGGTTCGTACCCTGGAAAACGGGGTGGGGGATGTCTCCTGGATCATGGCCGGCGCCAAACTTGGTCTGCTCGGCATGGTCCTGATCTTCCTCGCGGTCACTCTGCTGGATCGTCTGATCTCCAAAGGAGGCAAACCTTGAAGAACATCTTCGTGATCGGCTTCTTTGACCTGAAGCTCCTGCTCAAGCAGAAGACCGCATTCATCTGGCTGTTGGTCATGCCCCTGGCTTTTGTCGCCGTCATCGGCATAGCCAACCGGGGGGGCAGAGACAGTCCCGGCAATCCCACCCCCCGGGTATTGATCGATAATCTGGATACCGGTTTCATGGGCACACTCCTGATGGAGGAACTCAATGCCCGGGGCTTGCAGCTGGCCGGCGAAAGCGAACGGGACGAGGCTGAACGGGGCATCGCCATACCGGCAGGCTTTACGGATGAAATACTGGCCACGGAACAGGTGAAGCTTTCCTTTTTCAAACTGCAGGGCAGCGCCGGGCCGCCGGCCGCCTTGATCGAGGTTCGGCTGGTAAGAGCCCTGGTCGGCCTCAATTCAGCCCTGGTCGAGTTCGTGCTGAAAAACCCGCCGGGAACAAAGTTTTCGGAGGACGGGTTGCGCGAACTGCTCCAGAGGGAGGATCCGGTTCAGTTGGACGCGCAGTTCGCCGGGAGGAATCCCATACCTGCGGGTTACCAGCAGTCCCTTCCCGGAATCCTGGTCATGTATCTCCTGATCAACCTCCTGAGTTTTGGCGCGATCAGCCTCACCATCGAGCGACGGGAAGGTATCATCAGACGTCTGGCCGCCTACCCGGTGCGACCTTTGGAACTGGTGCTCGGAAAGATCTTCGGTCGCTTCCTGGTCGGAGGGGTGCAGATCTTGTTTCTCCTGGCGGTCGGACAACTTTTCCTGGGGGTCAAGGTGGGTCATAACCTGCCGCTCATCCTGACCACCCTGGCGATCTACAGCTGGATGTGTGCGGCGCTGGGAGTCTTGATCGGCGCGGTCAGCTCGAGTCCGGACCGTACGCTCGGTATCTCAATTGTGGTTGGCATGGTGATGGCGGCCTTGGGCGGTTGCTGGTGGCCACTCGAGATCGTGGGCGATACCATGCGCGCGATCGGAATGTCCCTTCCGACCGGCTGGGCCATGAGTGCCATGCACCAGTTGATCAGCTTCGGGGGTGGATTTGCCCAAGTCGACTGGCAGATGGCCGCTCTGGCCGCTCTCGGTCTGGTGGTCACCTTGCTTGCGGGCCGCTTCCTCAGATACCAGTAGTGCGGATTCACAGCTGCCGTTTCGGCTGGGCGAGCGTGCAACGCGACGGGGGTATCGAGCAGGTACTGTCCAGGATCGTGACCTGATTCCAGTTCACCTGCGGGTACCTTGGGGGCACATCGTGAGAACTAGCCGGTTTCCGGGTTACCATCCAAAGGCTCCGGAGGGTCCTTGCGTTTGTGATGCCGATAAAGCCAGCGGGCGATTGCGGGCAGCAGAAAGATCGCCCCCAGCATGTTAACGATGAACATGAAGGTGAGCAGAATGCCCATGTCGGCTTGGAATTTCAGTTCGGAGAAGATCCACATGCTGACGCTGGCGGCAAGGGTCACACCGGTGAAGACGATGGCGGTGCCCGACATGGCATAGGCGTTGAGCAGGGCTTCCTCGAAGTAATCGCCGCGCTTGAGACGGCTTTCGAGACGCGAAAACAGGTAGATGCCGTAATCGACTCCGATGCCCACGCCGAGGGCGGCCACGGGCAGGGTATAGACTTTCAGGCCGATGCCCAGGATCGCCATGAGGGCATAAGACAAGACCGAAACGAGCATGAGTGGCAGGACGATGCAGAAGGCTGCTCGCCAGGAGCGGAAAGTAAGCATGCACAGAACGATGATACTGGCGAAGACCCACATCAGCATGGGGAACTGAGCGGCACGGACAACCTGGTTGGTTGCGCTCATGACCCCGATATTCCCGGTGGCCAGGCGGAACCGGTGTCGATCGCTGTCGTGCGCGGCGCGGAATGCGTCGACCGCGGCGATGACCCGGTCGATTGTCTCGGCCTTATGATCGGCCAGGTAGATGTTGACCGGCAGAACGCTGCCATCGGCATTGAGCAGGCCGGTGGAGGTTTCGATCGGCGTGACCGACAGGGCGAGGGTCTGCGGGGCGCGCGGGAGCATGCGCCACTTGAGGCTGCCTTCGTTCCAGCCGGCATTGATCACCTTGGCGACGGAGGCGATGCTCAGGACGGATTGAACCCCTTCGACGTTGGCCATGTGCCAGCCGAAGCGGGCGATCATATCCATGACGTCGTGCTCAATGCACCCATCCGGCACTGTTTCGACAATGACGGTCAGGACATCCACTCCGACGGAGAACTTCGAGGTGATGACCGCGGCGTCCAGATTGTAGCGGGAGTCCTGTCGAAGCTCCGGCACGCCCGAGTCGAGGTCGCCGATCTGCACGTCCTGCGATTTCCAGAGCCCGAAGGCAAACAATGCCACGGCCACGGCAATGATGGCCAGGGAGGGACCGGGATTGGTGATCCTGTCCAGGCGGTTCCAAAGAGGGCGCAGATGTTCGCCGCGGGACTGGAGTTTTTCCACGTTGTGAGGCGGCAGCTTCACGTAGGACAGGAGGACTGGCAGGAGAAAAAGATTGGTCGCAATGATCATGGCGACGCCGAGACTCGCGGTGATTGCGAGCTCACTGATAATGCCCACGTCGATCCAGAGTAGGGTGATGAACCCGATGGTGTCGGTGGCGAGCGCAAGACCTCCGGGGACAAGCAATTGCGAAAAGCTGTTCCGGGCGGCCCGGACCGATTCGTGTCCGAGAAAGATTTCGGCGCGGTAGGCTCGAATCATCTGAACGCCGTGACTGACCGCGATCGCGAAGATGAGGAACGGCACCAGGATCGACATCGGATCGATACCGAAACCGAGCAGATTCAGCAGGCCCAGCTGCCAGATCACTGCGATGGTCGAGCAGGCGATTGCCAGAATGGTGAATTTCCAGGATTGGGAAAAAAACCGGACCAGCAGTGTGGTCAGGAGGACTGAAATGAGAAAGAACAGGGCCACACCAGACGCACCGTCGCTTACGTCGCCGATTATCTTGGCGAATCCGATAATATGAATGCCGATATGAACATCCGCGTTGGCATCCTGGATCTTCGCCCGGATTTCCGATTCGAGGTGCTTGGCGACTTCTATATAGTCGAGCTGCTCTCCGGTGGTCGGGTCGATCTCCAGAAGCTGTGCAACGACCAGGGCTCCCGTGAAATCACTGGCAACCAGCTGTCCGACCTTGCCCGATTTGACGATGTTCTCCCTGACGATTTCCAGGTATTCGGGTGTGGGTTGAAAATCCGCGGGAACAATATTCCCGCCGGCAAAACCATCTTCCACCACCTCGATGAAACGGGCGTTCGGGGTGAAAATCGAAGTGACCGACGTACGGTCGATGCCAGGCACGAAGAAGATATCATCGGTCAGCTCCTTCAGGATCTTGAAAAACCCCGGTGTGAAGATGTCACCCTCCCGGGCGACCAATGCGACCGCGACACGATTGGCCCCGGCAAACTGATCCTGATATTCCAGAAAGGTCTGGATGTACTCGTGTTTGAGGGGAAGCTGCTTGGAAAATCCGGCGTCAACTTTCAAGTGAAAGGCGGACCAGGTCATCCAGGCAGTCAGGATGGCAAAAAGGGTGATGACCGCGCCCCGATGGGCGAAGATGATCCGCTCGAAGAATGCCTTGGTGGTGCCTGCCATCAATCGAATGAAATCAGGTTCATGGCATGGGGAGACGCCGAACCCCATCGGCTCCGGCGTAGATCAGGTGTTCGGGCCCGGACTCAAGCAATTCCGCGGTGGCCGTCAATGAATCGGGTTTTTCTGTGGCGAAGGTCTCCCCGCCGTCATCGCTTACGAAAACCCATCCTCCGAGACCGCTGAGAACGATCTTTCCCGATTCACTTTCGAGCCCGCTCATCAGAAGGACTTCATGCTCGATCGCAACCTGCCTCCAGGTCACAGCCTGGTCATCGCTGACGAACACATGACCACGCAACCCGTGGATCAGCCAACGTCCATTGGAGAGCTCAAAGAAGCCGTAGAGTGAACCCTCATAAGGGGAGTCGATGGGCGCCCAGGTTCTGCCGTCGTCCTCGGAGTGCGCGAGGGTGCCGCTTTCGCCTGCCAGGAGGATCCGGCCGTTCGATGTGCGGGTGAGGCGGTTTATATGCATGTCCTCTTCGAGCACCAGTCGGATTTCCCAGGAGGCGCCGCCGTCGGTGGATTCGCAATACAGGCCATAGGCGCCGACGGCTATGATGTGGCGCCGGTTGACCGCCAGGAGGTCGAGAAACGAATCATCTTTCGTCGTGGGTGCCTCCACCCGGTTCCATGACTCGCCTCCATCGTGTGTCACCAGCAGAACGCCACCGTGTCCTCCGGCCCAACCGTTGTTCGGATCGGCAAACGCCACGGAAGTCAGCATGGATTGGACTGGAACCACCGCCTGGCGCCAGGTCGCCCCCTCATCGTCGGAAAGCACGACAATCCCCCGGTCGCCGACCGCCACAACCCTCGCGCCGACGCGCGCCAGATCCAGCAGCATTCCCGCAGAGGCCAGTCGGGAGGCAGGGGCCGGCTGATCGATGGCTGCCGGGGCGGGCTCAGCGGGGCTCGCGGTTTGCAGGAACAGGGCTCCATGCAAACCGGCCGCGATGGCGACCATTGCCGCGAATTGTCGTGATCTTGCCACTCTGTTCAGCGCATGCCCTGGCGGCGTAGGGCCGACGGAGTGTAGTTATCCGGTTTGCGGCCGAGCGCGAAGTCATACATTCGGGATTCGTTGTCCAGCCCGATCGCAAGATAGCGACCGGCCAAAAGATCGACATGAGTTTCGAGTGTGGTCCAGAAGGTGGGCTCGTCGTAGTAGTTGATACAGTGGCCTTCAGAGACGCGCCAGATATCGCCCCGGGTATCATACTGGTCGACGCTGAGAATCTGCCAGCTGTCCTCGTCGATGTAGAACGTGCGGCGTGAGTAGATGTGGCTCGTGCCCTCCCGCAACCTGGCGTCCACCACCCAGACCCGGTGAAGCTCGTACCGGGTGAGGTCCTGGTTGATGTGCAGCGGGGTGAGGATCTCCTTATAGCGGAGCTTGTCGCTGTGCAGCCGGTAGGAGTTGTAGGGAACAAAGATCTCGCGTTTCCCGAGCAGTTCCCAGGAATAGCGGTCGATGGCCCCGTTGAACATGTCGAACTGGTCGCTGGTGCGCATCCCGTCGGCGGCGGTGCCGGGATTGTCGTAGGCGACGTTGGGCGCCCGGCGGACGCGGCGTTGGCCGACGTTGTAGACCCATGCCTGTCGTTGCGCGGAGACCTGATCGAGTGCCTCGTGCACCAGGAGGATCGAACCGGCCAGGCGCGCCGGGGACAGCACCTCCTGCCGAAAGAAAGTCAGCACATTGGCCAGCTTGTCTTCGGTCATGTCCGGGAGGTGGTAATTCATGAGAAACTCGTCGGAGAAGGTGACCAGCGAGTAGGCCCCCCGGCGGGTGGGCGCCGCCTGGGCGATCGATCGACCGACCGAAACACCGCGGTAGCGAAGCAGGTGATTCCAGATGACTTCCTGGCCGTTTTCGGGAATCGGGAATGGTATGCCGATGACCGCGCCCTCGACGGCGTTGCCCTCATTGGCGAGTTGAGCCGTGGCCGCGACCTTCCGGGTTGCCGCGTAGATGCGTTCGGGAAACGAGGCACTGCGACGGGTTGGATAAACCGGCATCCGGTAGGTCTCGTAGGTTTGGATGAGAGCTCGGTGTCCGGCCGTGAGCTGGTCGGCGTGCTGGACCATGGAAGACTGGTCGATGGTGAAGAGCACGTCGTCCTCCGCGAATGGATCCGGATGGTGCATGCCGGGCTCGTAGCCGGCCGGCGGTTCGGTGATGCCTCCGGTCCATGCAGGGATGGTTCCGTCGGCATTGCCGGCCTTTTCCGCTCCGAGCGGTGTAAGGTCTTCTCCGAGTCGAGCGATCTCGTCAGCCGGAATGGCGGCGTGGCCACCATACCCGAGTGCGGCAGCGATGAAAACTGAAGTGAGGACTGGGCGGAGCGACATAACAGGATGAAGGCGTGAGGGTTCGTTAGAAGGAGTATTTGATCGTGGCCGAAGCGAAGTCGCGGTCGGCGAGGAGGTTGTAGACATCCGCGCCAAAGTAGTTCGTGTAGCGGAATTCCAGCTCCCAATCATTGAGGTAGGTGAACCGGAGGCCCGCGGTGAGCGACATGCGCCCGTCGATGAAATTTCCGAGTGGCCGGGGTGTATTCCCGCCGACATTGTGCGAGAAAGCGAGAAGCGGTGACATATTTGCGCCGAAGAATGCATTCGTATAGTCAAGTCGAGTTACGATCTGGTAACCCCACGAGGTTCGATCTGCGAAGGCGAAAGCGGGGGTCGCGGCGTACTGGCCGTTGCCCGTATTGTCCATCGCTTCCTGGCTGCCGCTGGTGAACGTGCCGGCCCCGTCAAAGCGGAGGGTTTCCTTGTCGGGGAGGCCCGGCACATGGGTCACTCCAATTTCGCCCAGGAGCACCCATTGGTCGGCTCCCAAGGTGGGGCCGAATACCTTTGTCGCCGTCACCTGCGCCTGCCAGACGTTTTCCCTTTCGTACCCGGGTATGTAGGTTTCGAGCTGACCCAGGAAATTGCCGATCTGGTTGTTCGCGCCGAAGGCGGGGTGGATGGCTGAAAGGGCGGCGAAGAGCAGCTCGATATCATCGACCTGGAGCGGCACGCCGACCTTGTAGGAGAGTTCGCCCTGCAGGGACACGCCGGTCGAACCGAGTGAGGTGTTGAAGCTCGCACCGTATAGCTGGATGTCCTCCGGATACTCGATGAGGTACTGCGCGGTGGCCGCCGATTGGAGAAAGGCAATCGACTTGGCGCCATCGATTGCCGCCTGGCTCTGTGGCGCCTGGAGCACGGCGAGCTCCTCCGGTGTGAGGGCACCGGGACCGCCGATTGTGTACTTGGCAAGAATTCCGAAAAGCTGGCCCGCCGCGGCCGATGCCTGTTCCGGCGGGAGGCCCGCCTTTGTGAATACGATGGTCAGCGGGCCCGTGAGATTGGGGTTGATGGGTTCGGACGGGGTCACGGCGCTGATATTGGGCAGCCGGCTGTGGTAGTTGATGAAATAGAACCCGAATTCGGTCGAGTTGAGGCCCGGCACGAAGACGCGCGCGGCCAGACCGAACTGTCCCGAATCCGAAGGGTAGGCATCCTGACCCCGCGGAACGAAACCGAGCGGGCTGTCGTCGGGAATCGAGCCAAAACCAAGATAGACCTGCGAACCGCTCCGACCGGCAAAATCGTTGGTTGAGTAGTAGGTGCCGGGCGGGTCGATGACCGTCTCGCTCCAGCGGAATTGGTAGAAGGCCTCCAGGGTGATGTCCTCGGTCACGCCGTAGGAGGCGGAGATCATCGGGATGGGGACCAGGGCCTCCTTGAGTTCGGCCCCGGGCACGCGGATGCGGGAGACATCGATGGGGTTGATCACGTTGATTCCGTTCTGGATGAACGTGCTCTCACCCCAGTTCAGGACCTGGGCGCCCAGTCGAATGTCGAGAGGCGATGTCCCGATGTCGAATTGCCCGACGACAAAGGCGTCGAGTATACGAACGTCCGAGCCCACCTGCTCGAGGGCTGCGTCGCTCAATGGAGTCCGGGCGCGGTCGCTGTTTTCATTCTCGAAATCGTAGAAGTAGTAGGCCCGTCCGAACGCTCTGAAGCGACCGTAGTTGAGCTCGAGATCGCTCGTGCCCTTGACGATGAGAGAATTGATCCCGCTGTGGTAGTTCAGGTTGCCGTCGTCGGCGTTGACCGAGTCCTGCAGGCCTCCGGAGGCGGTGCCGTAAAATTTCCGGTCCGGGTCGCTCAGGCGGGAACTGACGCCCAGGGTCAGCGTCGTATCAAGGCTGCCTTTGACCTCGCCCAAGTCGAAAAGGAAGGCCGAAACTTCCGTTGTTACAGCGCTCAGGAGCAGGGCCAGCAATACCGCGATGCTACGATGGAGGTTCCATCGAGCTTTGATAGGGGAACAGGCACTCATGGGCTTTGAGGGTCAACACCGGACAACAGGTGTCATGGAAGGAGTTTGGATACGGCTCTGAAGTAACGAAGAGTTTGCCGTTGGGCAAGACGCAAGTACCCCGGGATGAGAGTTTTACCAGACGGATTGTCCCGTGGGAACCACGTAGGGCCCGGTGACTCCGGTCCCCCGCCTGTCTGGCCGTTGCCTCAGGCCGGCGAGAAATCCCGCCTGTGCAGATCCGCCACCTTTCGAAGTTCGTCTTCGGAGTAGGTGGCGGCATCCGAAGCAGCGGCTCCGTCGCGCAGTTCATCGACATTCTTGGCCCCGGTCAGGGCGAGTGAAACTTGGGGTTGGTCAAGGACCCAGCGCAGCGCGGCTCGAGGCAGAGTGGGAACATCGTCCCGGACCAGCACGCCCTTGAGTGCCTCAGCATAGCCGGCCCGTTCGACGATCTCCTCCCTTGAATACCGCGCATTGAGGGAACCCTCGGGGAAGATCGTATCCCCAGTGATGGCACCGCTGAGGAAACCGTTGGCCAGGCATTCCCGGGCGACAATCCCGATGCCGGCCGCACCCAGATCGTTGATCAGGGGCAGGGCCTCGCGGTTCATCAGGCTGAGGACGACCTGAATGACGTCGATCTTGCGATCCCGGGCCCATTCCCGGGCCATACCCTCGGTGTCTTTGAACAGGGAAATCGAGTGGCCGACCGCGCGAATCTTCCCGGCCTGCTTCAGATCGTCCAAGGCGGCCCAGACATCGTCATCGATCTCATGGGGGCCGAAGGGCGAGTGAAAAAAGAGGATATCGATTCGATCGGTGCCGAGCCGCTGGAGGCTTTCCTCGACCGATTCCCGGGCCCGCCGGCCGTTGAAATGCGCGCCCTCCATCGACGGGTTTCGGCCGAACTTGGTTGAAATGATCGAGCGATCGCGGTCGGTGCCCAGGCCCTGCCCAAGGACTCGCTCCGCCACCCCGTCTTCCCGGCCCACTCCATAGAGAGGTGCTGTATCGAAAAAATTGATACCGAGATCGAGGGCCGTTCGGATGGACCGGATTGCCTCCTGGTTGTCAACTTCTCCGTAGATCCAGGAATTGAAGGCCCAGGTGCCGAGGCCGATCTCGCTGACTTCCAATCCGGTGCGACCGAGGGTGCGTGTATTCATGTTGCTTGAGAGGCGGATTCGTTGATGCGGGTGACGGTATGGTCGAGAAAGGCCTTGAGCATGCGTCGGCCCCGCTCGGCGCGGGCGTTTTTCGGATCGTCGCCCCAGACCCCGTCGTCGTCCAGGGTGGGTGCCCGATCCTGCGGCACCAGGCTGAGGTCGACCAGGTCGCCGTCGAACAGGAGCTGGAAGGAGGTTTCGCCCACCGCCGCATGGTCGCCCTTGAAATGTCCCTCCATGGGTTCGCTGTCGGGGAAGGCCCAGACCGTGAGGTCGGGATGAGTGGCGGCAAACGCCGCGGCCGTATTGACGATGGCGTCGCGGTGGACGCCACCGTAGTGGCCGGTCATGACGATGAGCACCTTGAAGTCCTCGTCGGCCAACTGCTCAAGGAACTCCCGGCAGAGGGTCTTGATGGTTTCCTCGCTGTGTTCGAGGGTGTGCTTGAATCCCTTGAGCGGCTTGATCGTGTCAGTCGCGATGTAGACCGGCGGCAGCACAACCCCTCCCGTCTGTCTGGCCATGGCCACACACAGACCGTGCGCCTTCATGCCGTCGAGTCCGATCGGCGCGTGGTAGCTGTGCCACTCCAGCGCGCCCCACGGCAGGTAGGCGATCGGGTGTTGGCTTCGAATCGAGTCGATTTCGGCCGGCCGCAGCCGCTCGTAGTATCCCCAGGGCATCATTTCCATGATCCAGAAACAGAAGCGCGAGTGCCCCGAGGGTCAAGCGACCTCCTCCTTCGAGATGACTCCGGGGATGTGGACACAACCGTTGGTCTGGTAGTCGTTGAGCTTATCTTCAGTCAGTGTTTTCGGAGTGGTCACACGTCGGCGTATTCTGCTGCTACCGGGGGGGCGTGCCTGTCTTATCCCGGGGGGCGCAGCCATTGGAATTGCACCAACCTACCTGTTCCCAGTACCCACCGCCACCTCGCGGTTGGCGAGGGCGATTTCCTGAGCGGTTTTCGAGCTCCACATGGACTTCAGGTCGTAGAGCATCAGGTAGAGGCAGGGGATCAGCAGGAGGGTGATGGTGGTGGCGAAGACCACGCCGAAGGCCAGGGAAATCGCCATCGGTATGAGGATCTGAGCTTGCAGACTCTTTTCGAGCAGCAACGGCGACAGGCCCATGAAGGTGGTCAGTGAGGTAAGCAGGATCGGTCGGAAACGGGCGATACCCGCCTCGCGTACCGCATCGACGAGCTGGGCACCCCGGCTGATCGATCGGTTGATATAGTCGACCATGACCAGGCTGTCATTCACCACCACCCCCGCCAGCGCAATCATGCCGCACATCGAGAGGATGCTGATCGGATGTCCCATGATGATGTGTCCCAGGACGGCGCCGATCAGCCCAAAGGGGATGACCGACATGATGATCACCGGCTGAAGATAGGATTTGAGCGGGATGGCCATCAGGGCGAAGATGAGGAAGGCGGCCAGCAGGCCTCCCGTGGCCAGGCTGTTGAGCGCTTCGGCCTGTTCGCGGGCTTCGCCTTCCTGGGTGTAGGCAACTTCCGGATACTTGCGGAGAATTTCGGGTATGATCCTGTCGTTCAGATCGCTGCGGACCACGTCGGGCGCGATCGAATCCTTGTCGATGTCGGCCAAAACGGAGACGATGCGCTTGCGGTCAACCCGTTGGATGGTCGAATAGCCGCGTCCCATTTCGGCCTCGGCCACGGCGGAGAACGGCACTTCGGTGCCGGCCGGGGTTCGGATACGCATGCTTTCGAGGTTGCCGAGCGAATCGCGCTCTTCCTTGGGATACCTGACCATGACACGCACGTCGTCGCGGCCACGCTGGATACGCTGGGCCTCATCGCCGTAGAAACCCTGCCGGACCTGCCGGGCGAGGTCGAAGAGGGTCAGGCCGAGAATTTCCGCCGCGGGCTTGATGGCGAGCTTGATTTCCTGTTTACCAAGGTTCGAGGTGTCCCGGATGTCATAGACTCCTGAATACCGGCGCAGCGCGATCTTGAGTTCGGACGCGGCGGCCTGGAGATCCTCGGGGTTCTGGCTGGTCAGCTGGACGTCGATCGGGCTGCCGCTGTTGGCAATGGTTCCGGTATAGGTCACGCTGTTGGTGCCGGGGACGGGTCCCACCTTTTCCCGCCAGCGTTTGGCGATATCCGAGGCCCGGGTGGAACGGTCTTCCGAAGGTGAGAGTTCGACCCAGAACTGGATTTCGGTGTCGCTGCGCAGAAGGAGGAGGACATTTGAGATAAGGGCCTCGCCCGCGGCTTCGCCCTCCTCCTTGACCTCGTAGATCGCCCTCTCCATGCGCAGGGCGGTTTCGTAGGTAAAGGAAGCGGGCGTGCCTTCCGTCATCTGGACGTTGGCATTGATATAGTCGGATTCAATATTGGGGAAGAATACGAAGCGGACCCACCCGCTGACGATCAGGCCGATGGATACGATCAACACACCGATGAAGGTTGCCAGGGTGGCGTAGCGATTCTTCAGGGCCCAGGCGAGGGAGGGTTTGTAGATCCGGTGGATCCACTTCTGAAGGCCGTCACCGAAGAAACGCTGGAAGCGGTCGAACCGGCCAAGCTTGGATCGGTCCTGCTCGCGCCGTTTCATGCCGGCCAGATGGGAGGGCAGGATCAGCTTCGATTCGACCAGTGAGAAAACCAGGGTGGCGATGACCACCAGGCCGATTCCACTCCAGATCTTTCCGTTCACCCCCGGCACCATCAGCATGGGGATGAAGGCGACGATGGTGGTGAGAACGCCAAAGGTCACCGGCACAGCCACTTCCTGGGCCCCTTTGATCGCGCTCTCGATCCCGAAGCCTTCTTTCTGGGAAACGGTGTAGACGTTTTCACCGACCACGATGGCGTCATCGACCACGATGCCAATGACCACCAGGAAGCCGAACAGGGTGATCATGTTGATCGAGATGTCCATGAAGGGCATGGGCATCAGCCAGAGGGCCCCGAGGAAGGAAAGGGGGATGCCCAGGCAGACCCAGATGGCCAGCTTGAGTCGGAGAAAGAGGGTCAGGGAGAGGAAGACCAGGATGAGGCCGGTGACGCAGTTGCGAAGCAGCATGGAGAGACGATCCTTGAGGAACTTGGACCCGTCCGACCAGACCTGCAGGGTGACCCCCTCGGGGAGTTTTTGATTGGCTTCGGCCACGTAGGCCTTGGCCGCTTTGGCGACGTCGAGCGCGCTCTGCTCGCCGACCCGGAGAATACGTATGCTGGCCGATCGCTTGGTGTTGAAACGGGTCAGCCGATTGGTGTCCTCGAAGCCGTCGACGACCCGGGCCACGTCGCCCAGCAGGATGCGGACACCGTCCGGGCGGGTCCGCAGCACGAGTGATTCAAATTCGTCGCCGGTATAGGCCTGCCCCTTGGTCCGCAGGCTGATCTCGCCGCCCACCGTCCGGATCGAGCCGGCGGGAAGATCGAGCGAAGAATTGCGCACCGCCCGGGCGACGTCATTGAAGGAAAGGCCGTATTCGCGCAGCTTGGATTCGGAGACTTCGATCGAGATCTCGAAATTGCGTGTGCCGTAAACTTCGGCCTGGGTGATATCGGGCAGGGCGGTGATTTCATCGCGAACCTTGTCGGCCAGCCGCTTCAGGGTGACCTCATCAACATCGCCGTAGAGATTGATCCAGAGGACCTCCTGCTGGGTGGTCAGTTCCTCGATGATCGGCCGCTCGGTTTCGACCGGGAAGGTGGAGATGCCGTCGACCCGTACCTTGATGTCGTTGACCAGCTTCTGCATGTCGTAGCCGGCACGCATCTCAACCGTGACGATTCCGAATCCCTCGATGGCCCGGGAGCGGATCTTCTTGATGCCGTCGACGGCCTGGATGGCTTCCTCGATGCGAACCACGACACCCTCCTCGACTTCCTGGGGAGACCCGCCGCGGTAGGGCACGCTGACCACGACCTGGTCGATTGAGAACTCGGGAAAGACCTCCTTCTTGATGGTAACGGCGGTGAAAAGACCGGCCGCCATGATGACCGCCATCAGCAGGTTGGCTGCGACCGGGTTACGGGCAAACCAGGCGATGATCCCTCCCTTGAGCTGGCTCATGACTGATCTCCGTTCGATTCCGGAACCTCGGCGATGGCGGTCCCTGGAGCATCCAGGCGGGTTCCGTCCGGCGCGACCGGATCCACCGTCATGCCCTCGACCACAAATTCAAGAGACGTGAGGCAGATCCGTTCGCCCGTTTCCAGTCCGCTCGATAGGATGACCTGATCCTCGTCCGCCTTGATCACGGTGACCGTGCGGCTGCGGAGGCTGTTGTCCTCCCCCACCACCAGGACCCGATCCGCCCCGCGCAGAGCCTGTCGCGGAAGGACGACAACGTCCTCAACCGTGCGGCCCTCGATCCTGGCTTCAACAAAGAGCCCCATGGTCAATGGGAGTTCAGAGGCGTCATGATGGATCGAATACGGATCGTCGACTTGGGCCACGCAATAAATCATTCGGCTGGCGGTGTCGATCGCGCCCTCCGTTCGCACGATGGTGCCCTTCCACGCGTGCTCCCGGCCGGCGATCCGGGCGGTCAGGGTGACGGGTGTCCCGGGGTCGGGATCGGCCCTGCCCTGAAAAGAACCGGGCAGTTCCAGGTAGGTCAGTTGGTCGAGCGAAAGCGGAAGCCGTACTTCGGCCAGGTCGATGGCGAAGATGGTGCCGAGCGGGGTGCCGATGTTGACGTACTGGCCGATATCGGCCCGCTTTTCGCGGACCATGCCGGTGAACGGGGCTCGGATCCTGGTTCGCTCAAGATCGCGCCTGGCTTTTTCAAGCGCTTCACGGGCCCACTCGATGTTGGCGGCTTCCGCGCGCAGCTGAGGTTCGCGCAGAGCCAGCGGTGACGGTTCGCCCTTTGAAAGGGTGCCCCACTCTTTCTCGGCCTGCTCGCCACGGGCTTCCTCCTGGGCGTAGCGAAGCCGCGCCTGCTCAAGGATGAATTCGGCCTGGGCCACCGCAGACTCGTAATTGCTTGGATCGATCTCCAGCAGGATGTCGCCTTCCTCGAAGACACCTCCCGCATAGAAGGCGGTCGAAACCGATAGGATGCGGCCGGAAACCTCCGAGGTCAGGGACGACTCGGTTCGTGGCATGACAGTGCCCTGAGTGCGCACTTCGAAGGTCTGCGAACCTGACTCGACCGTCATGACCTGGACCAGTTGCGGTTTCACCTCGACCGGCTGGGTTTCAGCCTTTTTCTTGAACTTGATCAGGACGAAAAGGAGGAGTACGGCAAAACAGATGATGCCGATCGGGATCAGGATTCTGGTGATGAGTTTCATCGCTCGGTGGATTCAGAAGGTGGTGGGAAAGGGTGGGTTCAGTTTGCAGCAACGGTCGCTCGCTCGCCGAAGTCGCCACCGAGGGCGAGGTGGAGATCGACGCGATTGCGCAGCCTCAGTTCGCGGACGGACAGGTAGGCTTCCTTGGCATTGAGCGCCCGGCGTTGGGATTCGAGCACAGTGATGATCTCGATCAATCCGGCGGCGTATTCGTCTTCGGCCAGGCGCTGAGCGCCATCGGACTGAATGGCGGCCTCGAAAAGTTCCGTTTCGCGGATGAACAGGTATTTTTCGGCGGCCAGGGCGTTTTCGACCTCCTGGAACGCGGTGAGGATCGTCTTCGAATAGTCGAAATAGATGCGCTCGGCGTCGGCCTTGGAGCGCTCGACATTCGCGCGTAGACGGCCGCCCTGGAAAAGGGGTTGGGTGAGCCCCCCGACCAGGCTCCACACGGAATAATCGGCGTCGACGATATTCGACAGATCCTGGCTGGCGGTGCCGGCGGAACCGGTCAGGCGCAGGCTGGGCAGGAGACTTTTTTTGGCTGATGAGACACGTCTGTCGGCGGCAGCCAGGCGGCGTTCGGCGGCGGCGATGTCCGGGCGCCGGTTTAGCAACTCTGAGGGAAGGCCGGCGGGCACCGATTGATTCAGTTCCGGCAATTCATCGACGGTTCCCAGGGCGTTTTCCGGGTAGGTGCCGACGACCACCTCCAGGGCCCGCACCGATTGCTCAAGTTCCTGGGCGCGCTTCTGCTTCAGGGCCCGGGCGGCCGCCGCGTTGGCCAGGGCCAGCCTGAGTTCGAGCGAAGAGCTGATTCCGCTCTCGAATCGACTTCTGACCAGGTCAACCGTGGATTCAAAACTCGAGACCGTTTCGTTGGCGAGGTCGAGTTGCTGGTGGGCGGTGGTCGCACGAAACCAGAATTTTGCGGTATTGCCGGCCAAGGAAAGACGAGCGCCGGCCAGGTCGGCTGCCGCCGCTTCGTAATCGGCGATCGATGCGGAGGCGCTGTCACGCAGGCGACCCCAGACATCCACTTCCCATGACAGGTCGAGGGAGAATCCGTAGCTGTTCGAGGTGAGGGTTGATGGAGGGTCAGTGGACTCATCGAAAATAAATTCCCGTCGGCTTCCGGCCAGACCGGCCCCAAGTTGTGGGAATTGGTCGGCTTCTGAGATCCTCGCGTTGGCACGTGCGGCGTCGAGTCGGGCAATTGCAGCCTGGAGATCAAGATTTCGCTCCAGGGCATCTTCCACCACTGTGTTCAGCTTGGGGTCATTGAATTGGTGGAGCCAACCGGGAGTGCCGGGTACTGGAACCGTCGCCGCAGAATCAGTCGCTGCTTCGGCCGACCAGTTGTCGGGAGCTTCAACCAGAAGCTCCCGTTCGGTCGGGTCGGGACTGGTGGCGCATCCCACGGCGAACGCCAGCGGAAGGGCGGTGATCAGAAACCTGGCTTTCATTTGGTGAATATTGTTCAAAGAAACACTCGCGGGATCGAAAAGTCGCATGATTTGGAGATCGATCATTCGGTGGGCGACGATACCGGCTCAGACTGTCCCGCTGGAGCGCGGAGGCCGGCGCAGATGAACGATCTCAACCGAGTGATCGCACCCTCGACATCATCGGGGTCACATTGACCATGCGATAGCACCCGCAGGCGGTGACCATGGAGAAGGGTGCTCAACATCGGACCGGCTGAGAAATGAATCCGCCAGTAGATCTCCTCCATGGGAAGCTCGGACAGAATGGCGCTGATCAACACGGAAAAGCGGTCGGCGGTCTTCTGCAGGCCGCTGATCCGGATGCTCTTCTGGAATTCGGGACTCTCCGAGAATACTCGGGAAAAGAACGCGCGCAGATGGGCTGACCGCTCCGGCTGGTCCGGAAACGCGTTCAGGACCGGAAGAAGGAAAACGTCGATCACGGATTCCAGCGGTGGAAGCTCGGGCGCGGCTTCCACCTCCAATTCGTCGAGGCGCTTCATGCGCCTTTCATTCAGCCAGATGAAACGACGGGTGATGGCCGCCTGGATCAGCGCATCCTTGGACCCAAAGTGGTAGCCGACGGCGGCCAGATTGGCATTGGCCTCGGTCGTCACCGCTCGCACTGAGATGCCGTCCGACCCTCCGGCGGCGAACAGGGCTTCCGTCGCATCGAGCAATCGATCGCTGGTGTCCCTTCCATCCGCAGAACTGTTTTTTTCGGGCTGAGCCATTAATACATCCGTTTAGAACGAACGTTTCATACGGGCGTTTTAATCGTCAAGCGAAATTATTGGAAATCTGTCTTTTCGACAGGTTTTCCCCTCCCGCCATGCTATCGACCCCATGACGCCACCATGTTGTACAAGCGCATTTGCGAGACAGGACACCAGATGCTTTTTTGAACAGGATGCGAACCCCCACCGGTCGCGTGACCGCTCAGGCTCCGAATCGTTTTGCGATTGCGGCATGAACCCGGCTCCACTCTTCGGGCTTCAGGTCATCCTTGCGATCGGGTGCGACCGTTCGGTGATCGGTCATCCACTCGATGGACCACCCGTAGCGTGTCCAGCGAGGTTCCAGCCACTCAAGCATGGATTTGAGCTGGGCATCGGTGAGGGGTTCCTTGTAGGTGTCGCCCGCAAAGGAGCAGCCGAGCATGAAGCGATTGCAGCCCTCCCGACCCTTGAAGACTGAGACGCCGGCGTGATGAGCGATGGTGTCGTCGAGTGCGAGCTGACATCGGGTGCCATCCGCGTCGATCAGGCAGTGGTAACTGACGATGTTTTCGCGTTTCGACATGGTGGCGATCGTTTCCCCGAACGACAAGATGCTGTGATGAAAGACGACGCCCAGCCGTTCGTTCCTGCCGGGAGTGATATTCGGACTGAGCGACTCAAGTTCTTTGAACATGGGGACAGGGGTCATTCCTTGCAATCGTGCATGCCAATGCGGGATTCAAGGTTTGACCCCTTCGAACGGCAACTCAGAACGTCGACACCAGTGCCATCCAGGAATGCCCCCTTTCCGTCGCGGGAAGCTTCAAGCTTTGCACGCTACCCCCGGGCAAGTCGAAGCTCCCCCCGTTGGGCTACTTCTTGAGTCGGGCGGTGAATGCTTCGGTCGGAAAGCGACGACCCGGGCAGAGCGTATGTTTGGGATGGATAAGCTTGTGGGTGGTCACCGCGGTTGTCGAAAGTCCGGTCGTTTTCAGCAGGTGGCGAGTGAGGGCTTCGAGGCTGTTGAGCTGACGGGCCGATGGCCGGTCCTTTTCGAAGTTCCCGATGAGGCAGATGCCAATGCTGTTCAGGTTGAGTGAGTGAATGGCGAGGTGACCGCCCTCGATCTGTCTTTTCCAACGACCGCCGATGTAGATTTCGCCGTCTTTCATCCCGTTTCCGTTTCCGATCACGAAGTGGTAAGCCAGTCCGTTCTCCATGTGACGCTCTTCCCGGTGGTAACGATCGATGTTCTTCCCGCTGCCCAGGGGCATGCCGCTATGGTGAATAACGATGTGCTTCCACTGGCGGGACTTGACCGCGATACGGTCAAGAGCGCGCCGGGTTGAGGAAGAAATAACCGGATAGCTGGGAGCGGGCGCCGGGGTTACGGCATCAATCGGCAGGAGGAGCACCTGGCCGGCGACGATGCGATCGGGGCGTGACAGTCTGTTATGGGCGAGGACATCCGACACCGAGAGGCGGTGACGGGCGGCGATGGCGCCGAGTGTTTCGCCCTTGCGGACGGTGTAGGCGGTGAGCCGGGTGCTGCCGGACGGGATGGTGAGTTTCTGGCCCACGGAGACCAGGTTGGCGTTCCTTATGTCGTTGACCCGGGTCAACTCGCGGACGGACACACCGTGTCTGGCTGCGATGGATTCAAGGTTGTCTCCCTTGCGAACCGTGTAGGTGGTGGGTGCGATCTTCGCGGCGCTCTCACCGATTCCGGCAACGGACGACGCCGTGCCACCGGGAATGACCAGCACCTGTCCCACTTTGAGCAGATTGGCGTTCGAGAGTTTATTGGCCTCTGCGATCGCGCTGGCCGGGATGCCCTGGTCGGCGGCGATCTCAGCCAGGATGTCGCCCTTCAGGACGGTGTAGGTGACAACAGGTTTTTTCTGAGGGGGCGCCGGGGGTTTGGTGGGAGCGGGTTCAGGCGGTGACCCCTTGCCCCCGGGGATCGCGAGTATCTGGCCGACCTGGAGCAGATTTGCGTTCCGAAGGCTGTTGGCGCCGGCGATTGACTGGGCTGTGACGCCCTGGGCGGCGGCGATCGATGCCAGGCTGTCTCCCTTTCTGACCGTGTAATAGACCTGCCGGGAATCCTTGTTGGGTATGCGGAGCTGCTCGCCGGCGTAGACGAGATCGTCGTCCCTCAGATTATTTGCCTTGGAGATCTCCCGGGGTGAAACGCCGAAGCGGGTTGCGATTGATCCCAGGCTGTCTCCTTTCCGGACTTTGTATTCGATGAAGGGTGCTGCGCTTGCCGGGACACTCAATTTTTGCCCGACCATGACCAGGTCGGCATCGCCGAGTCGGTTGGCCCGGGCCAGAGCATCGGAGTCGATTCCGTATTGAGCGGCGATCGTGCTGAGCGTTTCGCCCCGCCGGACCGAGTGGGTCAGGGCGATCCCGCGCGGAGCCGGAAATAGAGCTGCGATCAGCGTCAGGAGCGCCCATCGCGGTGGCAACCGAAAGGGCAGATCATGGGAAAAGCGTTTCATCCCGGGTTCGCTTCCGGCCGCCTTATCATTTCTTCCCCGATTTCGCCCTGGATTGCTTCTTCTGCTTCTTGAGCAGGCGTTTCAGCTTTTTTCGCTGATCGTGCCTGACGATATACCCGACACAGTCAGGCCGGCCGCAGCGGCAGGGATGTTCCTTCCAATGTTCGATGTCGTATCCATAATCATAGGATAACTCTTCCCCCGGCTCGATCTCCCTCAGCGCCACAATCCAGATGTGTCCCTTGACCACCCTGGTCTCGCAGTTCGGGTCACAGGAGTGATTGATCATGCGGGCCGGATTCCAGCGAACGCTGCCGTCCACGTCGTACTTGGAATTGAGTTCGAAGATGAAGACGGCCGCACCGCCGGTGCGTTGCGCCTGATCAATCCGCTCGACGGCGCGCCGGTAGGACACTTTCTTCGTGATCTTCTCACCCACGTATTCGATGACCCGGGTTCCTTCCGGGATCGTCCCGGCGGCAAAGAGGCCGTTGTTATGGATGGGTGACTTGAATCGCTTGACCCACGGGTTCGGCTTTCGGCGCTTCAGGGCGGGGCTCGGACTGTCTGCGACGGCGGGCATGGTGATCTGATTATTTCGAAGTGCCTTCAAGGCACCCCTAATGGTATCAATTCGGGTGGGGTTTGATCGCAAGCCTCTTCATGAGAATTATCGATCATTCCAATTGCCGGGAATGCAGGGTGGGATCACCGAGAAGCTGTTGGCGGGCTTCATCTTCAGTACGTCCGGCTATCTCGATGATCTTCAGTCGGGCGGTCTGTCCGGTGACCAGTCGGATGTCCCGGGGGTGGAGGTCGAGGCGCTGGGCGAGAAGATCAAGTAGTGCCTTGTTTGCCTTGCCGTCGACGGCGGGCGCCCTCAATCGGATTTTGATAGCATCGCCGAGCATGCCGTCGACCGAATCCACTCTGGACCCGGGAGCGGCTTTGATGGTCAGGCGGCAGGTCTTCATTTCTTGAGAGGGGTTCTGGAGAAATCGTCGGAGAAGGGATCCAATGGTGCAATCGAAGAGGATGCTTGAGGGGAGCAAGGGCAGGATGGATCCGGTTGAGACATTATTATGCTTCCTTATGGGTATGCGTCTCGAAAATAAGAACTTGTTCTATAGTTAGGACACGAAAGAGGGAAGACCTCGCTTGCGCTGGACGTAAAATGCGCAATATTGGCTCGATACTCCGCTTAGCGGAGATTTTGGGGTAACTCAGAATACAATGGCGGGCCGTTTAGGGGTAGGCGGTCCGCTTATTTTTTTGCCCGGTCGAGTCTGAACCCGAATCCCTGACTGCGCAATCGCAAGCGGGTTTGTGCGAATCTGGAGAAGCGTCCGGGCTAAGAGGCTGTCTTAAAGGTGCTGAAGCATGTCGCAGAGATTGATTTGGGGTGCTGGGCAAGGCAGGCGCGAGGCGCCCAGGCCCAAAGGCCTTGGTCCTCGTGCCCAACGCCGGCCACGACCCAAAGCAACTCTGCCCGA
>QNAI01000035.1 GCA_003641745.1 Verrucomicrobiota bacterium | reverse complement strand
TTTCGGAACCGCCTAGTGCGGATCCGCATGCTGGGTGGTGTGGGGGCCGGGAGAGTTAACGCTCCCGGCTACCCGATTGGGTTGTATTCATCTCCATGTGTTCGAACGATCTTGAGTTCAATCGGCCAACTCATATGGGTCGGTAATACCATGCGTATATGTCTTAAACGTACTTATCGTTACGATTAGTCTACCACTGTCCTCAAAGCGGAGCTTCAAAATGTGTTCCGATACGGCATCTTTGAACCTGTATCTGAATGAAACCTTTAACCCATGATCATCAGACCAAGTTTTAACAGAATCGGATCGCTCAAAGTTTTCGACACACCTCGCAATAGTCGTTTTCAATGTTGCATGGTCGTCCACACCTAACTCTTCCAATACGGTACGAATCGTGTCCTCGAGCTTTTCACCATAAGGATACGGATGTACACCGAAGAATAGGGCAATGAAGTTCTTCTCAATACCGTACATCTCTAGGGAGTAGTACTCTGAGAAATCTATCGGTGGCTGCTCGTTACCGCTCGAAAAGCTGCTAGCCGATACGACAACACAGGCTATCAGAAAACACATAATCCTTTTCCCTGTTACCGGTTTCATAGTGTGCTCTGTTTACCGCGATGTCGTCAGCTTCCTAGGAGATCTCGAACAACCGGAACACCCAACAGTGTTATTCACCGGAACTAAGTTCCGGCATATCAATTATTGCTTTTTCTTGAGATCGTTTCGAAGAGAGGGATTGGTATCTCATAAAGGGTTTGTATTCAAGGGAATACGCGTTCTGCGTTGGGAAAGGTGAACATATGAACACATTTTCTTATTGCCAGGGATACCCGGAATCCGTAACTCATTCACCATGGAGGGTAATGAAGGCATCAGGGATTCCTGGCGGCAGCCAGTGAGCTTTCGAGAATGGCGGAGAGTTCTGTTTGAAAGCGGGCTCCAAGATGCCACCAGACGGGTGCATGAGCGTGAGATATTCCGGTTCTTGTCGCATTGTCGATCAATGAGGTCGCCCAGTTCGATTATTTTGGCCCGATCCTATATCGATGACCTTGAAAAGCAAGGAGATACGACCGCATCGAGGGTTTCTCTGAGGTGGTTTTTCCGTGAGGCCATCCGCAGAGGCTCAAGGAAGTCAGGCGGGGATTCTGAGGGTAACGGGAATGGTTTTCGAACGCGGAGTCACTCTGCTGAGGCTTCGGTGCTCAGGAGCTCGGAACCGCCCCTGCCCGCACGGATGGACCTGGGCGAATCCGAGTGGGAACGGAAGTTGATCAGCGCGTGTCGCCGCCGCAACTTCCTTTGGCGAACCGAGCAGACCTACCGCGGGTGGGTCAAGCGTATGGTCCGCTTCATGAAGCCGATGGCGCCCGAAACAATCGACGGTGATGATATCGGTCGGTTTCTGGGTGATCTGGCTGTTCGCGGCCGGGTGAGTCCAGCGACCCAGAAGCAGGCACTGAACGCGATTGTGTTCTTTCTACGGGAAGGGCTTGGAAGGGAACCCGGCGAGATCGAGTTTCGGAGGGCCAAGCCAAAGGTCCGGGCTCCGGTCGTATTGACCCCGAGCGAGTGCTCCCGGCTGTTTGCGGAAATCGATGGGACGGTTCGCCTGGTAGCAGAGGTCATGTACGGTTCCGGTCTCCGCTTGATGGAAACCTTGCGATTGCGGGTCAAGGATCTCGATTTCGAGCGTTGTCAGATAACGGTCCGGGCCGGAAAGGGAGACAAAGACAGGATCACCATGCTACCCGCTCGCCTGGTGGAACCGATGCAGAACCAGCTGAAGGCGGCGCGGAGGGTTTTTGTCGGAGACCGGGCTGAATCGATCGCGGGCGTGTGGTTGCCCGAAGCATTGGGTCGCAAATACCCCAATGCGGGGGTTGAGTGGCCTTGGCAGTGGTTGTTCCCATCCCGCGAAACGAGCCTGGATCCCGTTTGCAGGCTGAAACGTCGACACCACTTGCTCGACGGCATAGTGCAGAAAGCAGTCAAAACGGCGGCTCGGGCAGCTGGCATCCATAAGCGGGTCACGCCGCACGTCATGCGACACTCGTTCGCGACGCACCTTCTCGAGAATGGATCTGACATCCGCACCGTGCAGGAACTGCTGGGGCACTCGAAAGTGGAAACGACCATGATCTACACCCATGTGATGAACCGTCCCGGCCTGCATATCCGCAGTCCGTTGGACGATATCCCGGAGGATGCACCGGTTTGGCGGGTATGAGAGGCTGTCTAAGCCTGCAAACAGAGACGCTGCCGCCACCGGTGGGCTATCGTTTCGACCAAACCCGCCAAGCGCTCACGGTTTCTGGCCGTGGGGTTGAGAACTGGGACTTCGAGCCGGGTCATGCGAACCCCGGTGGACTTGATTGCATGGGAAGGCTCCGGTTGGGTCAATCATTGAGCGTGGGCGTGCCGGTGCGTTCGTGGGAAGTGTGGGGGGAGGGGGAAGAGGTCAGATTGGGAAGAGGTCAGTGGTCAGATACTCAGTCTCACAGGTGATCTCGGCGATGCCGGAGTCATTGCGTAGTGTATTCTATTTTACCGGTTCCCAGGAGCCGCTGTCCGATGAGCGGTAGGCGGCTTCCATGATGGCCACGGCGTCACGGGTCGCTGCCAGATCGGCGGTCAGTTCATCCGGAGTCAACTCATCCCGGATCGCGGCGACCAGCCGGTCCATACGGGTCGGTCGCGGCGCGATGGCGACAATCGGTTCCGGTTCGGAACCCGGTGCTCCGACGACGTAACCGTCCCCGGTGTTCCAGAGGGTGCGCTCCGATCCGGTGATCTCGAGGCCACCGATTCCACCTGTCTGGGTCCACGCCGCCTCGACCGTACCGAGGATGCCGGAATCAAAGCGTAGCTGGGCCAGGCCGTAATCGTCGGCCGACGGGTAGATGCCCGAATGGTTGCCGATGGTCGCCCAGACATCACGCACCGGTCCGAACAAGGAGCGCACAAGATGCACGGCATGCGTTCCCATATCCATGAACGCGCCGCCGCCTGAGAGCTCCGGTTGGTAAAACCAATTCAGATCGGCACTGTCGAACCATCGCCCGTAGGCCGCGTGGTGTGCATTGCGATAGCGGATCCGGGTGATGGTGCCGAAAGCGTTTTCCGCAACCAGTTGCGCCGCCCGTTGCATGATGCCGTCGAAAGGTTGGAAATATCCGCAGAACAGGGCCACCGGATGGCTTTCATGAAGTTCGCCGACCCGATTGAGTTCGTCCACCGTGGTGACGAGCGGCTTCTCACAGAAAACAGGTTTGCCCACGGGAAGGGCCTTTTCCAACAGCGGCAGGTGGCGGGTATTCTCGGCACAGATGACAAACCCGTCGACCGAAGGATCCTCCAGCAGGCGGTCGAGATCGGGCTCGAAGGTCGCGGCAAACTCGTCGGCGTAGCGCCGGCCACGCTCTTCCACGTCGTCCCAGACCCCCTGGATCCGGCGTCCGTCGGAGGCCTTGCTGATGTTATCGAGGAAGCTGCGGGTGTGGATGTGGGCGGTTGAGAGGAATGCGATATTGGCCATGGTGATGTTTGAATGGGTTGGGAGGCGACCGATCGGGTTTCTTATTGGTTACCTTGGGCGCGAGCAATTTTACTCACCCATCGATGAGTTCAATTACCCATGAATGGATACACTGTGGAAGGCCAAAGATTAAAACAAATCTCAAAACGTCCTCAAGCCTCACCTTCCCCTTGTTGGGTCACCTTCCTTGAGCGTATATAGAGAAGTCTCGATATTATTCATTCTAATCATACCCACACCATGCAAATGTTAAACAATCAGGAATCCCGTCGTGGATTCACCCTGGTAGAGATCATGATCGTCGTGATCATCATCGGGCTGCTCGCAGCTCTGGCCATCCCGGCGATTCATAACTCACAGAAGAACGCCAAGTCGGCCACCTTCATCAACGATGTCCGCACCTACTCCGCGGCCGCTGAAGTCTTCAGCCTCGAAACTGGAGACTATCCGGAAGACGTGGGGCCCGGCGTCATGCCCACGGGTCTCGATGAATACATCCCGACCACGAAGTGGACCGCCGAAACCCCCATCTATGGACGCTGGGATTTCGTCAAGGACGACAAGGGAATCGTGTCCGGTTTCGGCGCCAGCGGTCACACCGCATCCAACGCCCAGCTGATGCACATCGAGCAGAAGTGGGACGACGGAAGTCTGAGCACCGGGAAACTTCGGTCTCTGGACGGCGGCTACTACTACGTGATCGCGGAGTAACCGATCCTAAGATTTCCTTTCGAGCTTTGGAAAGTCCGAAGCTCTGACCGCGACTTCCCGGCCGCTCTCCTGGCTTTGGTAGATCGCCTCCAGGATGGCGATCACCCGGATGGTCTCGGTCCACGGGACCGGCGAGGGCAGGTTCTCACGAACACAGGTCGCAAAGTCGGCCAGTTCGGCATGGTGCGGTTTCGGCCCGGCCATCGGATTTGTCAGGCTGCCCTGTGAAAGCACCCCGTTGGTCACTTCGGTAAACTCCGCTGAGGGCCACTTGACGCCCCCATCCAATCCGAAGAGCTGGCAGCTCATATCCTCCTTCTCTTTCTGATGACCGAGCCAACTGGTCTCAAGAACCAGGGTCGCACCGTTATTGAACCGGACAAAACCCGCGGCAAAATCCTCCACCGAGACCAGGTCGCGGTCCCATTCTCCCCAACCACCGGGGATGCTGGTGCCCTTGGCAAAATTCGTCTTGCTCGTTCCGGTCACCCGGGCAGGCGTGGGGTACCCCATCAGCCACAGGCTGAGGTCGAGCGCGTGTACCCCGATGTCCATGCACGGGCCACCGCCCGACAGTTTGCGATTGAGGAATCCTGGGGCGATCGGAATCAGGTTGCTGCGCATCGCATGCACGCGGGCATGATAGACATCCCCCAGTCCCCCCGCGTCGATCCATTTTTTGACAGCCTGAGCAGCCGGGGTATAGCGCATGTGCTGGGCCGTCATCAACTTCAGTCCGCCCGCATCGGCCAGTTCACCCATCGACCGGACCTCGTCCGTCGTCACCGCGAGCGGTTTTTCACAGATAACATGCTTGCCGGCGCTGAGCGCGGCAGTGACGGCCGGGGTATGGACCCGGTTCGGCGTGCAAACGTCGACAACGTCCAGGTCCAGGCCGACCATATCCTTGTAATCCGTGAATCGCTCCTTGATTCCGAACTTGTCGCCCACGGTGTCCAGGCGCTCTGCCGCCACATCCGCAAGCGCCACCACTTCGACGTCCGGAAGGCTTGCCCAGCCCGGCAGATGCTGGTTTGCCGCAATACCACCCACTCCGATCACACCGACTCTCAGCTTTGAACTCATGAAGCGACGATGAAAGGAACGCCTCCGGAAACAAGCCGGAACCTGCGATTCCTCTCGAAATATTACATGATGGGTGGTGGCCCACATCGGGTGAGCGACTTCGAATCCGCTCGACCTTGCGAGATCAGAGTTCTAGGCGGGTAACCATGCCTACGAAACACGCGCTTCGCTTTCGCCAGATCCATCTCGACTTTCACACCTCACCGAAAATCCCGCGCATCGGTGCACGTTTCAACAAGAAGCATTGGCAACGCACGTTGCAGGAGGCACACGTCGATTCGATCACGCTTTTTGCCAAGTGTCACCACGGCTGGAGCTACCACCCGACCACGGTGGGGCAAGTGCATCCACATCTTGATTTCGACCTGCTGCGGGCGCAATTCGACGCCTGCAAGGAGATCGACATCAACGCGCCGATCTATCTTTCGGCCGGACTCGACAACGTCGCCTCGTACGAACATCCGGAGTGGAGGGAAGTTGGTTTCGACGGAAAGATGAGCGGTTGGGCCGCCGGCCTGCTGGATGCGGGATTCCACACGATGGATTTCCATTCGCCCTACCTTGACTATCTTTGCGAGCAGATCGCCGAGGTGGTTGATCGGTTCCCCGAGGCCGACGGCATCTTCCTGGACATCATCAGCCAGAATCAATCGTGCGGTCGGTGGTCCCTCGATTTCATGCGTGAGCACGGACTGAATCCCAAGCTCGCGGAGGATCGGGAACGATCGAGCGAACAAGCCCTCGAAAAGTACTTCCGCAAATCGGTCGAAGCTACGCATTCGGGTTCGAACAAGAACATGCCGGTCTTCCATAACTCCGGCCATATCGCGCCAGGTCAGAACAGCATTCTGCACCACTTCAGCCACCTTGAACTCGAGTCGCTGCCAACAGGCGGCTGGGGCTACGACCACTTCCCGCAATCCGCCAAGTACGCGTCGAACCTCGGCCTGGACTTCCTGGGAATGACCGGGAAATTCCACACCACCTGGGGCGAATTCGGTGGATTCAAACATCCGAATGCCCTGCGGTATGAATGCGCGTCCATGCTTGCATACGGGTCGAAGTGCAGCGTCGGCGATCAGTTGCACCCGGACGGACGACTCGACGACTCCACCTACCAAAGCATCGGCCAGGCCTACCGCGAGGTTGAAGCAAGGGAACCCTGGTGCACGGGGGTGAGGGGCGTCGCCGACATCGCTATACTCTCCAGCGAGTCGGAAAACCCGGAAACCAAACGCAACAACCGCCCCGACGTGGGCACCGGCCGCATCCTGCTCGAGGGACATTTCCTCTTCACCGTCCTGGATCGATCGATGTCATTTGACCCCTACCGGCTGCTCATTCTTCCCGATGATATCGCCGTGGACGTCCGCCTTGCACGCAAGCTGCGCGCCTACCTCAGGAACGGGGGAAAGGTGCTCCTTTCCGGCACCAGCGGCCTGAAACCGGACGGGACCGGATTAGCCCTCGACCTCGGAGCCAGATGGTCGGGACAAAGTGAATACCAGCCGGATTTCATGCTCCCGGAAAAGAGGCTGAGGCCGACCTTTGTCGATTCACCATTCGTCGCCTATCTTCCCTCCCAGCGCATCACCGCAACGCGCGGCCGGAGTCTGGGACAGATTTACGACCCCTATTTCAACCGCACCTGGGATCATTTCTGCAGCCACCAGCACGCTCCGGCACGACCGGAGGCCTCAGGATACGATCTGGGCGTAAGGCACGGCGGCATCACCTACCTGGCCCACCCCGTCTTCACCCTTTACCAGGCGTATGGTTCAGTGGCCTGCAAGGAATTCCTCCACCGCCTCCTCCGTTCGATACTCGGGCCTCGGGAAACCCTGGCCACCAATCTTCCATCGACGGCCCGGGCGATCCTGAACCATCAGGCCGACCAGCGCCGCTATGTTCTCCACCTGCTTCACGCCCCGACCGTCGCGCGCGGAGGGGAAATGGCGCATCAAGGTGGAAACATCGCGAACAACGCCGTCCCGATCGAAGTGGTCGAGGACCTGATCCCGATCGGGCCGGTTGAAGTTTCCCTGCGTGTGCCCCACAAGGTGACCAAAGCCCACCTGGTCCCCAGCGGCAGAAAGCTCAAGGTCACCCAATCAAAAGGCCGAATCGAGTTCCGGGTGCCCCGTTTCAGCTGCCACGCAATGGTGGCGGTGGAGTAGGATTTTCGATTTGGAATTTGGGATTGCGGATTGCGGATTTGGGATTTTGGGGGTCATTGCTCGATATTGGCACGAACGGCGGGGTCATTGCTCGACATCTTGCATGCCAATGCGAGATGTGAGCTTTGACCCCCTTCAAACGGACCGAGACCGAGACATTTGGATTGCGGATTTGGGGACGGGGGGGGAAAGGGTGGACGGTAGGGTGTAGGGGATTGTATTGTATTTTACAATACAATCAAACAAACCGTAGCAACTGTGTTGCCCGAGCAAGGTTGTTTTACGGATATCGCTATGTCTGCAACGCCTGCGGCTGCCCGGGAGGACAGCCCTCCACAGGGAATCCAACTGGAGGGTCGTGCTCCCGCGCGACCGCCCGAAGCCCAAACACTCAAACAAACCATTGTGCTACGGTTTGTTTTGCACTGCCGGCCGGTTTACCCGCCGTAGCTCGTAGAGCAAAGGAAGGCCGGACGCGCCGTCGAAGGCTTCCTGAAGGGAAGTGTCATTCTATCGATTCCTCTGCGTCGGGACCATTCCCTACAAGGGGCGTGCCTTGCCTGCCACGGCGTAGCGGAGCGTAGACGGGCGTGCGCCCTCCGCCCCCCATTCCAGATCTTCCACCGTCCACTGTCCACCCTTCCATCCATCCATCTTGTCCCGGCGTATCGCAGAGTAGCCGGATCTTCCATCCTTCTGTCCTCTGCCGAAGGGGTCAAAGCACATATCACGCATTAACATGCATGATATGAGCAATGACCCCGTCCACCGGTCCACTGTCCACTCTTCCACCCTTCCTATCGCAGCGGTTCGGGCAGGGCCGCGACCCGGGCCTTCATGGCGCCGAGAGTCTCACTCGTCGGCTGACCCGCGAGGTCGGTCCCAAAATTTATTGATCCCACGGTCAGGAAATTCTCGATCAGCGCGCAATACCTGCGATTGACCATGATACCGAGGAGCTCGCCGGTCTTGCTGAACACGAGATCGCCGGTCGAAGGTGAGAATTCCCCGAACATTCGGCTGATGATCTTCGACTCCATCATGACGTATCCAGGCGTTCGAGGGTCCACCTTGAACGCGGTCTGGCCATAATACTCCCCTTCCCCGTTCACGAGAACCGCTTCCTCGAACTTGAATGGCTCGAGAGCGGTCAGGTAAACCTTCGCGCCAAGAGCCTGAACCTGATCCGGGTCGACCTCGACCACCGCGATTCGTCCGTCCCGGGCCAGGAATCCAACCGCTTCAACAGGCACGGACGCGGAACCGCGGGTCAGGGAACCCGACAACGACGCCCAGTCTGCCCCGGAATCCCTCTGGGCAAACACCGTCTGGTCCACATGGAACAGGGCAAAGACCCGCTCCCCATCGCCTGCCAGAAGGGTGCGGGAATCGGTTTCGCGAGTGACCGGACCGAAGATATTCGATCGCGCCGCCCAAAAGGAACCCAGCACCCGGTTGTCGAGGAATTCGTAGAACAGGGTATTCGCGTTGATCGGCGTGTTCGAACGGATTTCCTCGGTCAGATCGGCGGACCGTTCAGCCAGTCGGGTGACCCCCTCGGCCAGGACCCCGGTCTGCTGCTGCAGGTGCATCTTCTCTTCTCGAACCGCCTCGATCTCACCTTCAAGAGAGGTGACGTTCTCCCGCAGATAGGTTCGTTCCGTCTCAACGACCTCAACGCGTGTCTCGAGGGATTGGATCTCACTATTGGCGACCGCCTTCTCTTCCTCCAATTGCCGCACGCTGCCCGCCAGTTTGCGGGCCTCCGCCTGCTGGGCGGCCAGTTCCTCCTGAAGGCGACCAGACCGAATTCGCTCCTCCGTGGCTTCTTCGGCTGTTCGGGAGAGCCGGTCGGCCAAGGCATTCAGGTCCAACCGGCTTTCGGTCACCTGCCGCGTTGCATTTTCGAGATCCCTCTCCTGGTTCTCCAACTCGGTTTCAAGGCGAGTCAGGCGGGCCTCGCGTTCCCCCAGGGTCTCGTCGCGCGATTCCAGCGTTTTCCGGGTGTCCTCGAGTTCGGTGCCCAAGGCGTCGCGCAACTGGCGCTCTTCCTCCAGAGAAAGGTTGAGCGCAGCCAGCAGATCCGTGTCCGCCGATTCCGGGCGTTTCCCGTCCGCGGTGCCCACGGGGGCGATCTCGGTCGACACCAATTGCTCGTCCACCTGTTCCCAACGCGTCAGCGCCAGGAGATTCAGGAGCAGAAAGTCGCACAGAATCAGAAGCAGCGTCTTGTTCATGTTTCGCCGGTTTGAGTGAAGCGTCCTGAATTCAGATCGATGCCTTGCCCGGTGCGACCTCGGCCAGGATCTGTTCCTGACTGATCTCGATCAGGCGCGTCTTGTAGGGACGCACGTGCCGAATCTTCACGAAGGCGACACAGAGTATGCCAAAGAGGTTGGAGGCATAGGCCGCCAGGAGGTTCGCCTCAATCAACCCGAGCACCTGCAGCACCAGGGCGGCACTCGTGCCGGCGATGCCCACGTAAAGGCCGCTGTCAAAGAGGTTCTCCTCGTTTTCCATGAGGCGCAGCTTGACCAGGTTCGGCACGGGTTTCCGATCGACCTCGCTGATCTTGAGCAGGCAGATCAGGTAGACCAGCAATTGCAGGATGAAGAAAAAGACGATGCTTAGAACAGTTGCGATATCCATATTGACTCCGTCGGTTTGTTGAGATCTGAGCGTGCCATCGGCCACCTGACCAAGGACGGGGATGACGATCCGGAACTCGTATCCGGAAAGCTGTGAGGCCTGGGCCAGATAGGGTTCGTTGATCAGGACCAGAAAGAGACAGACCATGACCGCCCCCATACCCCGCCGCACATAGGCGAACGCGGGAAAGCCGGCCAGCCAGGTCAGCCCGGAAAAACTCTCGAACGACCAGAACAGGCAAAACGCACCCAGTAGATACAAGCCGTATTTCAGACCCAGTGCGAGCCCAGGTTCCCGCACGGCAAATGACAGAACCGGCCCGAGGGTCTCCGATGAAAGCCAATCCGTCCCGGCGCCACTGTCCGGGAAGTCTCCCGACGGGGGCAGGTTCTGCCGAAGCAGGAACAGGACCCCTCCCCGCCCCTGCCGGAGGGCAAAGGACATGGCCTCCAGACCAACGTCTCCATAGCGGATGATGTAATCGGCCACTGCATCCGGATTTCCCGCCAACAGGCACGATGCGAAGAGCACGGCACGGGCCTCGGGAAGGCGCTGCAGCAACTGGCGCAGCTTCCCAAAGGTTTCGGTGGTCGCCGCGGGCCGGACCAAAGCCGTCATCTGCCCCCAGTTAAACCGGCGTCCCAGGGACAGCAGGTCGGCGTAGAGCCGCTCGATTCCGGCGGCCTCGCCCGTCGCCAGGGCGTCCCCGGCCATGGCGCGAATCTCGCGGGCGGCGTTGGTGGAAAATTGTTCCGACTGTGTGAGCAGGGCCGTCAGGTTGATCGTCGCTTCCAGGGGCTGTCCAGCTGCGCTGAATACCGGCATGAACCTGCGATAGGTCGTGAGGTCACGGGTGGCGAGGAGCACGCGCACCGTCGGACTGCGGGAGTTTGACAACAGAGCCAGGACGCGTTCACGGGCATCAGCGGAAATAAACTGCCCAATCACACCGTTCTCGCCAGGCACGCCGGGTTCAGCGCCCCTGAAGGCCTGCTCGAGGAAAGGATCCCATTCCCCCCAGACGGCCACATCCGGGTTGACCTCGATATAACCAGCCACCTCCCGAGTCAGTCGCTCGACTCCTTCCAACTTCAATTCCGCGCCCGCCTCGGCCAGGAGAACCGAGGCGGCCACCTCGCCACGTTCAAGCAGATCGTGCCCCGTCTCGACCACACCGGGTGATCCCAGACCCGCTTCCTCAACCAGCACCAGGGGCAGGGACTTGAACTGGGAAGGTATGAGCAGTCCGGCCGCGATGGTCACCACGCCGCACACAGCCGTAATCAGCCCGCGAAGCCTGCCGTGCCCTGTCGGCCGTTGCTCTGTCAACCTCATCCCCACAGTTCTATTCAGCTCTGCATGACCATCACAAATTTATTTGTGGACGCCGGACGACCCCGGCTATTTTGATGTTCCTTCGACATGGCCGCGCTAGAAATTGTTCACTACGGAAACCCGATCCTTCGAAAAAAGGGGAAACCCATTGAGCAATTCAATGATGATCTGAAGCGATTGGGCAAAGACATGATCGAGACCATGCAGGCAGCCGAAGGGATCGGCCTGGCCGCCCAGCAGGTCGATCTGGCCCTTAGGATCTGCGTGATCGACCTGCGCGAAGGCGACTGGGAATTCGACTACCGACTCAATGGTGGCGTCTATCCCCTCGACCTTATCATGCCTATGGTTCTGATCAACCCCGAGGTGACGGCCATACCCGATCCGGTGACCACCTATTCCGAGGGATGCCTCTCCTTTCCCGAAATCCATGGAGACATCGATCGACCGGATCGGATCGACGTACGGTTCAAGGATCTCGATGGCCATGATAATCACCTCTCCTGCAACGGGTTGCTTTCAAGATGCGTCCAACATGAGGTCGATCACCTCAATGGCGTCCTTTTTATCGACCGCATGCGCAAGAGCAGCCTGCTCGAGATCGAGCAGGATTTGAAGCAACTCAAGAAAGCAACCCGCAAACGCCTGAAAAGACGACCTGACGCATGAGCAAAAACGATGGAATGAGCTACGCACCGGAGGGAAAACCCGATCCGGTGGTCAAACCGGAAGAATTCGTCTTCGCGGCAGCCCACCTTGACCACGGTCACATCCATGGCCAATGCAATGGGTTGATCGAAGCCGGCGCCACGCTGAAGTGGGTCTATGATCCGGATCCGGCCAAGGTCGAGGCTTTCCGGGAGAAGTTCGGCCAGGTCAAGGTGGCTGACAGTCTCGACGCCATCCTCGACGACCCCGGGGTCCACCTGGTGGCGGCCGCCGCCATCCCTTGCGACCGCGGTCCGCTGGGATGCCGCGTCATGAAGGCGGGCAAGGATTATTTTTCGGACAAGACCCCCTTTACGCGGCTCGAACAACTCGATGATGCCCGAAAGGTAGTGGCCGAAACCGGCCGCAAGCACATGGTCTACTACAGCGAACGGCTCCATGTGGAGTCGGCCATGTATGCCGGTGACCTGGTGAGGGACGGAGTCATCGGCCGCGTGGTCCAGGTGCTTGGACTCGGCCCCCATCGCCTGCGCAAGCCAACACGTCCGGACTGGTTCTTTCGTCACGAGCAGTACGGCGGCATATTATGCGACATCGGCAGCCACCAGATCGAACAGTTCCTCTTCTACAGCGGGGCCAGGGACGCCACCGTGACCAATGCCGCGGTTGGCAACTTTAACAATCCGGACAAACCCGAGTTGGAGGATTTCGGGGAGGCCTCCCTGGTGGCGGACAATGGCACGTCCGATTATTTCCGCGTCGACTGGTTCACGCCCGACGGACTTGGCACCTGGGGTGACGGACGTACCATTATTTTGGGTACGAATGGCTATATCGAAATGCGCAAGTACATCAACGTGGCCACTGCGCCGACCGGCGACCATCTCTACCTGGTGACGCATGAAGGTGAGCAGCACCTCGAGCTCGCCGGCAAGGTTGGCTACAAGTTCTTCGGCCAGCTCATCCTCGACTGCCTCAACCGGACGGAGAATGCCATGACCCAGGCCCATGCCTTCAAGGCGGCCGAACTCTGCCTCAAAGCGCAACTGGCGGCAACCAGGATTGCCTGATCCCTTCGCGCCGGATCAGTGCAAGGGGCGGCCGCGTCTGTGTCTGTCAGGACCGGCCCACAGCGGATGACGGAGCGAAGACCGGTGGGATATAAGTGTCCTGTCGATCGGACAGACACGGTGATAAGCATAAGGCTTGTTTGTAATAAAACTTGCTAATGCAGTGGCTTCTCGTACAAACAAAAGGCGGGTCGCCTACCCCAAACGACCCGCCACTCTGTTACTTGTGTTAACCCCAAAACTCCCGCCAAGGCGGGAACTCTGTTAACGACTTGCAAGGAGATAGATCCAGAGAGCCTGGATCTGTTCAATTCTGGCGACACCTATTCCAGGCATTAATGAACCCCATAGGTTGAGCTAAAGGGCTCTTTGATCAATTGGAGGCAGTCAGTCTCGAATTGATCAAAGTTCCGGAACAACCTTCATCTGTCTTTGACAGAGAGATCGTAACCCGCTAACATCAAAGGCACGTCCTAACCCCTCCCTATATGGACACCGAGCAAATCATCGAACCGACGGAGACCTACTGCGCGCACTGCAAGAAAGATGTGGTTCCACGGGTAGTTGAAGATGGCACGGAACAGCAGTCCCCTGTGGATCTTATCGGACTGAAGCATGCCCGTTCCAAAGCAGGACATCACTACCACGGCGAATGCCCGCATTGCCACCATCCGCTCTTCTCACCGGTGGTGGAAGACCTGAACCGGCGGGAACACCAATTCGATTGGCAGACCCTGCTCTATGTGGTCGGCGGCATCGCGTTCATGGCCATCGTATACTTCGCGTTCAATCGTTGAATGGACCGGACGCTCGATCCGGTTCTTGACCGGGCGAGCGGAAGCGGTCTGCGGCAAACCGGCTGAATCCATGGATCAGCCGGAAGGTGGTTTGTTCTCCATTTTTCCGCGCAGGTTGCAAAAGAAGCCTCAATCAGGCCTTGCCATTTCATATCATCATATCTTGATATGACGATATGTTTACTGAAGAAGTTTCATTTCTGACCGATTCCAACCCCTGATCCGCCATGCCGGCCACACTTTCAGACCTCCGCTCCATCCTCGAAAATCGAATCGTCCTGCTCGATGGTGCGATGGGGACGATCATCCAGTCCCACAATCTCGACGAACCCGATTTCCGGGGCGAGCGCTTCGCGGATCACCCCTTCGACCTCAAGGGCAACAACGACGTCCTCAGCCTGACCCAACCAGCGATCATCGAGTCGGTTCACACGGCCTACCTCAAGGCCGGAGCCGAACTGATCGAGACCAATACCTTTAACGCCACCCGTATCTCGCAGGCTGACTACGGCCTCGAGTCCTCGGCTTCCGAGATCAACCGTGCCGCCGCAGAAATCGCCCGGAGGGCTGCCGACTGCTTCCAGGTCGAAACGCCGGACCGTCCGCGATACGTTGTGGGTGCATTGGGACCGACCAACAAGACCGCGTCACTTTCTCCCGATGTCAATAATCCCGGATATCGGGCGGTCGATTTCGACACCCTGGCCGCGGATTATTCCGAGCAGGCCGCTGCCCTGATTGCAGGGGGAGTCGACCTGCTTATGGTCGAGACGATATTCGACACTCTCAACGCCAAGGCCGCCCTGTTCTCCCTGAAAGATGCGTTCAGCAATGCCGGCCGATCCGTTCCGGTCATGATCTCCGTCACGATCACCGATGCTTCCGGTCGGACACTCTCGGGTCAGACGATCGAAGCCTTCTGGAACTCGGTTGCCCATACTTCACCGTTCAGCGTCGGAATCAATTGCGCCCTCGGGGCAAACGAGATGCGCCCCTACATGGAGGAACTCTCTTCCCTGGCCGACTGCCTTACAAGCTGCCACCCCAACGCGGGTCTTCCCAATGCGTTTGGAGAATACGATGAGACCCCCGGGGATATGGCCGCGCACCTGCAGGAATTCGCCGGGAGCGGATGGGTCAACATCGTCGGGGGCTGTTGTGGTTCGACACCCGACCATATCCGCGCCATCGCCGAGGCGATTGACGGCCTGAAGCCGCGCCATCCCCCATCCCTTCCACCCGCGCTCCGACTGAGCGGCCTCGAGGCCGTGACGATTTCCTGAAGACCCCGTCCTCATCGCTCCCATGACCAAAGCTCCGTCGGAAGATCCTCAAACCCGCTCCATCGCCTCCCAATTCGTGATGGTGGGCGAACGCACCAACGTGACCGGATCCCCCCGGTTCGCAAAATTCATCAGGGCCGAAGACTACGAAGGCGCCCTCGGGATCGCCCGTCAGCAGATCGAGAACGGAGCCAACGTAGTCGACATCAATGTCGATGAGGGGATGCTGGACAGCGAGGCCGTCATGGTGAAGTTCCTCAACCTCCTCGCGGCCGAACCCGAGATATCCCGGGTGCCGATCATGCTGGACAGTTCCAAGTGGTCCGTGCTCGAGGCGGGCTTGAAATGCCTGCAGGGAAAAGGAATCGTCAATTCAATCAGTTTGAAGGACGGCGAGGATCTTTTCCTTGAACGCGCAAGGACTCTGCGCCGGTATGGAGCTGCCGCGGTGGTCATGGCCTTCGACGAGGAGGGCCAGGCGAGCGACCGTCGCCGCAAGGTGGCCATCTGCACCCGGGCCTACCGCCTTCTCACCGAGAAAGCTGGTTTCCCGGCGACCGACATCATCTTTGATCCCAATATCCTGACCGTCGCCACGGGCATGGATGAGCACAACAACTACGCGGTCGATTTCATCGAGGCCACCCGGGAGATCAAGGCCACCCTGCCCCATGCCAAAGTCAGCGGCGGCGTCAGCAATATCTCGTTTTCGTTTCGGGGCAACAATCTGGTCCGGGAAGCCATGCATTCTGCCTTCCTCTACCACGCCATACGGGCCGGACTGGACATGGCCATCGTCAACGCGGGCATGCTCGGGGTGTATGAAGAAATCCCCGACGATCTGCTCACGCACGTGGAGGACGTCCTGCTCAATCGCCGGCCCGACGCCACCGACCGGCTCATCCGACTGGCTGAAGGATTCAAGGGAAAGGGCGGCAGGACCGAGGTCCGCAACCTGGCCTGGCGGGACGAACCGGTAAACAAACGAATCTCCCACGCCCTGATCAAGGGCATCGTCGAATTCATCGATGAGGACGTCGAAGAGGCGCGCCGGCAGTTCACGCGCCCGCTCGAGGTGATCGAGGGGCCTCTCATGGACGGCATGCGTATCGTCGGCGGCCTGTTCGGCGAGGGAAAGATGTTTCTCCCCCAGGTGGTCAAGAGCGCCCGCGTGATGAAGAAGGCCGTGGCTTACCTGACCCCTTTCATGGAAGCAGAAAAGGATCAGTCCGGCGGCGCCCGGGCGGTTCCCAAATGCCTTCTCGCCACAGTCAAGGGCGACGTCCACGACATCGGGAAAAATATCGTAGGGGTTGTTCTGGCCTGCAATGGGTACGAAATCATCGATCTGGGCGTCATGGTGCCGGCGGAGAAGATCCTGAAGACGGCCCGTGAAGAAAAGGTGGATATCATCGGACTGAGCGGCTTGATCACGCCCTCACTGGACGAGATGGTGCACACGGCCGGCGAGCTCAAGCGAGCCGGGTTCACCCAACCTCTCCTCATCGGGGGGGCGACCACCAGCCCGGCACATTCCGCGGTCAAGATCGCACCGGCCCATGATCAACCGGTTCTCCATGTGCTCGACGCCTCGAGGGTGGTCGACGTGGTCCGCAACCTCCTGAGTGCGGATCGGCGCCAGAACACCATTGACCGGAACCTTGAAAAGCAGATCCGCCTGCGTGACGAGTTCGCAAGCCGCCGGGCCAGGCGCAAGCTGCTCACCATGGAAGAGGCCCGGAAGCGGCGCTTCAAGACCGACTGGTCCACGGTCGACCTGGCTGAACCCGAGTTCACCGGCATCCGGGTCATCGACCCGATTCCACTGGACGAACTGGTGGCGTTCATCGACTGGTCGCCCTTTTTCCATGCCTGGGAACTGCGCGGCAGATATCCGAAGATCCTGGACGACCCCGTGGTGGGACGGGAAGCCCGGGAACTCCACGAGGACGCAATCCAGATCCTGGATGCCATCGTGTCCGGGAAGAGCCTGAAGGTCCGGGCAGTGGTGGGTCTCTTTCCGGCCAATAGCGTGGGCGACGATATCGAAATCTACGCCGATCGGGACCGCTCCTCGGTCCTGACTCGATTCTGCACCCTTCGCCAGCAGGTTGAGAAGCCGGCCGGCCAGCCCAATTATTCACTGGCTGACTTCGTCGCCCCACGCGATTCCGGTCGCCTCGACACCTGCGGCGGGTTCGTGGTCACTGCCGGGCATGGCCTGGATCCTCTGATTGCCGAATGCGAAGCCCGGCACGATGACTACACATCGATCCTCTTCAAAGCGCTGGCCGACCGCCTGGCCGAGGCTGCGGCGGAGTACATGCACAAACAAGTGCGTGACTGGTGCGGATTCGGGAGGGAGGAAACGCTTTCACCCGACGAGATCATCCGCGAGCGCTACCGCGGCATCCGACCGGCTCCGGGCTACCCGGCCTGCCCGGACCACACTGAGAAATGGAAGCTCTTCGATCTTCTTGACGGAACGGCAAATGCCGGGGTCAGCCTGACCGAGAACCTGGCCATGCTGCCCGCCAGTTCAGTCAGCGGGCTCTATCTCAACCATCCCGATTCCCGCTATTTCGCGATCGGAAAGATCGATCGCAATCAGGTGGAGGATTATGCGGCGCGAAAACAGATGGAGGTTTCGGAAGTCGAACGCTGGTTGGGTCCGGTCACCGACTACGACCCGAAATAGGGGGCGGATTTTGGATTGCGGATTTGGGATTTGGGAATGCGGATTGCGGATTTGGGAATGCGCGATTCTTTGGAAGCTACCTTCCCCGCTTGGCCGTTTTGATCGAAGAGACAACGATTGCGGTCAACTCGTCAGCTTCTTTCTTCAGGGCCTCAAGTCGCTCGGACGGCAGTAATCCGGCTTCATCGATCATCTCGAGCCAAAACTGACTCTCGTCGGATTCTTCCTCCACGATGCCCAATTTGGCGATGAAATCGGCCTTTGATCGAGCCCTGCAGGCAGCGCGGTAGTTGGCAGCGACAGATGTGGCTGAACGGACGATCTGGCCCGCCAACGTCCGGCCTGAAACAGTATGGGGCAGGGCTTCCGACAGTTTCAGAATTCGCAACGCAAACACTTTCGTCCTCGCCTGCATCTCCACCTTATCCATGCGAACCCAAATCTTACGTCCGATCTGTCACTCCACAATCCCAAATCCCAATCCCAAATCCGCATTCCCAAATCCCAAATCCCCATTCCCAAATCCCAAATCCCCATTCCCAAATCCCAAATCCGCATTCCGCATTCCCAAATCCCAAATCCCAAATCCGCATTCCCCATTCCCAAATCCCCATTCCCAAATCCGCATTCCCAAATCCCAAATCCCCATTCCGCATTCCCCTTCACCGATCCGTCCGCAGTCCCGAACGCCTGATCAGTTCGAACACACCGGGATTGTTCGGTTCGAGGACTCGTAACTCGTCGGCCCGCACCTGGGCTTCCTGATTCCGCCCCGCTTCAACCAGATAGGTAATGGCGGCCACCAGAATGTCGCGATCGTAGGGGTGCAGATTCAGGGCTTGATTAAGCACTTCGATCGCCCGATCCAGTTCCCCGGTTGATTGAAGGGCCACCGCAAAAACATAGGCCAACCTGGGATCACCCTCCTCCAGAGCCGCCGCACGCCCAAGACTGGTCTGGGCCTCCTCAAGTCTCCCGGCCCGGGCCAAGAGCAAACCAAGCACATGGTGGAGCGATGCCGCCTCCACCTCTTCCAATCCAGTCTGCAGGAGCACTTCGCCCTCAGGGTCCCGACCGGTCTGTCGATAGAGATCCGCCAGGTTGACGTAGGCCGGCACGAAGCCCGGCTCAAGTTCGATCGCTTCACGATAGGCCTGTTCCGCCCTGATCAAATCCCCGCGCACGAGATAGTAATAACCCCTCGTGGTACGGGCCGATGGATGATCCCCGTTGAACTTGTTTACCTGGAGAAACTCTTCCAGCGCCCTCTCCCGAGCGGCGGCCTGCCCGCCGGTCATCCGGTCGGCAGGCATATCCATCAACTGTGACACCGCCTCCATCCGTACGCTCAGGACCGGGTCATCCAACAGCGGCATCACGGTCTTCAGTCTCTCGGTCAACCCCAACCCGGCCGATGCGGACGCGGTCGCCATCCGTACCAGCGGATCGGAATCGCGATGATGGATCAACAGGTCATCGAACATTTTCGGACTCGGCCGCCGGGCCAGCAGGGTGATGGCCGTCGCCCGGACAATTCCCGGTTGCTCTGCGTCTTCCGTGACCTTGAAAAGCAGGTCGGCCGAACCCGGGGCGATCACTCGTCCGGCGTGCAGAACCTCACCGTAGTGGTCGGTGCGCAGCCAGTCCTCGCCATACCACTCTCTGGAGGCGGCCAGGGACCAGGCGGCATCCTTGTCGGTGTGGCAGATATTACAGGCATTCGGCGAACCCGTGGTCAGTGAAAGATCCGGTCTCGGAATCCGGAAGCTGTGGTCCTGACGTGGGTCGACAACCATGTAGTTGCGCGATGGCATGTGGCACTCGACGCAGAGAGCCCCGGTCGACTCCCTGGAATGGAAATGATGTTCCGGCGTATCGTAGGTGACCGGGACATGGCAGGACGCGCACAGCGCATTCCCCGGTGCCTTCAGTTGCAGGCTGTGCGGGTCGTGGCAATCGGTGCAGCGCACGCCCGCCCGAGCCATCTTGCTCTGCCTGAATGATCCGTAAACATAGACCTCCGAAAGGATCTGTCCGTCGGGGAAATAGAGACCCTCGTCAAGCAGGCGCAACTCGTAGTCGTCGAGCAGCGGCTGCCCGCCCGGCGGAGACTCCCGGAGCTGGGTTCGCAGTGAATGACAGCGCGCGCAGGTTTCCACCTGGCGGTCATTGTCCGGCAGCACCGTTCGGCGGGCAATCGGATCTCCGGCCGAATACAGCCAGAACCCGCCACCGGTGTCCCGAAGTGAGTTGTAGAGGCCCATCTCACCCTCGATCCCAACCTCGGCCTCACCGGCCTGATGGGCCTTTGCCCAAGCCAGATGACGCGACGCCGGGCCGTGACAGGCCTCGCAGGAGACGTCCACCTCCGACCAGCTTGTCGCGTAGGTGTTCGACTCTTCATCGTAATTCTTGTGCAGGTTGGTGGAGTGGCAGTCCGCGCACATATAATTCCAGTTCTGGCTCACCCTCGTCCAATGCAGAACATCGCGATGGTCCACCTTCTCGCCGGGATAGAGATGGAACCATCGTTGCCCTCCACCCTCAACCGAACGGCTGTCCCAGGCGACTCCCAGGCATTGAATCCGGCCATCGGGAAACTCGATCAGGTACTGCTGAAGAGGAACCACACCGAAGACATAAGTGATGGAAAACTCCTGCAAGGTTCCGTCCCCGCCTTCCGTTTCGACAAAGTACCCCCCTGCCCGGCGATAGAAACGCGAAGTCAAGCCGTTGTAGGTGAAAGTGGAATCATTGAAGTCGCCCAGGACTGTGGCCTCCGTGGCATGATCCATGGCCAGGTCATGATGGGAACCCTCGAAGAGCCGCATTGAGTTCTCATGGCACTCCCGACAGGACTCCCGCCCGACATAGGTCGCGGGTCCGTCCGCCCACGTCACCCTTTCAGCTGCGTCAATCGGATCGGGTGACCGGCGGCAACCGATCAGGATACCAACAACGCCCAGCCAGACGGCGATCGCCATCCACATAACAGTTGCCTGGTTCCGGGTGATCACTGAGTCGATCAAAGGGCATCAGCGGACCGCAGGCAAGAACCCACGGCACCGGTCAGCGCCCGTCGCCAAAAAAGAATTCGACCCCGAAGCCGAGGAGCAGATCGCCTCTCCGGTCCCATTCCGGGAATTCTCGCGGCCAAGCCATGCCGACGGTCACCTCCCCGTATAACCACTCGCGAAACATCTGCTGGCGGTAGGTCACCGAGCCGCCATAGTTTATAAGTGGAATAGCCCGTCCCGTTTCTCCAAAAACACCAAACTCATAGGCCAGGGCCCGCTGGCGGCCGAGGTCCTGATAGAGGGTCAGATAGGACTCATACCGAACACCAAAGGCTTCCTCCCCGACGTTGAAGGAATTGTACCACTTGATAAGAAAATCCTCCGTGATCAGATGCGTCGGTTCGATCGTCGTGGTTGAACCAACTCCCTCATCGGTGCGGTAATAGAAGGTCTGGTAGAAATAGACCATCGTCGCCTCGCTCTTCGATACGTAGCGATTCCGGTAATTCAGGTTGATGTAGGGAGCAGGGGGCCAGGTCAGATGCACCCCCCCTCCAATCGAAAAGTCCTGATTCTCGCTCGCCCAGTCCGGAGTGTATCCGATACCGGCCAGAAATTCATCATTTTCGTTGCCCTGGTAAAAACTGGCGAAGCGGGATGAGTCCTGGTAGCGGTTCGCCATCATATCCTGGGGGTCACCACGTCCGATCATGGCGTTGAATCGGTTGTTCACATTGTCGAGGTTGACTTCGACCCGGAACCGCCCGCGAACATAGAAACCTTCCCTGTTCTGCCAATAGACATTGGCGGATACCCGGCCATAAGTGTTCTCCGGCGTGTCCTGAAAATCGTCGGTCCCAAGCAATCCATCAACCCAGTCAGCAGATCGATCGAGGCGGGATTTAAAACCCGTCCGGAACCGATCCACCAAAGCTTCCGACTCAACATCCTCGCCGGCGGGCACGTCTTCATCTCCGGCTTGAGGCTCCTTATCCGCGGTTGTGTCAGCCGGGTCCTCAGGTTCGCCGGATGAACCAGCGTCCTCAGACTTTTCCAACGGCTGGCCTTCCTGCGTTCCCTCAGCCGGGCAATCCACCGTTTCATCCGGCAGATCAGAAGGGGGTTCGCCCCCGAAACAAGAAACGCCCGGAAGGGAAAAGACCAGAACTGCGATGAAGAATGCGCGGTACACAAAAATCTCTGATGTCGTATTCAGCCGGATGACAACTCGCTCTCGAATGACGGATTTCACGGACCATGGAATCCGGTATTTGGGGTGTCAATCCGGACAACAACCATCCGGTTCGATCGATCTCGATACCGGAAGAGTCATCCGGAAAAAGGACAGAGGGGGCTTCCCTCCAAAAAAAAACGGCCCACTCAAGGTGAGCGGACCGTCGAGAACTTAGCGGCTTGGCTTCAACCTTCAGCCCTCCGGAGTCGGCGGAGGCGGAGGCGGAGGCGGGAAGTTGGCCAGGATATTGGCCAGGGTCACCTTGAGATTCGCGCGTTTCTTTTCGTCCAGGGCTTGCTTGGTGTCGCCGTAGATGTTTTTTGAGGCCCAACCACGCCACACCAACACGTCTTCGACGTTGTCCACGATGTCGATGGCAAGCGTGGTGTCCTTGTATTCCGTGGTCGTCGTGGTGGTTCCGCCGTAACCACCGCCGTAACCACCGCCGTAGTAGCCGTAACCACCGTATCCACCATATCCATACCCAAAGCTGCTGATATCCATCTTTTCAGTCATCTGAAGGTGCGCCATGACCAGAAGGTCCGCGTCCGCCGCCGATGCCTCGGTCAACCCGACTGCCTCAAGTCCGGCGTGCAGGGACTGGTACACGGCCTGGACGGTGCCCGGTCCGATCTCGATCTGGGTCCCCCCCTTGGTATCGATGATGGCGTAAGTCTCGGCTTTGTCGAAGTCATACCCTTCGACCGCATCGTACTGGATCTTTGGTGCAACGGTGCAGGCCGAAAATCCGAGCACGACCGCGCCGAGCAAAGTGAGAGTGAGGTGTCTGTTTTTCATAGTCCTGAGTGATAGATATTATTCGAGGAAGGCATCGCGAAAGGCCTTCGGTCACAGTGGCGATCAGGGAACTGCATAAGTGCTTCCCGGTCAAGTGAGATTCGTTCGTTTCCGCCTCGAACTGAACAGAATGCGGCATTCGCCAGCCACTCCCCGGGACTCATTCCACCCAACCTCGACTGCGGTCATCCACCAAACCCGGCTCCTGGTCCAATGCCCCGTTCTGATTCGAGACCGGTTCGGAAGACAGGAGCAGGTCCACCCTTTGGATCCAGTCCCGCAATTCCCGTAGTCCGGCCCGGCTCCCATCCGCCAACTCAATCGTTGTCTTCGAGCCCCGACCCGCTCCCTCCTTTTTCGCCCTGACCCACCCGTCGTCAACCAAGACCTTGAGGTGACGGTTGAGGTTGCCGTCCGAAAACCCGAACTTTTCGCGAATCACAGGAAAGCTCACCGGCTTCTGGACCCGATGGAGGAAGACCAGAATAGCCACCCGAGCCGGGTGGCGTGCACAACGATGCAACTTCGGAAGGGCCTCCACGGCCGCGATCCAATTCATTTAGCTTTGCGTCAGCAAGCTTTTTAATCGAACGGTGATCGTCGGACAGTCAGGTGGGTGCGAAAACCACTTGAGCCCCGGACCGAAGAAAAAGGAGGAGGCGCCCGTCCCCGCCCCCCCCCAACAGGAACGCCGCTTTCTCATCCCTTTCGGCCTTCATCCGATCGCAGGCATTGTGAGCGCAACCCTCCGGTCGCATCCCAAAGCAGGATGGGACCCTGTTCGAGATCGACTATATGAGCCCTGTCACGCTCGGCCGGATAACCGAGACAATGGGAGACATAGCGGACGCCTTCGATCACGCGATCTCGGTTTCGGTGCTGATGACCGTAGACATGCACACTCGAATTCAGGGATCTGAGATTTCGATCGATGGCCCGACTGCCCGCAACCCGGCTGAAATTGAAAGCATGTCTCGGCTCCCACCTCCGTGATGCTTCTTCGGAACTTCGCCCCCGAAGAAGCTCACGACGCGGGAGAAAATGACTAAAGATGACGACTGGCACCTGTCCGGCATGTCGTTCGAATCCGCGACTGGCATCGGTCAAATGTTCAAAAATCCCTCCCCCCATGGAGTTCACCGGCCACCGAATACGGCGGTAGTCCGCCCAGACATCACGCCAGGCCTCATCGCCGTCACGCCCGACAAACAGCGAATCGCCGCTATCCTCGGGCTCGTGATACCAGGAATCCAGGGGTACAATCCGGACCACCGAATCGCCCGAATCGATCAGGCCCGGTTGCCTCAGGACCCCCGCTTCCCGACAAGCTTCCTCCAGATGGCGAAGTTTCTCCAAGGAATCGATTTCATCGCCGGTTACCCAGAGGTCGTGATTGCCCGGGACGAAAAACACCTTCTTGAACATCGTCGTCAGAACAGAAAAGGTTTCGCGGATTCGCTCCAATCTGTGACTGATGTCACCGGCCAACAGGAGCACGGAATCCTGGTAGTTTTCTCGACCCAGATCCGCCACCCAATCCCGATTGCGGGCATGGTCGACGTGAAGATCGGACACGGCAAAAAGCCGCTCGGCCCGAATCAACTGCGGGTGTGGCGGCCTCGGCATCCCCGATCGAACCGACTGCTCGATTTCCAACCGACCACGATCACTTTGCCCTTCAGGTGAGAGCACACTCGTGTTCTGTCCGATAAATGCGCTTGTACAATGTAGAGGTGTCATGGGGTCGATAGCAAGGCGGGACAAGCCCGGAATGCCTGTAGGCCTTTCGGGTTTGTCCGGACGCCGCTAGCGGCCCCATGCCGCCTTACCCCTTGGGGCCAGGCACTTTTCGAGCTCAGTCGCGTTGCCCTCGCCGGGCGGTGCCACACCGGCACAGCACCGGTGTGGCCGCCTCGCCGAGATCGAAAAATAGCTCTGGCATTGGCAAGCGCATTTGTCGGACAGGACACTAGAAGAAGCCCGGGAAGTCCTCGACCAGAACTTGTTTCATCTCGCGAACCATTTTCATCCCCGGGTGATTCGGAGCCACAATTTCGAATGCATCGTAGCACATCCAACCCATGGGAAAGCGACCGGTTGACCTGTAGATATCTCCGATTTCCTTGTAGGCGACGGCCAGGCCGGGATCGCTCAGGATGGCTTTCCGGTAGAGGCCTTCAGCCAGGTCCAACCGGCCTGTTCGAGCCAAATTCTCCGCCGAAAGGATATTGAGGACCGGCGCCTGATCTTCAAAGGCATCGCTCAGCACGTCGAAAGTCTGTATGGCCCGCTCTGACTGTTCCCCGCCGCGTGCATTGAGACTGGTGAGAAGATTGGCCGCGGTACGGCTTGCCCTGATCTGCGGGCCGTAACTCTCGAGTTCCATTTCAGGAGACAGGCCGGTGATCATCTGCGTTCGGATCAGTTGGAGAATACCCCGGATCGGATCACCGTTCTCGAAAGCCTCGCCCGATGCCGCCGCGTTGACCTGACCGCTCGATATGAGCGATTCTGCGAATTCGGTGCCTCCTCGCACCCAATCGAGAAGAGCCACCAGAGTGTCCGTATCTGACCCCATCGAACGGAGGCTATAGCCCTCCAGACGCGATTCCAGGGTGATATCGGGCCTCTCGCGCAACCCCACGACCTCAACGCCGATCCTTCTGGTGAATCGTCCGCTGTTGAGGACGATTTCGCAATCATCCGGTAATACACCACCTTCGATGAGGTCCCCCAAAATCACGGGATGACCCCCACCAGTCTGGCGAAGCCAGAAAACAAAGTTATCCAGGTGAGTTTCCGACAATTCGGCGCCGGCCAACGACCACTGGGCCAATTGCTGATCGCCAGACATCCACTGACGCTCATTTCCAGTGTCCAGGGACTCGGGTTTCTGCACAGAATCCGGATTGGTGATCGAAAAAATGTGATCGGCCAGGACCTCGGGCTCCGCCGTCCCGTAGCTGCCCGGTCGGTAGCCAAAGCTGTCGATGGCCAGGACCTTTTCGTAAGCACCGGCCCGAAACTCAAAAAGCGCGAACAGCGAGGTTGAGTCGTACTCCCGATTGACCTTATCGAGAGTCACCATCCGGTCCCCGCCCCGATCCATGATCATCGCCAGTTCTCCGCCATCAACCTCCACCCAGGTGTCCTGAATCCGGAGCGTATAAAGCTCCGTCGACGGCGGATCAACCTCGACTCCGCCTGTGTTTGCCTTTGATTCGGTATTGACTTGAACAATGATTTCGACCCCGCCGAAGAGTCCGGAAAAAGCGGCCAATGAGCCGACTGAAATCAGTAAGAATGAACGAAGCAGACGATGCATGGATGTGCGGGCGAATATTGTTTTTGATCTGATCAGCCGAAACCCCGGATCTGGAGACCGGATATCTCGACTAAGGATGCGATGAAAGAGGTTTATTTTCGAGGTGGGGGGCGAGGGGGTCAAAGAACAAATCTCCCATTGGCGGTTGCGGTCGGTTTGAAGGGGTCAAAGCTCACATCTCGCATTGGCATGCAAGATGCCGAGCAATGACCCCCCGTTCAATCCCCAATCCGCATTCCCAAATCCGCATTCCCAAATCCGCATTCCCAAATCCGCATTCCCAAATCC
>QNAI01000034.1 GCA_003641745.1 Verrucomicrobiota bacterium | reverse complement strand
GTATCACCATGATGACGAGACCCGAAAAGGTATCCTGGCCGCAGCCGGTTACCCCGACGATGGTTCGGTCGCCGGAAGCGCGGTTGAGCTCAACGCGATCGAAGACTGGGCCGCATTCCACGCGGAAATGCTGAAGTGATCCCAGGGCCGGATCTCCTTTCCTCCGCTTCGATCAACTGGCTGAACAACTGCCGATAGCGACGTCGGGAAGAACCCACCCCCGTTCCTTCCAGCCTTCCGAAGCTGGGGGAGCTTTTCCCCGCAGCCCTACCCAGGGCACGGATGGCGGTCTCCGATCGCGAAGGAGGTGCTCAGCTTGAATCGAGTGTCCCCGGCCGCTTGACGGCATTCGAGGTGCCAGACGGGTTCCAGCCGATGGTCGATGCCGTCTCGGTACTGGCGAATTTCGGTAGCCCAGGGAGCGTGCAGGACGACCTGGTTGTCCCCGGTCTCAAGGGTCGCGCTTCGATTCTCCTCATCGATGGTCCAAGGTTCGCGGGTGTGCAGGTGAAAAATGAGGGTGTGAGGCGACCCAAATTCCCCTTCATCGTGGATGGTGAACTCCATGGGCGATAGGGATTCTACCCGGCGGATGCAGGAAACCATGATCCCTCGCCAGACATTGGTCAGATCGATCGTTGCCTGAAGAATCGTGGAATCCCCGCGACCGCTAGGGATGATCCCTTCGGTCGCGGAAAACTGGCTGATCGGGGTGCCTTCCGGAGATTCTGGTGCGAGGACGTTATGCAGCTCCGTGCGCTTCAGGGTCAGGCTGCGCTGGTCGTCGTAGCGGCATACGCCTCGGTCGATCAACGCCGGTGTGCGGTCGAGTTCGAGGGTGACGGCACCCTTGTCGAAGTGCGTATGGCTGGCGTTGGCCTTGCAACCGGCCAGGTGAATCCGCACCTCGGTGCCGTCCCCAAGAGATCGCCGGCTGGTGAGATGGCCGGTCTCGGGGAGTTGACCAAAGGTGGGCACGACGCATGTGGGTTCGGGCAGGTCATCGGGCGCCGCGATAAACGCGAACGGCCCGTCGATCATGTGTTGACGCAGGTAGGTCTCGCCGTGTCGGTGGAGCAGGGTTCCGGCTGCCATCCGGGTGTAAACGTCATCCGGATAAAGGGCGGCCATGATGGCCATGGCGTCGCCAGTGATGCGATCATGGGCATTATCTCCGTCCAACAGAGCCCCGCCGGGAGTCATGGAGGACATGATGGCGATGAACTGCCCACTCTTTGCCAGTTGAGGCGGCAGGATGTCGTGGATGACCCGTTTTCGCACCCGGGCGTAGGCCAGGCAGGCGGGCAGGACGGCGCGAAGGGTGACGTTGAAGTAGGCGACCCCTTCGTCGACCCCGCCGTCGGACAGGATATAGCGGGCCATGCCTTCCTGGAGATCAGCCAGGGCTTGTTCGGTATAGGGGCGCACTCGCGGCCAGGCCGGCTCGAGGACCAGTCCGGCCAGGATGCGCGCCCGACAGAACCAGGGACCCTGGTTCATGGAGTAGAGGTATTCCCACTTGACCATGTCGCGCTGAATGATGGCCAGACCCTTGTCCCAAAGTGCGGTGCGTACCAGATCGCGAGCCCGATCGGTCAGGGCGAAATAGAGCCAATCGTAGAGCAACGCACAGGTGGTGGTGGCCGCCTCCTCCAGGAAACAGCGCTGATCCCAGGTGCAGCCCCGCGCCCTGCTCTCGGCCGACTGGCACCAGTTCCTAGTATGAACAAAGCACATGAGGGTATGGAGGGCATGTCGGATCAGGGCCTTGTCCTCCCGCACCAGGCCGACCAGGGCACACAGGACCGGATCGGCCATCCAGGACTTGCGGTCGTGCTCACGCGCACGCAGAAAGCGGTGATCGCACCAAGGCAGGAAATCGCCCAGATGGTCTTCCAACGGATCCCGTTCCAGCGAGCGGCGAGCTCTGTCCTCCATCTTTTCGAAGTGTTTCCGCCAGGTCGGTCGATTCGCTTTTTCGCGGAGGATCGGAAGATCCGTTTCACTGAAGAGGAGGCCTCGGGCGAACTCGGGGTTGCCCCAGGTTTCTTCGGGCCGCAACAGGCCGTCCCAACGTCCGTCGAGCTCAAGGCCCGTGGCCTCAAGCTTTCGCAGCAGGGCGGAGTCACCGACACCCCACCAATGCAGCAACAGCAGATTCGGCCCCTCCTCAAGCGCCCGGACGATGATGCGCAGGGCGGTCAGGGTGCCGGCTTTGAGAGGACGGGTCACCTCGGCGCGCCCACCCTCCCCTTCGATGGATTCGCCCAACGCTTCCCAGTTTCCATCCAACCGCGCCTTGAAGCTCACCTCGACGCGCAAGGGAATGACCAGACAGAAGATCAATTGGTCGAATCGGTCCGGCAGGGAGTCGATCTGGAGATCCGCATGTCCAGCGATCTCGCCGCCCGGGCATGCATCCCAGAGCAGCCGGGTGCTGTCCCATCCGGATTCATGACGAAAGGTCCCGGCCTTCGCGGGTCGGCTGCAAAAGGGCAGGTGAACGGCAATCCGTTCGTCGTGAAACGGCGCCAGGATTGACTCGGCCGGATTGAGCTCAAAAAGAAACTGTTGGGGCACAATCGGGTCAACCCGGGTTCCTTGAGGAAAACACTCTTTCATTGCCCCTCTTTCCGCAGGTCCAGTTCAAGGCCGATCGGGCAATGATCGGAACCCATCACATCCGGCATGATCCAGGAGCGCTTGACCTTGTGTAACAATTTCTTCGATACGCACCAGTAGTCAATCCGCCACCCTATATTCTTCTCACGCGCTCCGGCTCGATAGGTCCACCAGGTATAGTGTTCGCCGGAGGGCTCCAGGGAGCGGAAAGTGTCGACAAAACCGGCTTTGAGCAGGGCGGAAAACCCTGACCGTTCCTGGTCGGTGAATCCACTGTTGCCCCGGTTTTCCTTCGGCCGGGCAAGGTCGATTTCCTGGTGGGCGACATTGAGATCGCCACACAGAATGACCGGTTTTTCATTGTCGAGTTGCTTCAGGTAATTGCGAAAAGCGCGATCCCAGGTCTGCCTGTAATCCAGGCGGGTCAACTCGCGCTGCGAGTTCGGGGTGTAGCAGTTTACAAGAAAAAAACGGTCGAACTCGGCGGTTACGACCCGGCCCTCCCGGTCGTGGATTTTCTTCCCGATGCCATTCGTCACCCGAATCGGATCGAGGCGGGAAAAAATCGCCGTGCCGGAATACCCGGGCTTCTCCGCCGCATTCCAGAATCGCCTGTATTCCGCCGGCCAGAACAGTTCTTCCACCTGTTCCGGTTTGGCCTTGATTTCCTGAACACAGATGACATCCGGTCCCTCCCGTTCCAGGAACTCCAGAAACCCTTTCTTCATGACGGCACGGATGCCGTTGACGTTCCAGGAAAGGAATGTGGTGGGCGATTTCAACTCCACTTCCCCGCTCTTCTTCATGCCGATGAATCCGTAAGGGCCATGGCCATCAGGTCACCGACCGACCGCTCCCGTCCGACCGGAAGCCCCAACCTCTTTTCGCGGTGAATCTGATAGCGATTGCGACGCCCGCTTCGGGTTCTGGTCAGGCATCCTGATTGGACCAGTTCCGAAACAATTCGTTGGACGGCGCGTTCTGTGATCCCGATCCGCGCCGCAACTTCCCGAAGACGTGCCTCCGGAGCGTCCGCCAGGCAAAGGAGAACGTGGGCATGGTTGGTCAGGAAGGTCCAGGGGGGCCGGGACTGTGCGGTCCCCGCCATTCCGGAAGGTTCGGGTGACGACATGAGGAGGCTTGGATTGGAAGCGATCTAGTGTAGACCGCCACACCTATTGTAACTTGTGGCAAGTTTGGTGGACGACGCTATGTGCTGAAACGTAAGTGGCCCACCTTCAGTGTCCAGCCTTCCCCGTTTCCCTGGGGACCCGGTCGCGTCGGGCAAGCAGGCGCCGGACCCACTGGATGATGATCACCGCCAGCACCACAATGACGATTGCGATGAGGGCCCGACCGAAACTCGAACTGTAGAAAGCGCTTCCCAGCACGATAAATCCGGAGGCAATCAGAATCTGAGTGCCAAGCGAGATCAGGAAATAGGTCGGGAAAGGCACCTCAACCATCCCAAGAATATAGCTTTGCACAAAGAATGGAGGTCCCGGCATGAGGCGCAGGAAAAGAGTCAGTCTGGCGTGGTCGGTGGCCGCCACCACTGGTATCTTGTAACGGGTTCGCCTCAGCAGGCGCTCGATCCCCCCCCGAACCCACTTGCGGGCCATCCAATAGGTGAGTGCAATATTGATGGCCAGACCGATGGCGGTCCCGACCAAGCTGACCCAGAGCGGGAAAACGGCTCCCGCCGCCAGGTAAAAGGCGCTGACCGGCAGGCCAACCGCCGGAAGAATGGCCAGGGCGGCAAAAAAGGGTATTGGGCCCTGGTCACGCACGAATGCTGTCGCCTGGCGAGCCAGATCGATCAATCCCGACCGATGGTCGATGAGAAGATACACCCCTCCAGCGATGGTCGCCAGGAACAGCAGACCCAGAAAACACCTCAAGGGTGTCAGCAGCGGTTTCGGCTTTTCTCTGGTATCCACGTCTGGCGAAGCGATGCCCCAAGTCGAGGCGGGGTCAAGGCTGTAGCGACAGCCTGGGTAGAGCGACACGCACAGAATGACGGGTATGAGAATCGGCATCGGGATGGCCTTGCTGCTTCGGGCGACCGCCCCTGACACGCTTGCGGCTTGCCCGTCTGATTTGAATGTGCTGCGGTTCGATCCATGTCCCGACTGGCGCCACGTCCCCTCGGAGAAAGAATTCCGCGCAGGCTGCATGCCGTCTCATGCAGCCTTCCGACCATGGAGGATGTTATCGGATACGAGACCAGGGACCCGGCCATTCTCAATCACGTCTGCTCGGGCTACCCGCGTTTTGTCGTGCACGACCTAATTCGGCAGCTCGCCGCCCTATGGTCCCGAAGGCTTGACCTGGGGTCCAATGTCGTCTGGCTGACCGCATCCAGGAGGGCAGCCGAGGAACTGGCGGTTTATCTCAACCCGGTGACATCCAGGATCCTCGAGCACGAGGGCATCTGGGGATTGGCTCATTCCGAGAATCCGGAGGTGGCACAACGGGCGCGGCAATTCCTCCAGCACACCGGAGGGTTTCTCTCGTCGAGGCAGGCTGAGGACCAGCTCGTCAAAGCCGGCCTGCTTGATCCGGAACCGGAGGATTCCATTCCCAACGACGCGCATCGCATCATCCGCGACACTTTTGGCTCGGATCTCGATTACGCGCAGCCGGACTCCATAATCCTCACCAACAGCGGTATGAACGCGATCTACCGGGCCTTTCAGGCCGCTTCCGATTACCAGCGGACCCGGGGGAGAACGATCTGGATCCAACTCGGCTGGCTCTACCTGGATACGATGGCCGTGATTGAGAAACTCGGCAACGGGCCCGGGAACCGTCGTGTCATAACCTCAGTCGAAGACCTTGAAACTCTTCGGAGCGTGGTCACGGAATGCGGTGCGCAACTGGCCGGTCTGGTCACCGAGGCGCCCTCCAATCCGCTTATTCAGACGCCGGACCTGGAGATCGTGGCAGACATTGTCCGGTCGGCCGGCGGCCTTGTGATCATAGACCCTTCGGTCGCTTCCGCTTACAATGTCGACGTCTTTCCGCACGCCGACCTGGTCGTGACCAGTCTGACCAAATACGCAGCCTGGGAAGGTGACGTCATCGCCGGGGCGATTCTGGTCGGCGATGACTGCCCGCAGGCCGATCAATTCCGGGCTGACCTGGCCCGGAACACGGATCCGCTTTACAACAGGGACGCGGCCCGACTGGCATTCCAGATTGGTCGCGCGCCAGAGATCACCCGGGAGATCGACCGGCAAGCCCGCGAAGTCGCAGCTTTTCTCGAAAACCAACCCGGGGTTGAACGTGTTTACTGGGCGGAGGCTGAGGATCAACTGGCCAACTTCCGGAAACTGCTCCGGCCCGGTGGCGGGCCAGGTGCCCTGCTCACCATCGATCTGGCCGGCCCCCTTGAGTCCTTCTATGATCGGGTCACTCTGCCCAAGGGGCCAAGTTTCGGAATCACAACCTCGCTTCTCTGTCCCTTCCTCTATCTCGCCCACTACGATCTGGTATCAACCGATCAAGGACGCGATCATCTCAAGTCAAACAACCTCAATCCGGAGCTGGTCCGTCTCTCAATCGGGACGGAACCCATCGACGCCATCCTGGCTTCGCTGGATGAGGCGCTCACCTGAATGACGGGGGGATCGGTTCGATCTGTTTCCCCGGAGAACTGTCCCCCACGGCAGGGGAAACCCGTCTCGTACCGGATTCCGATGGTGGACGGGCGACAAGGGCAGATATCGGCCGCTCTGAACCGGTTTCCGATCACTGAATATGGCATTGCCAAAGGAGTTCCATCGTACCAGCCTGCCCGCGATGAAACCTCCATTCAGATTATTCCAGATCACGATTCTCGCCGTTTCGACCGCATTGATATTGAGCGGCTGTGGCAAAAAGGATTCAGCTCCTGAAGCCACCGAAACCGGCCTCACCGAAGCAGAAGTCGCCGCCGCTGAGGCAGAAATCGCCGCCAGCGGGGCCGCAGTCGATGCCGCCGAGGCCACTACGGAAGCCGCTGAAGCTGAGGAAGCCGCCGAAGTCGCACAAATCGAGGCCGCGGAGACCGCTGCCGAGGCCGAAACTACCGCTGCCGCTGTCGCTGCGGAGGCCGAAGCCGAGGCTGCCGCTGCGAAGGCGCGGGCAGAGGAAGAGACCGCTTCGGCCTCGGCGCAGGCAGAAGCGGCCGCCGCCGAGGCTGCTGCCGCTGCGGAGGCCGAAGCTGCTGCCGCTGCTGCGGTGGCTGCGGACGCCGCTGCTGAGGCAGCTGCGGAATCGATCCAGAATCAGATGCTGGACAAGTACTCGGCAGAGATCGAAACCCTCAAGGCAAACGTCTCCAAGCTTGCTGAAATCGTAGACAAGAACGCCGACGCGCTTCCGGCCGGCGTAGCGGAGAAATACAATGAACTGAAGATCCTGGTCCCCGAAGTCTCCTCCATGGTTCAGTCACTGAAGGACTATAAGGGAACCGACCTGAGCAGCCTGGTCTCGAAAATCGAGACCGACTACGGCAAAGCCACCGACCTCTACAAAGAGGCAATGGCTTTGATTCCGGAAGGTCTCTCCCTGGGCGACATCAAGGCGCCCGGAATGTAACATCTCCTCCAAATCACGCGAAAAGCTCCGGGACGGATTTCCCGGAGCTTTTTTTGGGCTTCTTGAATAGAAGCACTCCCAAAATCTGATATACGCCGGCGATGGTGAGCAGTCGGGCAGCCAGGGTGGTCACGGCAATGTCGTCGACACACTGTTCGGCAATCCCGATGCTACCGCTCTCCCAGGAGCGAGCAACTGACTCCCTCGATTTGCGAACTCGCCATCCGCGTGATCGGACGTAGCATCGATCGTGCTATGGGTCTTTCGGTCAAATCCCCGCTGGGTATCGGTCTGTTGACCGCCACCGCCACTATGGTCGTCTGCCTCGGGGCCGGGTTCTTCCTCGTGGAACGCATCCAGAGGAAGGCGAGCGAGGAACGCGCCCTGGAACTGGAAATCCTCCAGGCACGCTACACCGATGAATTCAGGATCTTCGCCGATCGTCTGCTGATGACGGTCGAATCAACCGACAGGAAAATCGCGGCCGCAATCGGAAACACCGAAGACGAACTCTTTCTCAACCAGGAAGAACAACAGGCCTTTGACCAGCAAAAGATCGACGCACTTGCCGACGCGGTATTCACCAAGCTGAATATGTCGGTCCCGGAAGGCGACGTGGAGACGGACGCGGCCCAGGTCGCCTCCCGGGTCTCCGAGCGGATCAATCCCATTCTCAACGAGATTTCCCTGACCGGCACCCTTACCCGGTCCGACATCCAACTCTACAGCCATCGGATATCGGAACAGATCACCACCGTACTCAGGGATGAGATCGAAGCGAAACAGCAACTTAACAATAATCTCCTGGTTTCGACCGGAATCGCCCGCGACGCCATCACCATATCGGGAGAAATGGCGGCCCTCTACGTCAGTTCACTCAAGGATGAAGGCATGGTCTCACGGCTGCTCATGCTTCCGATCAACCTGGTCCAGGACGCGGCCAGCTTGAGTATAGTCGGCAGCTCGGACCGGAAGAAAGCCGAGGAGCGGATATTCGGAGAACTGGCCGGCCTGCAGGATCGCCTTGAAAAGGTGGAAGCGGAGATGCCCGTGGTCATGGACATCTCGCCGCCCGCCGTGGCGGTGCCGGCCCCACCGACAGATCAAACGGATCCGCAATAGGATCACCATCCAATAGAACCCGGTTCTTTTCCATCATGTCGACAGATACACCCTTCATCACCGAAGATTTTCTTCTCCGGTCAGATCCGGCGCGAAAGCTCTATCACGACTACGCCCGCGATGAGCCCATTTTTGACTACCATTGCCACCTCTCGCCGGAAGAGATCGCCTCAAATCGCCGATTCGAGAACCTCTATGAGGTATGGCTGGCCGGTGATCACTACAAGTGGCGCGCCATGCGTGCCAACGGTATCCCCGAGGAACTCTGCACCGGAGACGGTTCGCCAAAAGAGAAATTCATGGCCTGGGCGAAGACGGTTCCCAACACCCTGAGGAATCCGCTCTATCAGTGGTCGCACCTGGAACTGAAGAGATACTTCGGAATCAACCTCCTGATCAACGAGTCCACGGCCGAAGAGATCTGGCAGAAAGCCAACGCGCGACTGGCCGATCCCGACTTCTGCGTCCACGGGATCCTCAACCGATTCAAGGTCCGGGTTATCTGCACGACCGACGATCCGACCTCGACCCTCGAGGACCATCAGGAGATCCGAAAGTCCGATCTCAAAACAAGGGTCTATCCGGCATTCCGGCCTGACCGAGCCTTCCGGGTGGACGATCCTGAGGACTTCAACCCATGGTGCGACCAACTGGCGGAAATCAGTCGGATCGATACCGGATCCTTCAGCGGCTTCCTCGACGCGCTCAGCCAGCGCCATGATTTCTTCCATTCTCTCGGGGCCCGGCTTTCCGATCACGGGTTGTCCCGATGTCCCGAGGGACCATGCAGTGAAGGGCAGGCCAAATCCATCTACGAAGGTGCCCGCGGCGGGCAAGCCGCCACGCCCGAGGAAAAGGAACGGTTCTCCTTTGCCATGATGGTGTTTTTCGGCCGCCTGGACGCGGAAAAAGGCTGGACCAAGCAGATGCATCTCGGCGCCCTGCGTGCGACCAATACCCGACTCTACAAGCGCGCCGGTAACGATATAGGAACCGACTCGATCGCCGATGTGCCCCAGGCCGTGGCGCTGAGCCGCTACTTCGATCAACTCGATTCAGAAGGCAGTCTGCCCAAATTTATCCTCTACAACCTGAACCCGGCGGACAACTACCTCTTCGCCTCCATGATCGGCAACTTCCAGGACGGATCATCCGTGGGCAAGATCCAGTTCGGTTCCGGATGGTGGTTCCTCGACCAGAAAGAAGCCATGGAATGGCAGTTGAACGCCCTGAGTAACAACGGGCTGCTCGCCCACTTCGTGGGTATGCTGACCGACTCCAGAAGTTTCCTTTCCTATTGCCGTCACGAATACTTCCGGAGAGTCCTCTGCAACCTGATCGGTACCGACATGCTCAATGGTGAACTGCCCGACGATTACGATCTCGTGGGCGGCATGGTCCGGCGCATCTGCTATTCAAACGCGGCCGACTACTTCGGCATGGAACCCGGACGGGCCTGATAGAGCGGCAGATAACGTTCGCGGAGGTAGCGCAGGAGGGGGGCCGGAGTGATGGCATCGCCGGTGACCCGTCTGACCAGAGCCATCGTGTCGTAGCGCTGACCCTGGTGATGGATCTTCTCCCGCAACCACGACAGGATCCGGCTGAAGTCTCCCTTCTCGAATTCTCTCTCCAGGTCCGGCAGTTCCACCTTGATCGTATTCCAGAGTTGGGCCGCGATCATATTGCCCAGACAGTAGCTCGGGAAATAACCAAAGGCCCCACCGGACCAGTGGACATCCTGCAGAACCCCCTCGGCATCGTTCTTCGGAGTCAGGCCCAACAATTCGAGAGAGAGCGCATTCCAGGCGTCCGGCAGGTCACTGACTTCGAGAGTCCCGTCAAAGAGTCGCTTCTCGAGTTCGAACCGAAGGATGATATGCAGGTTATAGGTCACTTCATCCGACTCAACCCGGATGGGGTGAAGCTTGACCTCATTCGCGGCCAGGAAGAGTTGATCCGAGCTGATCCGGTCCGGCCCGAGACCAAATATCTCCCGGAAACGGGGCTCAAAGAAGCGCCAGAAAGGTCGCCCGCGAGCCACCTGGTTTTCCCAGAGTCGGCTTTGACTTTCGTGGATGGCCATGCCGACAGCCGTGCCCAGACCGGTGCCAAGGTGCTCGACCGGTTGTCCCTGTTCGTACAGGCCATGTCCGGTTTCGTGGATCGAGCTGAACAATGCCTCGAGGGGGGCGCTCTCTACAAACCTGGTGGTCATCCGGGTGTCGGCGGCATCGCCGCTGCAGAAGGGATGGGCCGAAACGTCGATGCGCCCGCGTGAGTAGTCGAATCCGATCCGTTCTGTGACCTCCTTGAGAAAGGTCCGCTGCCCCTCAACACTCAAACCGATCAGGGGCGAGGGATCCGCCTTGATCGGGGAATTCACAATCTCACGGACGAGTGGCACCAGTCCGGCCCGCAATTCCGCAAAGAGGGGCTCGATCGCCGCCGCACTCATCCCCGGATCATGGGTATCGATATGGAAGTCATAGGCCGCCGATTCCGTATGCCCATGGTAACCCGCTTCCTCCCTCGCCATGTCGAGCTGTCGCCTGAGGTAAGGGGCATATTCTGCGTAGTCCGATTTCTCCCGGGCGATCTCCCAGGCGTGATAGGCCTGGCTATCGAGAGCGGCTTTCCGCGCGACGAATTCGGCCGGAAGTTTGGCGACCCGGTCGAAATCCCGCCGCGCCTCGCGAACCACCACCTTTTCATCAAAGGACAACTCTGCACCTCCTTCAGATTCCAGCGAATCCAAGAGGGATTCCAGCGCCACGTCCGTTGATTCCCGATGATGGAGTTCGGCCAGTAACACCATCTGATCGGCTCGACGTTCGGCACTGCCTTCGGGCAGGTTCACCTGTTCGTCCCAAGAGACCAGTCCGATGACCGACTCCAGCTGATTGATGCGGTGCAGTTTCGCGACGAGTTCGGTATGGGTATTGGGATTCTTCATCACTCAGTCGACATGTGACACCGACCAATGGGCCCTGTCCAGCCTCATACCCCCGGGACAGAGCTTGGATTTTCGGCTAGACACCCGAAGTTTCGTTTGTGTTATGCCATTCCTCAGGAGTCGGACACCTGCCGGCAAGTCCGACCGATTTCCGGCCGGCGACTCCGCTGCTCAATCAACCGATCACCTATGAAAAAGACCCAATCCACAATCCGGGCTCTCGCCACTTTCCTGTGCATGCTGGCCGGATTCGCCGCAACCGAAGCGAACGCAGATACCCTGACCCTGTCGGACGGATCCGTTCTCCATGGCCAGATCATTCGGATTGAGGGAGGCGACATCATTCTCAGCACCGCCTATGCCGGAGAGATCACGGTCAAGCAGGCCCAGGTGGTGGACATCGTGACCACGGAACCGGTCTTCGTCCAATCGGGAGAAACCACCATATTCGGGACCGTTTCCCCCTCGACCGACGGCCTTGTCGTGGCCGCAGATACCGCCACCATGGATACGGATGTTCCCGGGGTCAAAGCGATCTGGCGCGAGGGCGATCAGAGCCCGGAAGCCAAGGCCCTCGCCCGCAACTGGTCCTACGACGCCAGTTTCGGCCTGTCGGGAAGAACCGGCAACACCGACCGTTTCGCGGTTCTCGCCTCGCTGAAGGCCACCTTGAAAGGGCCCGACGATCAACTGACTTTTTACGGCAAATATGACAATTCCGAGGATGACGGAGTGTCGACAACCGACGAGGTGAAAGGCGGTGTCGATTATTCACGGCTGATCTCCAAGCAATGGGGCTGGTACGCCCGCACCGAGCTCGAAACCGATGCAGGTGAAAGTCTCGATCTGCGCGTGACCGCAGCCGGTGGAGCCAAATACGTCTGGAAGGACACTGAAAACTGGGACCTGGATCTTCGAGGCGGTCTCGGTTACCGATATGAGTCCTACTACGACGGCACGATCAACGACGTCCCCAGCTTCGATCTGGTCCTGATCAACTCCTATACCTTCAACGGCGTCGGGACGATGAAGAACGTCGTGACCTACAACCCGGCCATCGAGGATTTCGGGAATTACCGCGCTTTCCAGGAAACGACCTTCGAAATGCCGCTCGGCACCGGCAACAAATGGCGCCTCCGAGTCGGTTTCTCCAATGACTATAACAGCCGACCGATCGACGGGCGGGAGAAAATGGATATGACCTATTTCACCCAGTTCATGCTCGCCTGGGACTGATCCCCATCGACCTCCCGTGAATTCGCAAAGCCCGGTCGTCCGACCGGGCTTTTTCCTTCTGGAGGGCCGTCCCTATTCAGAAAGGCTCGATTCCGACGCCGACGGGAGCGTATTTCGGAGCGAAGTAACCCGGTTGGCCCAGATTCCCACCGGAGCCAATTCCTCGATGTCATCCAGATAACCGCCCGCCGTAGCGAAGTCCTCGGCCTCGATGGCCAGTGAGGCGAGGTGAAAATAGGCTTCGCACCGGATGGTCATGGGCGCGGCTTCGTCTCCGCAAAGGTCAATCAAAAGGGGATTACCCTTCGAAGGCAGCCCCGATTGGATTATGGCCATGGCCCGGCCAAGATCGGCTCGATAGGTCAGGGCGGGCAGGTCGAGAATCCCCGCCGCCAACTCGTAATTCTCGGCCGCCTGGTTGAAGTCACCCCGTATGTAGGCCTCGTCGGCCAGGGTGAGATAGGCGGCGCCGGAAAGGGCGTGTCCCTTGTGAGACTTGGCAAAGGCTTTCCTTGCTTCCTCCGTGGTCGCCTCGGCATAAGCGCGACGGGTTGAGGCCTCCATCTTGGCGGAAATGATCCGATAGCTCTGCAATCCGACCACGATAACGAGCGCCAGCACGATCGAGGTGAAGATGGTCTTGCGGTTCGCGAGCCAGAACGTGAGCACCCACGTCTCCAGATCGAGACCGCTTTCACTGGCCTCGGCGTCGATCAGATTTCGATCGTCACCAACGTTCTTGCCTTTTGCAGGGGGTTTCTCAGCCATGAGGGAAAGGGATTGCGTTCAGTTTTCGCCGCCCCGGATGGGACGGGAGAAAACGGACCTTTGTAGCGGTCCACCAGAAAGTTTAAAGAGAAAAGATCACCGGAAGAACCGACCCGGAGGGGAAGGGCAAAAAGACCCTCTTGCTCAAGGGCTCCCTGAAAAACAGGAAACTGACCGGAATGGCACTGGTGGAGCTTCCAATCATAGTGCCCTGCAGTGTACATTCCCGGCATACGACTGGAGGGAACGGACGGTAATGCGCTTCTGTTTCATCGCCGCTATGCCATTGAGCGCCGCGAAGGCACCCGTAATGGTTGTCATGATACACACGCTGTGTGCATAGGCGACCGAGCGGATCACGTTCTCGTCACGCCTCGGAAACATGCCGGATGGCGTATTGATAATAAGGTTGATCTCCCCGTTCTTGATCATGTCCACCACGTTTGGCCGACCTTCGGCCAGCTTGTGCAGCGGCGTTACGTTGACCCCGTTTTCCTTGAGCGTGCCGGCCGTTCCGCTGGTTGAGTAGACATTGAAACCCAGGGATTCCAGTCTTCGCCCGAGATCAACCGCCCGCGGTCTGTCCGCTTCCTTGACGCTCAGGAAGACATTTCCGCCCACGGGCAGGGCGGGCATGGCCGCCATCTGCGTCTTGGCAAAGGCGATGCCCAGATCCTCATCCAGCCCCATCACCTCTCCGGTGCTGCGCATCTCGGGGCTGAGCAGGATGGAGGCACCCGGAAAGCGGACGAAGGGGAAGACGGACTCCTTCACGCACCAGTGCACGGGCGTGATCTCCCGGGTGAACCCGAGGTGCCGAAGGGTTTCCCCGACCATCACCTTCGCGGCCAGCTTGGCCAGTGGTACTCCAATCGCTTTGCTGACGAAGGGAATGGTCCGCGATGCCCGGGGATTTACTTCCAGCACGTAAAGGTCGTTGTCCTTGATCGCGAACTGGATGTTCATCAGACCGATGACATTCAGGTCTTTGGCCAAGGCATAGGATGCTTCGCGCACACGATCCAGCACCGACTCATCGAGGGTATGCGGCGGCATCACCATAGTGGCATCGCCGCTGTGAACACCCGCGAACTCGATGTGCTCGAGCATGCCTCCGACCACGGTAGTCTCACCGTCAGAGATGCAGTCGACATCCAGTTCGATGGCATCCTCCAGAAATTTGTCTATGAGGACCGGCTTATTGGGAGATACCTCCAACGCCTCACGGACGACCTGCTTGAACTCGTCCGTCTCATATACAATGAACATGCCACGACCCCCGAGGACGAAGGATGGCCTGAGCAGGACCGGATACCCGACCTCTTCCGCCATCTCAATGGCTTCCTTCTCGGTCATGGCGGACCGATTCGGCGGTTGCTTCAGACCCAGATTCTTCAGGATGTCCGCAAAAAGCCGGCGATCCTCGGCCGTATCGATGCTCTCCGGGCTGGTGCCGATGATATTGGCGCCGTGCGCCTTGAGCGCAGAAGCGAGATTGAGAGGTGTTTGACCCCCGAACTGCACGATGACCCCCCAACAGTTCTCCTGCCTGTAAATCTCGATGACATCCTCGAGAGTGAGGGGCTCAAAGTAAAGCCGGTCCGAGGTGTCGTAATCCGTGGAGACCGTCTCGGGATTCGAATTGACCATGACGGTCTCTATCCCGAGCTCGTCGAGTGCAAAAGAAGCGTGGACACAACAATAGTCGAACTCGATCCCCTGGCCGATCCGGTTGGGACCGCCTCCGAGAATCATCACCTTTTTCCGATCCGATGGGATGATCTCGTTTTCGTCACCGTAGGAAGAATAATAATACGGAGTGAAGGCCTCGAATTCGGCCGCGCAAGTATCGACCAGGCGATAGGTGGTTGCGGGACCGTTTTCCGCCCGCCAGGCATGAAAGGTCTCAAAGTCGGTCTTCAGGAGGTGAGCCAACTGCGCGTCACTGAAGCCCTGTTGCTTGGCTTCCCGGACGAGGTCGACCGGCACCTGATCAAGCGTGTGACCGCCCAGTTCCTCCTCCATCTCATGGATTGATCTGAGCTGGTTGATGAACCACCGATCGATCCCGGTCAATTCCTGGATTTCCGTGTCGGTGAATCCCGCTTTGAACGCATAGCGAATGAAAAAGATCCGTTCCGCATTCGGCCGCCCAAGCCGGGATCGGATCACAATCGGGTCCGTGATCTCCAGGCCCCCGAACCTGCCGCCACCGCCAAATCCATGAGCCCCGATCTCGAGTGAACGGAGGGCCTTCTGCATGGATTCCTTGAAAGTTCGACCGATCGCCATGGCCTCCCCGACCGATTTCATCGAAGAGGTCAGGGTCGAGTCGGCTCCCTGGAATTTCTCGAAGGCAAACCTGGGGATCTTCGTCACCACGTAGTCAATCGTCGGCTCAAAACAGGCCGGGGTCTCGCGGGTGATATCGTTCTGGATTTCATCCAGGGCGTAACCGACGGCCAATTTGGCTGCGATCTTGGCGATCGGAAAGCCGGTCGCCTTGGATGCAAGGGCCGAACTCCGGGAGACCCGAGGATTCATCTCGATGACCACCATGCGACCGGTTTCCGGATGGGTGGCGAACTGGATATTGCTGCCACCCGTTTCCACCCCGATCTCCCTGATCACGGCGAAGGAGGCGTCTCGCATGACCTGGTATTCCTTGTCGCTCAGGGTCATGGCGGGAGCGACTGTGATCGAGTCGCCGGTGTGGACGCCCATGGGATCGAAATTCTCAATCGAACAGATGACGACGCACTGGTCCTTATGGTCGCGCATCACCTCCATCTCGTATTCCTTCCATCCGATGAGGCATTCCTCGATCAGGACCTCATGCACCGGGGAGATATCCAGGCCATTCTCGACGATCTGCTCGTATTCCTCGTGATTGTAAGCGATGCCGCCGCCCTGCCCTCCCATGGTGAAACTGGGCCGGATAATCAACGGGTAGGAACCTATTTCGTCCGGTGCTCGACGAGCGGATTCCATATCGCGGACAGTTCTCGAAACCGGAACATCCAGACCGATCAACGCCATCGCCTGTTTGAACAGCTCGCGGTCCTCCCCTTTCTGGATGGCCTCGACGTTGGCGCCTATCATTTCGACACCGTACCTTTCGAGGACGCCCGCGTCGGCGAGTCCGATTGACAGATTCAAGGCCGTCTGCCCGCCGAGGGTGGGCAACAGGGCATCGGGACGCTCGATCTCGATGATCTGTTCGAGCATGGGAACGGTGAGGGGCTCGATGTAGGTCACATCGGCGAACTCCGGATCAGTCATGATGGTCGCCGGATTACTGTTGACCAGAATGACACGGAAACCTTCCTCCCTAAGCGATTTGCAGGCCTGGGTGCCGCTGTAATCGAATTCACAGGCCTGACCGATCACGATCGGACCGGAACCAATGATGAGGATGGACTTAAGGTCGGTTCGTTTGGGCATGGGCGCGCAGGTGGGAGCACTTTCTGGCATGCGTCGCCCAAGGCGCAAGCGCTATCTCGACGAGCCGTTCGATCCCTGCCTGAAGATTCCCCTGAACCAGTGCCTCAACGTCCTGTCCAGAGGGACTTCCAGGCAGCCAGACATCATCTGACGGGCACGTGGGAGAGACCTGTCACAAGCCTTGCCGAACGGGTTCACACCTGACCGTCTACCGGGTCACCGGCTCAGATGGCGAAATCCTCGAGGGATCGCACTTCAGGATCTCGGACGCCCGTTCGACATCGTTGCGACACGTATGCAATACTATGCTGATGTACTCACGCTCCTGACCGGCTACGTAATCCTCAAGCGATGGCCAATCCGACAGATCCCGGAGCCGCATGGGCAGCTGTCGGGACGAGATCAAGCGTGATTCGGATGAGGCGATCACCTTGCTGACCACCTGATTGAATTCCGCCAGGTTTCCCGGCCAGTAATAGGAGCCCATCGTCTGCAGAGCGTCCTTGGTGAATTCGATCTGGTTTCCGTCGAAGAGCGGGTTCGCGCTCTTGGTCAGAAGAGTCTTTATCAGGAGGGGGACATCCTCCATTCGGTCGCGTAGCGGCGGCACCATGAGTGGGATGGCCGCCACGCGGAAGAAAAGTTCGTCGTTGAATTTGCCCTCGTCGACGAGATGCTCGAGGTCGACCGTCGATGAACAGATCACGCTGAACTCCGAGGAGCGGCTCCGCAAAACACTCACCAATTCCACCTGGTAGTTGTCCGGGAGGGATTGCAGGTTTTCCAGAAAGAGCGTTCCGCCCTTGGCTTTGGCGACCCACTCCCCCCCACTGCCGTTTTCACCTAGCAGGCCCGCTTGGAATCCCTCATCCGTACTCAGGGAGCAGTCGATGCGGACGAACGGGGTCTCATCTTCGTGGCGGGCCTTATGAATGACTTCGGCGATATGGCTCTTACCCACCCCTATCTCACCCTGCAGCAACAAGGGTGTCCTGCTGTCGACCAATTTCCGAATCTGCTGGATCAAGCGGCGGACAGACGGGCTTTTGCCGATGATCTGCCCGTCGATATCGTCACTCGAGACTGTCTGCGACACTCCGGAGACGCGGTTTTTCGTGGCTTCCCGGAATTCCAGGGCTCGCTTCAGCGTCTTGATCAATTCATCCACCTTGAACGGTTTCTGCAGATAATCGAACGCGCCGTACTTCAACGCCTGGATGGCACTGTCGGTACTCGCGTAGGCGGTCATGATCGTGACCACGGCGGTCGGATCATAGATCTTCAGGTTCCGCAACAACGTGATGCCATCCATCGGCTTCATGACGATGTCGGCCAGGACGAGATCAAATCTCTCGGCCTTGTAGCGTGCCAGGCCTTTTTCGCCGTCGGTGGCAAACGAAGTCGAAAACCCGGTCGGCTCGATTACGGCCTCGAGCATTTCGTGGATGGAGATCAGATCATCGACTATCAGTATGGACGGCATGGGACTCCTCTTGCGGAACGATTCCTCTCAGTTGTGACCGGCAGATACCCGTTTGGCTCGACTTTCCGGATTGCCCTACAGCCCGCCCGCGACAGACGAGAGCTGGAAAATAGGGAGGAACATCGCCATGACAATGCCACCGACAACCACGCCGAGGAAGACAATCAACATCGGTTCGATCAATGAAGTCAGCGAAGAGATGATGGTTTCGGATTCCGTGTCGTAGAAATCGGCAACTTTCTCCATCATTCCATCCACATTGCCGGTCGACTCGCCGGCCCGGACCATGTGCTTCATCATGGGCGGGAAGAAGGAGTTGCTGGCCAGAACTTCCGAAACCTGACCACCGGCCGAAATATGCTTGGAGATGGCTTTACAGGCGTCCTCGATCTGCACCTTGTTGCTGCTGGAGGCCACAATCTCAAGGGTTCGAAGAATGGGCACCCCACTCCGGATCAGGGTCGCGTAAGTACGGCAGAAGCGGGAGAGGGCAATCTTCAGGAGCAAGTTGCCAAAAACAGGTATCCGAAACATGAGGCGATCCTTCACCCGACGGCCCTTGGGCGTCTTGATGAATCGCATCCAGAACTTGTAGAGAATGAAGGTGGCAATCGCCAAATAAAAGAAATTGCCCTTCAAGAAATCGCTGAGATCGATCAAGGCCTGGGTGGGAGCCGGAAGTTCCGCGCCGAAATCGGCGAACATCTCGGCAAAAACCGGGATAACGAAAATCAGAAGTACATTGACCAGGATAACAGCCAGGCCGATGACCGCGATCGGGTAGGTCATGGCCGACTTGACCTTTTTCACCAGCCGAACCGTGGATTCGAAATAGAGGGCCACTTTGCCGAGAATCTCAGCGAGGCCACCGCTGGCTTCGCCTGCTTCGATCATCGAAACGAAGAGCGGCGGGAACGAATTGGGAAATTTCTTGACCGAATCGGAGAAGGAGTTACCCGCCGCGATCTCACTCCGGACATCCCGGATGATGACCTGGAAAACCGGATTGTCGGTCTGCTCCTGAAGGGCCTCAAGCGAGGTGATCAGGGGAAGACCCGCTTCGAGCATCGATGCGAGCTGCTGCGTAAAGACCGCCAGCTCCTGCAGTTTCAGCTTATAGTTCCTGGCACGCTTTTCCACCGCCTTCTGCTTGGCCAGGGCCTGAGGGGTATGCCTCGCACGTCGTCCCGCACCTTTCGCGGAGGCGCCTGAAGAGGACAGAACGTTGGATGTAGTCGAAAGGAAGGCCATCGGTTAGGAGCGTTGAATGAGTGACGATCTCGATCAAAAGGCCGGAATAGGGACCGGTACCGGTCCCTGTCCGGAATTCCCAATCGAGAACTAATGCTTGACGGGATCTCCATCGGAGATGTAAACCGCTTCTTTAGTCAGACGACCATGTCTTTGATGGGAAAATCCCGCCAGACGGGGGATCATTTCCTCAGAGGTATTCGTAGGACACCCTAAGGCCCCTTGAGCCCGATATGCGCCGGTAGTTTAATGGTAGAACTCTGGTCTTCCAAACCCGTAGCGAGGGTTCGATTCCCTCTCGGCGCACCAGGCTACGTTCCGAGCGACTGCGAGGAATCGAGGCTGTCCCGGCGTAAATGGATCGTTCAGATCTAGACCTGTCCCGGTGTAGTTCTCGAAGCCGGACCTGTCCCGGCGTAGTTCTCGAAGCCGGACCTGTCCCGGCGTAGTTCTCGAAGCCGGAAGCCGGACCATTCCCGCCCGCCTGCAGTGAGCCGGTCGAACTGCTCTTCTCTACGCCCGGGCAAGCCAAGCTACCCTGATTTGGGCAACGGCCCTTTGAGCATTGACCCGCACGAGTGGCCCGAGAACGGTATCCCCCTCCATGAATCTGATCCTCTTTGAGCTTGGAGAGTTTGATAAGCTCCTGCCACTCAACGATCCGCGAGTTATTCACATACTCGAGGTGCTTCGGCGAAAGCCCGGCCAGGACTTTGATGCCGGGGTCATCGATGGGCCTCAAGGCAAGGCGCACTACCGGGAGAAGACCGGAGCGGGTCTGGTATTGGTCTTTGATCCTGTCTCACCCACACCCGATCCGGAACCCATCACCCTTCTGATCGGTCACCCCCGGCCACAGACCGCCCGGAGAATCCTTCGGGAAGCCTCCGCGATCGGGGTCGGCACCATCCACTTTCATCTGACGTCACGGGGAGATCCGGGCTACGCTAGAAGCACCCTCTGGTCATCGGGCGAATACCGACGCCACCTGATCGCCGGAACCGAACAGGCATTTTCGACCCGACTGCCCGGGATCTCGCACGGAAGAACGCTCAATGAGGTGCTGACCGGTCTGGGTGACCTTCCCACCAGACTCGCCCTGGACAATTACGAAGCCGAAGCCCGGTTGGTCGATGCTCCACTGGCCGGCATCCCAGCGGCCCTGGCGGTCGGATCTGAACGGGGCTGGACGGGATCCGAACGGGATGTGCTGAGACAGGCGGGATTCCGGCTCGTCGATCTGGGTTCGCGCGTGCTCCGGGCCGAAACCGCAATGGTCGCCGGGTTGGCCATCCTGAGGGCGAGGTTCGGGTTGTAGGCGGACCGGTCCCGCGCCGGGCCTCAGTTTTCTGCATCCCTGCGGAAAAGACAGCAGGTGGGCTGATCCCTGCCTTTGCCAATTCGGCGCTCGAGGAGCCATCCTGGCGATGCCGGCTCGGATTGCCCGGGTACCTCCAGGACCACACGCAAATCCCCTCCCGGAGCAGGTAGCAGCGACAAGAATCGAAAAAGTGGTTCGATGATCGAATCGAGCTTGGAGAAGGGCGGATCGGCAAACACCAGATCGAATTCCCTGACCACAGAGGAGCGCCAACTCAGAACATCGGCCTGAGCTACGACTGTGCGCAGATCGGTTCGGTTCAGGCTCTTTGCAACCGCCGCGAGATTTGCCTTCAGGCAGGCGACCGCAGCTCGATCCTTTTCGACGAAGGCGACTGACTCGGCCCCGCGACTGAGCGCCTCCAGTCCGTAGGCACCCGTACCCGCAAAGAGATCCAGGATCCGCTTCCCTTCCACCGACGGTCCCAAACTCGAGAAAACACTCTCCCGCAGGCGATCAGTCGCAGGTCGAATCCTCCCCCGATTCGGTACTTTCAGTGGAATGCCACGGGCGGCTTCCCCGGTTATGCGCACAGATATGCCTTTCCAGATGGATCCGACGATCTCATGAAATGATCTGAGAGATTGAACACAGTGGAATGAAGCCCTAATTGAAGAGTCTCACCGTATCGAGGCGAATCCAGCTCCGACTTTCACTCCCTTGCATCAGACGCGACATTACCTATCCGGCCGCCAGGACATATGCCGCCTGTCCGGGCTTGTCCTGGTGTTTCTCGGAATCTTCGTTTCGCCGGCCTCGGCACAGGTGGTGAATCTATGGCCCATCTTTGTTGGAGAGGGCAGTGAAGGCACAGCCCACGCCTTCGGGAAGGATTACGAACGCTGGAGCGGCGGCACTATTTTTCTCTTCAACGAATCGGTGAACGGGATCGAAACACGAGGTTTCCGACCCTTCCATGTGAGTTTTCACGATCCGGTATCCGGAAATATTCGCGGCCATGTTATCTATCCATTCTTCAATTACCGGATCGAAGACGGATATTTCAACTGGAACATCTTCTACTTCCTGAATTTCAAGAAACATGATCCCGATACGGTCAACGACATCACAGAATTCAATATCTTCCCTTTCATCTTTTACCGGAAGACTCCGGATCCCGCTCGATCACACTTTGGATTTTTCCCGATCGCGGGCAACGTAACAGCCAAATTCGGAAGCGGTCGGATCGATTGGTTCCTGTTTCCCCTCTACGGAAAATTCGAGGAAAACAACGTGACCACGATGACCGTACCCTGGCCGTTCATCAAAATCATGTATGGCGAGGGCAACCACGGCTTCGAAATCTGGCCGCTATTCGGGTCCCGACACAAAGAGGGCGCCTACCGGGAGAACTTCTTTCTCTGGCCGTTCTACATGACCAGGGATGAGAAGCTCTGGCTCGATCAACCGGAGGAACTCAGAGCCTACCTCCCTTTCTATTTCCGACACACGACCGCAATCTTTGAGAATAAATCCCATCCTTGGCCATTCGTCGGGCATACCTCCAGCTTGTACCCGAAGTACAACGAAACGCGCTACTTCTGGCCGTTCTTCGTCCAGACGCGCGGAGATTTCCGCACCATCAATCGGTGGGCGCCCTTCTACAGCCACTCCATCCGCAAAGGCGTGGACAAGAAGTGGGTCATGTGGCCGTTTTATCGGGAACAAGTCTGGGTTGAGAAGGATCTGGCTATGAAGAAAACCCAGTTTCTCTACATCCTCTATTGGAACCTGACCCAACAGCGCCCCGGCAATGTCGACGGACCCAAAGCAACCCGCACCCACTTATGGCCCGTCTCCAGCTACTGGAATAACGGGGCCGGAGATATCCAATTTCAGTTGTTCAGCCCGCTCGAACCGTTTTTCCCCTACAACCGGGCGGTCCGCTCCCTCTACAGCCCGTTCCTGGCCATCTACCGAGTTGAACGAAAAGGCGATGATTTCGTCCGGCACAATGCCCTCTTCAATTTCTTCACCTACCGGAGGGAATCAGAAACCACCCAAACCGACCTTGGCCCGCTCGTGGGCTGGGGGAAAAGTGAAAACGGCTCGCATTTCCAGCTGCTCAAGGGCTTTCTCGGATACGAACGAAAAGAAACCGACCGCACCTGGCACCTGTTCTGGATCCGGATAGGCGGTTCTCAAAGGACGTCCTCCAGCCCATGACCCAAGTCATTCGTGCCCTTGAATCGATCGGCGACACCGTGATCCTTGCGGTGCGGACCTTCCGCTATATCGGGACCATTCCCCGCCAATTCCATCGCCTGGTCGAACAGGCCTTCCTGATCGGCTACACCACGCTCCCCATCGTGGTCATCCTGAGCTTCTTCATCGGAAGCGTCCTCGCTCTGCAGACCGGTTACAGCCTCAAAGGATTCGGGGCCCAGGATTTCATCGGTGCCGTCGTCGGGCTTTCCATGGCCCGGGAACTGGGTCCGGTCATGGTTTCCATCCTTCTGGCCGGACGGGTCGGTTCAGCCGTCACCGCGGAGTTGGCATCCATGCAGGTCTACCAGGAAGTCGACGCCCTCCGGACAATGAACATCCCACCGGAGCGAATCCTTGTGCTCCCCCGGTTGGTGGCAATTCTCTTCATGATGCCCGTCCTGACCATCGTCGGCAACGTGGTGGGTTGGCTCGGTGGGGCCGTAGTTGCCGCGTATGTGCCCATCGTCGGGTCCAATTGGGACGCCTACTTCCAGAGCCTGCGCAATACGGTCCAGTTCCGGGATGTCATAGACGGCTTGGTAAAAGCGGAGATATTCGGTTTCTTCGTCATTCTGGTCGCCTGCTTTATCGGACTCAACACGAGAGGCGGCCCCCGCGAAATCGGACACTCGGTGACCCGATCGGTTGTCGTTTCTCTGATTCTGATTCTAGTTCTCGACTACTTCGTGACCCGCGCCCTCCTCTAGTGACCTGTCTCACCGTGACCGACGAATCCCAGATTCCATCCCTCTCCGCTTCCGAGGAAGCCGTTGGTCTGGCCGTCAAAGGACTTCACAAGGACTTCGGCGAGCAGACTGTTCTCACCGACATCAACCTCGAGATCGAACCCGGTGAAGTCTTTGTCATCATGGGGCCCAGCGGATCGGGCAAGAGTGTCCTGCTCAAACACATGATCGGCTTGGAATACCCCACCCGGGGAAATGTCACCATCGACGGTAAACCGGTCACCGATCCCGCCACCCTGCTGGAGGTCAAAGCCACCCTCGTCTTTCAGGCCGGGGCGCTCTTCAACTCGATGACCGTCTTCGACAACCTGGCCCTCTACCCGACCGAGCACCGGATCTACGACAAGAAAACCATCCGGGAGAAGGTCATGGAAACACTGCGCATACTTTCGCTTGAGGACGCGGTCGGGAAATTCCCGTCGGAACTGAGCGGCGGCATGCGCAAGCGGGTGTCCATCGCCCGTGCCCTGGTCATGGAGCCACAACTCATTCTCTACGACGAACCCACCTCGGAACTCGATCCGATCATGGCGGCAACCATCAGCGAAATCATTGCCAGCCTGCGCAACCAGGCACACATCACCTCGGTCGTGGTCTCGCATGACCGGGATCTCTCCATGACCATCGCCGATCGGGTGGCACTCATGCTCGACGGCAAGATCCATTTGGTGGATACACCCTCCAATTTTCAGAAATCAACCGATCCTCAGGTGACCGAATTCCTGAACCCAAAGATCGACCTCGCGAACCCGCGATACAAGGCGATGAAGTAAATGATGAACACAAGCATGCAATCGATCCGTGTCGGCCTCTTCTTTATCCTCGGCGTGGCCCTGATCTGGGTGGTCTTCGAGTCTCTCGGCCACAAATCCGTCTTCGGCGACAAGGGCTACGGGATAATCGCCCGATTCGAGAGCCTGAAGCAGTTGAAACCGGGCGACGATATCCGCATGGCCGGCGTCAGGATCGGCAGCGTGGCCGCCACCCGCCTGGGTGATGGGGCGGTCGAAGCCGTCCTCACCATCGATACCGGCATTCAGATCCCCGTGGATTCGATCGGTCGCATCGCAGCGGCCGGCCTGCTCGGCAACAGCTTCCTTTCACTTGATCTCGGGACGCGTTCACTCGGATATTATCAGCCGGGCGATACCATCAATACGGTTGAAGCGATCGACCTGAACGATGTCCTGACCAAGATCGGCGAATTCAGCGAAAAGATGGAGGGGATGATGGATAACCTGGGAGGCGCCCTGGGTGGTCTGTCCGGTGGCGAGGGCGAAGGTGTCTTTGCCAACCTGAACCGTCTGGTGGAGGAAAACCGGGAGAACCTGGCCGCCACCGTGGCCAATCTTAAATCCGTTTCCGAGAAAATCGACCGCGGCGAAGGTACCATCGGTCGCCTGCTTAACGACCCCGCCCTTTACGACGAGGTACTCGCCGCGGTGGCCGATATCCGCACCGCTTCCGAGAATGCCTCACGCCTGACCGAGGATGCGGCAGACATCTTCGCCACCATCCGCCAGGGCAAGGGCGCAATCGGCACGCTCGTTTACAACGATGAGATCGGCAAACAGATCGAGGTCACTCTCACCAATATCCGCGAAATCACCGACAAGCTCAATAACGGCGAAGGTACTCTCGGGAAACTGATCGCCGACGAGTCCCTCTTCCTGGATGCAAAAGCGACACTCAAGAAAGTGGATACGGCACTGGACGGTTTCAGCGACCAGGGCCCGATTACAGCAGTCGGCGTCGGTGCCCAGGCGATCTTTTGAGGGCGGAACGATGAAAACACCTGGTTTTCTGATCCTGTTCGTGGCCGCCTCCCTGGTATCCGGAGCGAAAACAACCGCCCGTGATCAATCCGAGGCCAAAGACAGGTCTGATCTGAGCGGACTGTCGGTGGCGACTTTTGCCTCCGGTTGTTTCTGGTGCGTCGAAGCCGTCTACGAAAGTGTCCGCGGGGTTCACGAGGCGGCATCCGGATACGCCGGCGGCCACACCACCGATCCGACCTATGAGAAGGTCAATACCAGGCGCACCGGCCATGCGGAGTCCGTCCAAGTCTATTACGATCCTGAGGTGGTCACCTTTGCCCAGTTGGTTGAGGTCTATTTCTGTTCCCAGGATCCGACCCAGGTCAATGGCCAGGGGCCCGACATGGGAAGTCCTTACCGATCCATAATTTTCTACCGCACGGACGAAGAAAAAGAGATCGCAGCCAATGCCAAGGCCACACTCGCGGCATCGGGGAAATACGACAAACCCATCGCGGCCGAAATCATGCCCTTCACCGCATTCCACGAGGCCGAGGCCTACCACCAGGACTACGAGTTCAATAATCCGAATAATCCCTACGTCCGAAATGTCTCCATTCCCCGTCTGAACCGTTTCAAGAAAAGTTGTCCGTTGATCCTGAAGTAGGGGTCAACTCTCCGCCAGCTGACGCCTGACTTCGTCGACTGCCGCCTTCTGCTCTGCCGCGAAATCACCCCACCCGCACTCGATCGAAATCCGTCTGTCGTAACCGATTGACTTGAGGGCACGCATGAAGGATCGGAAATCGTCTCCTTTCACACCGGGCGCCGAACGCACCTCGTTTTCCGCCAGATGAGCGTGCTCGATGAGGGGGCCGCAATCGATGATTTCCTGCGGGCTCTGGCCTTCACGAAGCATGTGAAAGAAATCGACCAGCAGGCGGACATTCGGGTGATCGACCGCCTCAACCACTCGGGCGCCATCGGTCGGTGAATTGATGAAATTGCACTCCGCCCGGTTGAGCGGCTCGATCACGATCGTGACGCCATGTCTTTCTGCCAGGGGAGCGATACGTCGGTTGGCTCCGACAAATTGACTGAAACCTTCATCGACCGGGAAACCCTCAGGCAGGATCCGCGCGCCCCCGCTCCCGAATACGATCACCTCGACACCTACTTGGGCGGCCCGCTCGAAGGCCGTTGCCGCATACCGCTCGAGATGATCCAGATCCACCGAGGGTCCGGTGACCCGCAGATCCCCCGGCAAGAAGCAACAGGCCGTCGGAATCGGAAGAGCGAGCGTAGCGGCAAGATCCCGACTGGGGGCAAACGCGTCGTCCGACTCCTCCGGTTTGAGCAATTGCTGCACATTGGCTTCGACATAATCAAACGCCGGGTCAGCGATCCCTTCGAGAGATTCTGGAGAGGTGCAAATACCTACTTTCATCGCGTGTCTTTTGATCAGGTTTCAACCAGGTGGTCCCGGATATAGTCAAAGCTCATTTTCAGAGAATCGAAGGGGTCGCCCGGGCAGGTATCCTGCTCGATGATGAACCATTCGCAGCCGGAAGCTTCAGCCGCCGACACGATCTTCTTGAAATCGAGATTGCCATATCCGATCTCGGCGAAGACCGGCTTGTTCTCCGGGGAAAACCCGTAATCCTTGAGATGAATAAGCGGCAGGCGTCCGGCCAATCTCTCGCACCAGGCCACGGGATCGCCGCCGCCATACTGGACCCAGTAGGTGTCGATCTCTCCGACCAGATTCTCAGGACTGGTCGTGTCGTACATCGTCTCGAGCAGCGTCCTGCCGCCAACCCTCAGAAACTCGATGCCGTGGTTGTGGTAACCGAGAACCTGCCCCGCTTCGCGCAGCACGGCTCCGGCTTTGTCCAGATCGGATGCCAGGGAACGGACGTGATCCGGATTCGAAAAATCCACTCCGGCCGGATAGGGATAGGCCGTGTATTTGCAGGACAGTTTGTTCAATCGCTCAACAACGATCTCCGGTGTCTGCCGGATGACATCGCCCGGTTCGTGGGTCGCACAACACTCCAACCCTTCGCCGTTCAATATTTTCATCAATTCCGACTCCTCGATCGGTCCCATCCCGCTCACCTGGACCGCGGTGTATCCGATTTCCCTTACTTTCTTCATCGACGCCGCGATATCCGCCGGCGTTTTTATGTGATCGCGAAGCGTGTAGAGTTGTGCTGCTACCTGAT
>QNAI01000033.1 GCA_003641745.1 Verrucomicrobiota bacterium | reverse complement strand
ATCAGCACCTTTCCTTCGGTTGACTTGATCAAACCGACGATCATGTAAAAAGTCGTTGTCTTTCCGGCGCCGTTGGGTCCGAGCAATCCGACCACCTCTCCTGCCTTAACGTTGAGGTTGATCCCTGATACCACCCGTCGCGATCCGTAGACCTTGACCAGGTTTACGGCTTCGATCGATGCGGTCCGGGTTTCAGGTTCGCTCATGAGGGATCGGTCGTATTTTCAGGGTCGGACCCTGCGGAGGATTCGTCGGCCGGGACTGTTTGCGGGTCGGGCTCGGGTTCCTGCGCGTTATTGTCGAATCCCAGGTCGGGTATGGCGGGCAGGACGACGCGAGCCGGACCGCCAGGTCCGCTCTCGACCACGGCGCGCCGATCGCCCCGGTAAAAAAACATGCGCTCACCCGAAACGGTTCCCTGGGCGTCGGTAACGATCGGATTCTCGGTGAGGACAATCTTGTCCTCGGCCGGTATGACCTCCACCCGCCCGGCCCGGGCAGTGCGTCCCTCCTGCGAGATGGAGACGTTGCCCAAGGCTATGATCTGTTGGATGCTGCCCAGTTTTCCGAAATTGGCGTCCGGATCACCAGTGCGATTTGAGTGAACCTCGAGCCGATCACAGGTGACAATCAGGTTGTTGCCCGTCAATTTGACATTGTCGGAGAACAGGAAGAACGCCTTCTCCCCCACCGTCTCCATTTCGAGTCGATCGCTTGAGATAACCGTCTGTGGTGGCGGCGCAGATTCGGCATCCTGTCCAAAGGAAAGGGAGGGGAGGACGAGCAGGAGCGCTAGAACTGTGACTTTGGTGCGGTTCATTTCAGAATGTCTCCTATCCCCTCGAAGAAGGTGACGACAACATCACCCTCAATGGTGAATGAGTCGTTGCTGCCCTCCCAGGTCCAGTTCTGACCGGTGATGGTGTAGTCTTTGTTGGAGACGAGAATGGTGTTTCGGCCGATCGCCTTGTTCTCCATGAGAAGAACCGTGGCGGTGGGACTTGTGATCTCGGTCAGCACCTCGTTCTCTTCATCCCCGCTGAAAACCCTCATTTTCATATCGATGACGTCAACATGGGTTCCGTCGACGTAGATTCCCCTGGCGCCCCGAAGGTCCCAGGAGCGGTAGCCCTCATCATTGAACATGGGGAGGCGGAAATTCTCCACCGGCGCGTTGGGTATCATCTCCGCCACCAGGCGGGAGTGAATTGCCGTCAGCGAAATGGCAGCGGAGAGGAGAAAGAAGGTTGCCCAGACCCGATGCTTCATGAATGCCCTCCGGATTCTCGGCCGGCCAGGATCCGGTCGCAGATCTCCCGCACGGCACCGTATCCCGCCGGGCGCGTGGTAACGATGTCGGCGGCTTCGAGTGCGGCCGGCACCCCGGCCGGAACGGATATGCCGATTCCCGCCCATCTGATGGCCGCGGCGTCGATGTCGTCGTCTCCCATATAGCAGATATCTTCCTGATGGATACTCAGATGCGACGCAAGTTCCTCCAGCGCCTCGCATTTGTCTATCCGACCTTGGACAAGGTGAGGGATTTTGAGTTCCGTCGCCCGGTGACTGGTCGCCCCGGACTTTCGACCCGAGATCCAGGCCAGGACGATGCCGGCCTGGCGGAGGCGAACCAGACCGAGTCCGTCAAGAACTGAGAACACCTTGGATTCCACACCGTCCGACGAAATACGGATGGTGCCATCGGTCAGTACTCCGTCCACGTCCATGGCGAAGAGCCGGATGGCGGCCCAGCGCCCGGAGCTGATACCCAGGTCCGAAGATTGTGACTTGGCGGTCATTCCATCCATTCGATCAGGCTCGAGGCGATGCGATCAACCGAGGGTCGGTAAAGGGCCTCGAGTTCAGCCGCGAAGGGCACAGGTGTATTCAAAGACGTGATACGCAACGGGGGCGCCTCCAGTTCGAAGAAGTGAGTCGAGACCAGTTGACTGACCAGTTCGGCCCCGAATCCGGACCTTCCGCGCCCTTCATGAATCACCGCCAGTCGGTGGGTTTCGGTCAGGGACTGCCGGATGGGCTCGAGGTCGAGAGGGGCGATCGCGCGGAGGTCGAAGAGGTCGAAGGAGTACTCGTATTCGGTTTCGAGGGTGGCCAGGGCTTCTTCGACCAGGTGGACCATTGCTCCGTATGCCACCAGGGTGCCGTGATGGCCGGAGCGGACCTTGTGCGGATGCCAGACCGAGCGGTAATCCGGGTCGAAGCGGACCGGACCCTTCCGGGAGCGGTAGAGCTTCTTGTGCTCGAAGAGCAGCACCGGGTTATCGTCCTCGTAGGCGGCCAGCATCGCGTTGAAGGCATCCTGCGGGGTGCTGGGGTAGAGTATCTTCAGACCGGGTGCGTGGGCATAGATCGCTTCGAGATCCTGGGAGTGAAAGGCCCCGAGTCCAACTGATCCGCAAGGGAGGCGAAGTACCATCGGAACTGATGCTCCGGACCGAAAAAAGTAGGTCGCGGCGTTGAGCAGTATTTGAGTGGTGGCGTCGGTGGCAAAATCCGCGAACTGGAATTCGACGATCGGGCGGTGGCCGTTCAGGGCCAGTCCGGTGGCATAACCGACCATGGCCGATTCAGCCAGGGGGGTGTTTACGACCCTTTCCCGGCCAAAGAGATCGAAGAGGTTTTCCGTCACTTTGAACGCGCCGCCGTAGTTGGCGATATCCTGTCCCATGACGATCGATTCCGGGCTGTCGGACAGAATTTTCTGGTGAGCGCGACCGATGGCTTGGGCGAAGGTCATCTCCTCGGGGTCGGGCGAAGCATCCCAGGAAATCGATTCGACCGTGGCGGCCATATTGTCAGCGGCAAAGTCGCCTGGTTCAGGCCGGGGAGTCTGGAGGGAAACGGTGACGGTCTCCTCAAAAAACGAGGTCAGTGCTTCATCCAGCTCATTCAGTTCGTCCGATCGGTCGGCGGCGGCCAGATGATCCCTGAGGAGCGGGAAGGGATCTTTGGCAACCCAGCTCTCAGCTTCGCCGGGAGCCAGGTAGGTACAGGTGTCATAGCAGGCATGACCCCGGAGGCGCAGCACCGTGACATCAAGCATCATGGGCCGTCCGGTCTCACGCACCTCAGAAATCGATTCGGCCAGAACCCGCAGGCATTCGGCGGTGTCACTACCATTCAGGACCTTGCCTTCCATACCGTACCCGGCGGCCCTGGATGCGAGTTGGCTGACGGCGAACTGCTCCTTTGTCGGCGTGGAATAGGCGTAGCCATTGTTTTCAACGACGAAAAGGACCGGGATGTTCAGGACGCTGGCCAGATTCATCGATTCATGGATGTCCCCGGTACTGCTCCCACCATCACCGAAAATGGCGACCCCTATGGCATTTCGCCCGAATCTCCGTTGGGAATCGGTGCCTCCCAACACGTTTGAGAGCATGGCACCGAGGTGACTGACCATGGGGTAACTTCGGTTGAGTGGATCCCCGTGATGGGCATTCCCTTCCCGCCCCTGTGTCGGGCTCCCGGAATTGGCCAGGTATTGATTGAGATGGATGCCGGGGTGGTGTCCCCAGATCAGGTGTCCAGCCAGATCGCGGTGGGTCCATGAGACCACGTCGATTTCCTTGTCGAGCAGCAAGGCAAGGGGGACAGTCAGGCCCTCATTGCCCTGGCCCCCGGTGACGGTTCCCTGAATCAAACCCTGGCGAAAGAGCTGGAAAATCCGCTCATCCATGGTGCGGGCGAGTTTCATCCAAGTGTAGCAAAGGAGGAGCGCGGAATCGGTATCGTCGAGTCCGTCCGGATCGAGGTCCCGGTGGTTCAGAACCTCGGGTATGGGTGGAAACTTCATTGAACTGGGCCGAGTGATACTGCCGCGACCCACCAGGTTCGAGAAAAATAAGGATCGCCCGAACGCGGACAGCAGTCGCTAGAGCTCGAGCGCCTCCCCGGGCTTGAGTGCGACAACCCGGGTATCCGTCCCTTCAAGCATGGTCGCGAGTTCCTTCGGATCGGCCTTGATCAGGTCAAAAGTATTGTAGTGAACAGGGACGATCATCCTGGGCTTGAGCAAACGCGCTGCTTCAGCGGCCTCTTCGATGCCCATGGTGAAATTGTCCCCGATCGGGAGCAGGGCCAGCTCGAGCGGGTGCATCCGTCCGATCAACTCCATGTCGAGAAAGACAGAGGTGTCACCGGCATGGTAAATATTCCGACCGTCAATGGTCAGGATCACGCCGGCCGGGTTGCCCATGTAACGGAGGTTTCCCTCCGCGTCGGGATAGCTCGAACTGTGATGGGCAATCGTAAGCTTCACCCGTCCAAATGGGAAGGTCCATCCGCCGCCGTGTCCCAGACCATGGGTGGCAAACCCCTGGCGTTCGAAATAGGAGGCGATTTCAAAATTGGAGATAATCGTGGCACCGGTTCGTCGGGCAATCGCGGCGGTGTCTCCCACATGATCTTCGTGCCCGTGGGTCAGGATGATGAAGTCGCAGAGAACATCATCCGAACTGATTGGTGCCAGGTCGTTTCCAGTCAGAAAGGGATCGATCAGGATCGCGTGGGATTCTGTCTGGATGAGCGCGCAGGAATGGGACAGATAGGTCAGTTTCATCGTAACCCCCATGGTTGGGATGAATGCCTTGAGATCAATCGTAATGGCCGGGTTTGACCGGGGGATTGTCCATTTTCCGGTCGCCAGATCGCAGCGACCGCGCAAACCGGTCTTTCACTGCGGGTTGACTTGATCGAATTGATCGTTCATACTGTCGTCTGGTTCAAAGGAGTTCCTTTGGCGCCTCCGCTGGAGGAAGGTCCGGCAGCTCCGAATGGCAGACGATACCCTGATGTATCAGCGCGGAAAGATTACCCCGGGTTCACGCGCGACTGTGATGACGGTCGCTTTTCTGCTGACGGCGGCTGTTTTTTTACTGGTACCTTTTTTTGTCCAGGTTAAACTCGTTTTCCGATCTGGAGTCGGTGGATTTAGCCCCGTAGCGACGGCGCCTTCGGTCGGTGACCACTCTCTCCCCAAAGCGTCCAGTTCGATTGAGCCCTCCCGGCTTGAGCTCAGTGTCTGGGAATCGGTGCCCATCGGGTGGACTCCCAAGCCAAGGTCCGTGCTCAAGGTGCCGCAGGCATTTGAGACGCCCGTCCTGGAGAAGTTCGAAGTCTCGGAAGAGGCCCGCGTCCAGTTCGTGTTCAATGTGGATGATCTGGATTTTACGCCTTCACCCCTTTACCGGAAGCGCCCCATCTATCCCTATCAATTGCGGCAGGAAAACATCGAGGGTCGGGTTACGGCTGAATTCCGGGTCGACTGCGATGGGCACACCTACGATATCAGGATCACTGATTCTGATCATCCGGAGTTCGCCGCCAGCGTGGTGGAGGCCCTCTTGAGTTGGCGTTTCGTTCCCGGCCTGGTTGACGGCGAACCGGTCGAATTCCGCATGCGGATCCCGATGCTGTTCCGCATCGTGACGAGCCAGCCCGCAGATCCGGACTTATTCATCGCCTCGGTGGATTGACTTTCGGTTTGAGGTCACTGGCGAGGCTCCAATCGAGTTCCTTCACACCGGTGAGTGGCGCGCCGTCTTCAATATGGAAAAAACTTCCTGGTTCGTCCACTAGAAGTCGAGGTTGAGCATTCCACCTCCGGTCAAGGAGGGTGCGGGGATCGTTGTTGGGACGGCTTTGTATTGGTCCGGGACCTCATTCCAGCTGCTGTAGAGTTGCCCGTCGATCCAGTACCGGGAGTAGGTCCCGTCAGTGGATTGGCCGGTGGTCAGGACATCATAGCCGGAATCAGGAGCGTCCGGGCCGGTGTAGGCACTGCCCATGACCAGTTCCACCAGGCCGTCCCCGTCCACATCGGCTCGGATCCAGTTGAGCTGCAGGATCTCGTTGTAGGATCCGTCCGAGACCATTTTGCGGATGGCCTCGTCGAATTTCGCGATGATATCAGCGGCGTCGGGAACGTCCTTCCGGACGGCGAAATGGAGAGTCCGGGTCAGGAGCGGATTGGGGCTGACCTGGAGAGCCTCCTCAGCCTTGGCCCCGTAACGCTCGAGGACGTGTTGAATCAGAAACGCGTCGGCCAGCACATAGTCGCATGTGCCTTTCAGGAGGTTCTGCAGATTTTCCTGATCACTTTGTCCGCTGATCCATTCGGGGGCCTCGTTGTTCGCGCCGGTGAGGTTATAGGCATAGTCGCCTACGATGGCGATCTGCCGGCCTGCGAGTGAGGCCAGGTCGGTCGCTGAGACATCGGCTCCTTTGCGACCGACCAGTACAAGGCGGTTTTCCATGTAAGGTCGCGAAAAAATCAGAAATGCTTCGCGTTCCGTGCTGTGCCACAGGGCGGCGCTTCCGTCATAGGTACCTGCGACGATCCCCTCCATCAGTTTCCCGAAATCCTCCCGGATGATGATCCTGACCTCCTGGTTCGAGTGCCCGAGCGCTTCGGTCACCAGGTCGATGGCGATCCGGGTGTTGCCCAGAACATCGGTAAATGGTGGCCAGACATCCGACGCGAGGCGAATCTGGGTTGAGTCAGGTTGGGCGGCCGATGGCAGGGCGGTCAGCAAGGCAAGGCCGACCAGGAGGGCGAGAGAGACTGAAGCAAGAGTGGTTCGGATTCCTGGAGATTTCATCATTCTTAATTCTTAAATCTCAATTCCCATATGGCGGAGAGGGAGGGATTGGCTGGTCCTTCGGCCCCGGTGCTTCGCACTCACGCTTCGCGTGCCCCATCTCCGCTCGTGCCTCGCTCCGTCGAACCCCTGGGATCTCATCCCTCCACTGATATGTACGCCGGTTGGGTCTGAATTCATCATGCTTAATTCTTAAATCTCAATTCCCATATGGCGGAGAGGGAGGGATTCGAACCCCCGGAACTCTTACGGGCTCACCTGATTTCGAGTCAGGCACGATCGACCACTCTGCCACCTCTCCATACCAGGGAAGAGAGGATTTGAACATGGTAGGACGAAGACGCAAGCCCGGCCTGCCACAAAATCAGGACCTGATTGGGGCCTCCCCGGAGGGTCGGCATTGTCGCCCGTGGGCGGGCTCGGAACGAGTCAGGCACGATCGACCACTCTGCCACCTCTGCACCCAAAAAAGCCCGGTCGAAACCGGGCTTTTGGAAAGTGACTGGAAAAGAGGCCTGCTTCAGTTGTTCAGGTTGAACTTGAGCGGAAGCATCATTCTGGTTTTCACCGCGCGGCCGTCTTTCATGCCGGGTTCAAATTTCCATTGCAGGACAGCGTCGAGCGAAGGCTGTTCGAATTCGCGGTGGCTGGATGCAGTGATCCGCGGGGACCGAACGCGTCCAGTTTCGTCAACGATGAACATCACTCTGGCCCATCCGCTGATGCCGGCCTGCTTCATCTCGTAAGGATAGTTCGGAGATGCGCGGTGAAGGGGATTGGGGATTTTGTCGAGATCGGCGAGTTCGAAGATTTCGAGCTCCGCAAGGGCATCGAAGTTGGCGGTGAAGGTCCCGAATCCAAAATCGCCGGTGGCACCTCCATCACCCGGATTCAACGCAACTTCAAGCTGGGCGAGGCTGAGCGGTGGCGGCTTCGTCTCCAGCTCAGGTTTATCCTCTTGCTCCTTCTCCTCCTCTGGAGGCGGTGGCTCGGCCGGTGGGGGTGGCGGTGGCTGTATGGAAACATCTGCGGTTGTGACGGAATCGCCGCCCGGCTTGAATGCATCCAGCAACTGGGTGAACGGCAGGGCCAGGAAAAGGATCGCGGTCGCGACGAATGCTCCGGCAATCGTTACCGATATCCGCGTCTTGTGGTTGGCGGTCTTGTAAATCTTGCTCACGTGTAGGCCTGGGTTGGAATTTGAAAAGGGGGCTTTTTTTGGTCGGGAAGGTCAGTATCTTCCTTGGTATCTGTGAAGATGGGCGTGTTCTGATCAGGCGGCTGCACTGTCGTCAGGTTGGGTGCGCTTCTTGAATTCCTGAAGGGTCAGGCTCTCCAGCCGGACGAGGAAGGACTCAAAGCTGGCTCGCTTGGCCTTTACATTGTAGACGAGAAAATATCCTGGAATCGCGAGGAAGAGTCCCATCTGAGTGGTGATCAATGCTTCCGAGATTCCCTTGGCGACCAGATCGGTCGTCTTTTCGGCTCCGCCCATTGAGATCCCCTGGAAGGTGGTCAGCATGCCGAGCACGGTCCCGAGCAAGCCCATCAACGGGGCCGCGTTCACCAGAATGCTGAGCACCACGATGCTCTGATTGATAGGCGGGATCTCGGAGAGGCGAACCTCTTCAAACCGGGTCTGGATCTGCTCCATCGACCCCACGTCCTCCTGGGCGTAACGGAGAATTTCGCCGACTTGGCCCTCTGCGATCAACGGGTCTTCAACCCAGGCGTTGATCTGCTCAGGGGTGGCCTTGCGGAAATTGTTACGCCGGAAGAAGAGAATGATACTGATTCCGAGCCCGTAGATGATAAGACCGAGAATGAACAGCGGGATCATGACCCAACCGCCATCGAGCAGAATCGAGAAGACGTCCAAGGTACTTTCTTGCATGTGGAATAAAAGCTAATGATCGAGTGCCGTCCGGCACGCTTTTCCGCCTGAACCGCAGATGATGGGGCGACCCGGGCGGGCCTTCCCAAAATCGTGCTGAACGATTGGAGCAGGACATTAATCTGTTCGCGCCTGCGCAAGTCAAGGCAGGACTCCGGGCATTTGTCAGGACACTGATGCTCCGATACGCATAAATTGATGGGGTTCTGGGAGAAGGTTCCTCCAATTGAGAAATACTACCAGGTATCCTGCTCGTAGGAGAGGCTTTATGCCTCGATCAAACTGGCCATCGAGGGATAAACCCTCTCCACCCTTGCCTATCAATTCACCTGTACTAGCCCAGATCGTCGGAGTCTACTCGTCTGGCGAGGGTACTAATAAAGTGGGATTGGGCCGAAAGGCGCTCATCGTCCTCATTGATTGGAATCGGCAGGTAGGCACCCGTGGATTGGAGTTCCTTGGCGTCGAGGTTGTCGTTCCAGAGGACCGGCAGGAAGTCCTCGATGATTCGCCGGCGGAGTTCAGGATCCTCCAGCGGAAAAACCAGCTCGATGCGTCGAAAGAAATTGCGCGGCATCCAGTCGGCGCTGCCGAGGTATATCGAGGATTCCTGACCGTGGTTTTCGAAATAGAGGACCCTGGGGTGCTCGAGGAGCCGTCCGACAATGCTGTGGATCCGGATCGTTTCGCTCAGTCCCGGAACACCGGGCACAAGACCGCAGATGCCCCGAACAGTCATTTCGATCTTCACCCCGGCTTGGGATGCCCGGTAGAGATTGTTGATCGTCCTTCTGTCTATCAAGCTATTGACCTGCAGTATGATGCGCGCGGGGAGTCCCTTCCGGGCGTTCCGGGCCTCGGTTTCGATCATGCGCTGAATTTCGCTGTGGAGGTTGTACGGCGCGATCAACAGGTGCCGGAACTCATGTGGGCGGCCGTAGCCGGTCATCGTATTAAAGAGGTAAGCCACTTCCCGGGTTATGTGCTCACGCGCCGTGAAGTAACTGAAATCGGTGTACAATCGAGCCGTCTTTGGATTGTAGTTGCCCGTGCCCAGATGAGCGTAGTGCCTGAGCCCCTCCGGGCCGCGTCTGACCACCAGCGAACACTTGGAATGGACCTTCAGGCCGACCATTCCGTAGACGACCTGCACACCGGCCTCCTCCATCTTGCGCGCCCATTGAATATTGTTCGCCTCGTCGAATCGCGCCTTCAGCTCGATCAGCGCCGTGACCTGCTTGCCGTTCTGGGAGGCTTCGATCAAGGCGGCGACGATGGGGGAGTCTCCGCTCGTTCGATAAAGGGTCTGTTTGATGGCGTAAACCGAGGGGTCGGTGGCGGCCCCGGAGACAAAATCGATCACCGACTGGAATGACTGGTAGGGGTGTTGCAACAGTATGTCACCCCGGTCGATGGCATCGTAGATGGTCTCTCCGGGCAGAACAGCCGTATTGGCGCCCGGAATGAAAGGCTTGTATTTGAGGTCGGGGCGATCGATCGCATCCGACAGGCCCATCAGGCGGAGCAGGTTGATCGGACCATTGATCTGAAACACGTATTCCTTCGGGAGATCGACGTGATCCAGGAGTATCTTGAAAAGGGCGTCGTCGACTCCCTCCTCTATTTCCAACCGGACCGCGGCGCCGCGGCGGAGGTTGCGAAGCTCTTCCTCGATCGTTTTGAGAAGGTTCTCAGCTTCTTCTTCGTCGATGTAGAGATCGCTGTTACGGGTGATCCGAAAGGCCTTGGCCGAAAGCACCCGGCAACCGGGAAAGAGCTTTCCGGCGCAAAGCTTGATGACCTCGCTCAGGAAGATGAATCGACTGGGTCCCGGCTGGTTGGGAATCAGGGTAACGATCCGGGGTAGGATTCGGGGCACGGGCAGGATGGCCATCCGGTTCTCGACATCCGGAGTGTCCGGATAGTCCAGGGCGACCATGACGTTGAGCGTCTTGTTTCCAATCTGGGGAAACGGGTGGGAGGGATCGATCGCGAGCGGGGTGAGGACCGGAAAGATTTCGCGGTCGAAGTAACGGCGTACCCAGGCCTTTTCCCTTTTGGTCAGCGTTTCCAGGGTCTTGAACGCGATTCGTTCCCGGCGGAATTCGGGGATGAGCGTTTCGTGCCAGCAGCGATACTGATCCTCGACCAGAGACGCGACAACGGAGTGGATGCGGCGAAGTTGTTCGCGCGGGCCCAATCCGTCGATGCTGCGTTCCTGGACGTCGGAGTCGACCTGCTGGATCAGGCCGGCGACCCGGATCTCGAAAAACTCATCGAGGTTCGAACTGACGATGGCCAGAAATTTGAGCCTCTCCAGGAGTGGCGTATCCTGTCGAAAAGCCTGATCGAGAACGCGCCGGTTGAAAGAGAGCCAGCTCAATTCCCGATTGAAATAAGGTAGTTTGCAGTGCCCGGGTATCGCCGGGTCTGGTTTCTTGCGTGTCGATTGCGCCATGCCTGAAAAGGAGGGGCTGAATCATGCCATCATCCCCTTCAGAAGAAGACGAGGCTCTACCCTGCCTGTCAATGGGTTACCCGGATGCTGATTACAGTGCCCTTCACGCTCCCCGGTCGTTCGAATACCAAAGCGCGATCGAACGAATTTTCCTATCAAACGGAGTTTTGACGTGAATTCCTCGGATGACCCCTTAGGGGTACTTCGTTGCCCGCTCCATCGGTTGGGAGACGGGCGCATGCATGGCATTGGCAAACAGCAGCATGGTTGGGGGTGATGTATCCAATTGGATACTTGTTCGACGTCTTCTTGCGATGGGCTGGCGCTATCGGAGGGGGTGTATACGCGTGCTCATTCTGCAGATCATCCTGCTCACGATCGGTTTGAGTGGATTGAGTCTCACAGGGCTGGGAATCGATGTGATCCACTCAGAGATCGATGCGGATTTCAGTGCTCCGGGGTGGCCCTTCGGTTTTGAACCGCCGATCGCCTGGGCCGCCATGTCCCGGATCGGTCTGATCGCCGGCGTTATCCTGGCGCTGGCTCTGGTTCGAGCATTCCTGAACTACCTCTACCAGATGTCGGTGGCTCACCTCGTGCATGCCGAGATCGTGCTTCACCTGAGGGAGATGGTTTACGACAAGCTGCAGCGGTTGAGTTTTCGCTTCTTCGACGCCAATGCCAGCGGTTCCATCATCAACCGGGTGACAGGTGATGTGAATTCGCTGCGTCTCTTCATTGACGGGGTGATGATCCAAGGGGCGATCATGGTTCTTTCCCTGGCGGTTTACCTGACCTATATGCTGCACCTGCATGTGACCCTGACCCTGGCCTGCCTGGCCACCACCCCGATCCTCTGGGGGGTATCCGTGTTCTTCTCCAGCAAGGTCAAACCGGCCTATCGCCGAAACCGTGAACTCTACGACGAACTCGTCCGCTCGCTGGCCGAGTCGGTTCAGGGCATACAGACGGTGAAGGGATTCGGTCGGGAGGAGACACGCCGGGAACTCTTCTTCGAGTCCAACCAGAGATTTCGACGGCAGCAGCGAAGCATATTCTGGAAGGTGAGCCTGTATTCCCCGACCGTGGGATTTCTGACCCAGATCAACATGGTTGTGCTCCTGGGTTACGGCGGCACCCTGGTTTTTCAGGGCGAACTGGCTCTGGGCACCGGTCTGGTCGTGTTTGCCGGACTGCTGCAGCAATTCTCCGGACAGGTTGCCAATATTGCCAATATCGCAAACCGGGTGCAGCAGAGCCTGATCGGGGCACGCCGGGTTTTCGAAATTCTCGACTCCCCGGTTGAGGTTTCTTCAAAGGCCGACGCCGTCCATCTGCCCAAAGCCCGAGGAGCGGTCCGATTCGACCAGGTCGGGTTCGAATACCAGGAAATGGATCCGACGCTCAAGAATATCGATTTTTCGGTAGAACCAGGCCAGTCCGTGGCGATTGTCGGGGCGACCGGTGCGGGCAAGAGTGCCCTCGTCGGGCTGATTCCCCGGTTCTATGACGTCACGTCCGGTCGACTGACCATTGACAGCATCGACATCCGGGACTTCGACCTGGACGACCTCAGGCGCAATATCGGGATCGTCTTCCAGGAGAGTTTCCTTTTCAGCAATACGGTGGCCGCAAATATCGCCTTTGGTCACCCCGAGGCAACCCGGGAACAGGTGGAGAAGGCGGCCCGAGTGGCGGCGGCTCACGAATTCATCACCGAATTGCCCAAAGGCTACGATACCGTTCTGGGAGAGAGCGGGGCCACCCTTTCCGGTGGCCAGCGCCAGCGTCTCGCCATCGCGCGGGCGGTTCTGCTCGAACCCTCCATTCTGCTGTTGGATGACCCGACGGCGGCCATCGACCCGGAGACAGAACACGAGATTCTCGAAGCGATGCAATATGCCATGGAAGGGCGGACCACCTTTATCGTGGCCCATCGATTGAGTACCTTGCGTCGGGCGGACAAGGTCGTGGTCCTCGACCGCGGCGCCATGGTGCAGACCGGCAGGCATGAAGAACTCATGGCGCAGCCGGGACTGTATCAGAGACTGGCGCGTCTCCAGATCGTGGATGATCTCCGGGAACGTGATGAAATCCTCAGGGAGGTCCGACCGGAATGAGACCCAGATGAAACCCGCGAATCTCAGTCTGACCCAGATCCAGCGTGCCGACCTTCGGGAACGCCAGCAACGACCGCTTGAATTCGGTTTGATCAAGCGGATGTTCACCTATACCCGTCCGTATGCCTGGAAGAGGAATCTCCTGATCCTGCTGACCCTGACCCGGGCGACTCAGCTTCCCCTCCTGGCCTGGGCGGTGGGGACCACCATCAGTGGCCCGATCTCCCATGGGCAATCGGACCTGCTGGTTGTCGGCGTGCTGGTCTATGCCGGCCTGGCCTTCTCCACCGACTTCGTGTTTCATTTCCGTCAGCGTTACGCCCTTGAACTGGGTGAATCGGTCATGCACGACCTGCGCAACGAACTCTTCGTGCATCTGCAGAGACTGCCGATGAGTTTCTACAACACGACGCGGTTGGGCCGCATCATCAGCCGGATGACTTCGGACATCGAAACGATCCGGATCGGGGTGCAGGACGTCCTCTTCGTTTCCCTGGTCAATTTGGGCCAGATGGTGGTGTCCGCCGCTCTCATGCTCTATTATGACTGGGCCCTTTTCTCAGTGATCCTGGCCATGGCCCCGATCCTCTGGTCCCTCAATCGGTACTTCAGAAAGAGGTTGAGTCGCGGCACGCGCCAGGTCCAGGAGAGCTTCAGCCGCGTGACCTCGGCCATCGCGGAATCGGTCAGCGGCATCCGGGTCACGCAGGGTTTTGTTCGCCAGGCCACCAATCTCGGCATCTTTCGAGGGTTGATCACCGATCATTCACGGAACAATTTGGACGTGGCCCGCACGTCGGCGAAACTGACCCCGTTGCTGGAGTTGAACAGCCAGTTTTTCATTGCGGTGCTCATCCTGCTGGGCGGTTACCGGGCGCTTTATGTGGATGGGGTGAGCGGTATCGGCGACCTCATCCAGTTTTTCTTCCTGGCCAATCTTTTCTTCTCGCCGGTCCAGACCCTGGGCAACCAGTTCAATCAGGCGATGACGGCCATGGCAGGTGCTGAGCGCGTTTTTCGCCTGCTCGATCGTGAACCGGAGTGGCAGGACGATCCCGATTCCGAAAACGTACCCAATATTCAAGGACACATCGAGTTCCGTCAGGTGACCTTTGGCTACGACCCGAAGCGCCCGGTTCTGCACGACGTCAGCTTCGTTGCGAATCCGGGCCAGACCATCGCCCTGGTTGGCCATACCGGCAGTGGAAAGAGTTCGATCATCAATCTGATCTCCAAGTTCTACCTTTCCACCGCGGGCGAGGTTCTGATCGACGGTCGCGATATCCGGGCCATCGCCGGTCTGTCGCTGCATCGGCAGATGGGAACCGTCCAGCAGCAGAATTTCCTCTTCACCGGGACCGTGATGGAGAATATCCGGTTTGGTCGCCCGGAGGCGACAGACGAAGAAGTGGTGGCCGCGGTCGAATCCCTTGATTGCCTCGACCTGATTGCCGTCCTGTCCCGGGGATTCGCCACCGTGGTCGGGGAGCGCGGTTCCGGGATCTCCCTGGGTCAGCGCCAGTTGGTTTGCTTTGCCCGCGCCATGCTCGCGGATCCCAGGATCCTGATTCTGGATGAGGCGACCAGTTCCATAGATACGGTGACCGAGGCGCGTCTCCAGGCGGCGCTGGAAAAACTTCTCCGCAGTCGCACCAGTTTTGTGGTGGCGCATCGCCTGAGCACGATTCGAAATGCCGACCAGGTTCTGGTCCTCGACCAGGGCCGCCTCATGGAGCGTGGCACCCATGATGAACTCTTGCAGGTCGGCGGAATTTATGCCGGGCTCTACGAGCAATTCAGTCAGGAAAAAAACGCCCCGGTCTGATCGAATCGCGGGGTGTTGCCAACCAATCGACAGCCCCTGCCCCATGAAACAACGCGTTTCCCTGAAAGACATCGCCGAGCGGGCCGGTGTCCACCCGACGACCGTGTCGATGGCTCTGCGCGATCATCCCAGGCTTCCGGAGGCCACCCGAACGCGGATCAAGAAGATAGCGACCGAAATGGGCTATACTCCGGATCCCGCTCTTTCGGCGCTGGTTCAGTATCGCAACCAGGCCTTTCGGCGACGCAATCCATCGGTCATCGCCTATGTGACCCATTGGTCGGGCCTCACCGGGTGGAAGAAGGTCCTTTGCCACCCGGACTTCCATGAAGGCGCCCGGGCACGGGCCGGGGATCTGGGCTACAGACTTGAGCATTTCTCTCTTCGGGAGTCGGGCATGACCCCGGCGCGCATGTCGAGGATCCTTCGCACCCGCGGCATTCGGGGGGTGATCCTGTCATCTTTCGGACACCCGTATGAGCGCCTGGAATTGGATTGGGATCATTTTGTAGCCGTCCGGATCGACCTGCAACCCGTCTGGCCGCCCCTGCATGCCATCACCAACAACCACCTGCAGATCATGCGTTGCGGGTTGGAACGGGTCCGCGAGTTGGGCTATCGAAAACCCGCGGCCATCTACGGCAGCGGCTGGTCGTCCCGGGTGGAAGAACTCTGGGATGTCGGCTATACCTGGGAAGAGAGCAAACTGCCTTCCGATCGTCGGGTGCCGCCCTTCCTTTTTGATACCGCATTCGCCGCGCCCCGGTGCCATCGCTTTCCAGCCTGGTTTGAGAAACACCGTCCCGATGTGCTGCTCGGGCCGAATCGGGAAATCATGGAGCGGGTGCAGGAGATGGGTCTCAAGGTGCCCGGTGACGTCGCGGTGGCTGATATTTTTCTCGAGCGTCAGGATCCTTTCTATGCCGGCGTCGTGCACAACAGTCTCGAAGTGGGGGCCAAGGCGGTTGAGATCCTTTCGGGGATGATCATCAACAATCAGTTCGGTATACCGAGCATTCCAATCCGAACCGATATCAATGGAACCTGGTTCGACGGGCCGAGTTGTCCTGATCGGTCGGTTGGTGCACCGGTCGTTGTATCCGGAAAAACACCCCGCGCAAGGTAGCGAACCGGGCTACCTGGTGGCGACCGATGCAGTTCTTCTGCTTCTGCGACGAAAAAGCCAGGGGTGCTTCGGTGAGGGCGACGGTGTTTTGCCGGTTTTTTCGGGGAGAGGGGCCGGACTTTGGGCCGATTCGTCGAGGGCGATTTTCGTGATTCCCCCGGTCGTGCGCTCACCTTTCTCTCTGTAGTCGGGAAGTTCATACAGAAAACATCCGGAGTCCCTGACCAGGGAAGCGATCAGTTCCTGATACCGTCTGTTGTAGCGGAGGATGGTGGATTTCTTGAAGGTCGGGGTCCGGTAACTCAGTAGAAGTGAGATGCCTTCCCTGGTATCGCGAATCTCGATCTTGGGCAGATTGGGTCCGGCACCAAAGTGCCGGTGGATCGGCGTGACCCGCGTACTGGTCAGGCGAAGGGCGCCGGGGTCGTCGGCTCCGTGAACGATGAAGAAGGGAGTCAGCTCTTCGCCCTCCCGGTTCTCTTCGCGACGAATCCGGGTGAGTATCTCTCCGATGTCGGAGCCCCGGTGCTGCACAGCCTCCATCCATTCGTGAATCGAGGCCTCCAGGAACCCGGAAAAGGTCTGGTCCTCCCGCGGTCGGGCGCGAAAATAAAACATGGAGCCAAGATGGCCCACCACCTTGGCGGCGGCGGGATGACACCGTCTGTCCACGACCGAAGCGATCAGGAAATCGGACTGCCCGGTATGACGCTGGATCAGGACGGCGTTGATCGCCATCATGGTCATGAACACGGTGGAACCGGATCTGCGACTCAGATCCCGGACTGCATCGGAAAGGTCGGGTGGAAGCAGGAAATGGAGGGTGCGATCCGTCCCGTCTTCTGCTGTGCAAACCGGCCCGTCGGCTGGGAACCAGGTATCACGAGGCAAAGCCTTCAGTGTCCGTCTCCAGAATGCCTCCCCTTCCTGCTGAATTTCGCCCGTGTGATGCCGGTTTTGCCAGGCAAGGTAGTCGATGAGGTGGTACTTCGGTTCGGGCCAGTCGGGGGTTTTCCCATTGGCGAAATCCCCATAGAAGGCGGACACTTCACGGTAAAACAGGGCCAGGGAAACGGCGTCGAAAAGGGCGTGAGGGAATATCAGGGAGACAAAGTGATCGCCCTGGCCGAATCGAGTGATCCGGACCCGGATTGCCGGTGCACGGGTCAGGCTGATTGCCGTGCCCCCATCCTCGCGGAATCGGGCCCTCGCCAGGGCGAGTTGCCGCCTGGGAGGGTATTCTGAAAGATCCGCTCGCTGGAGGACTACCTTTGCTTCAGGCAGAACGGTCTGGGTGACGGATCCATCCGCCTTCTCTTCCAGAACTGTCCGCATCGTCTCATGCCTCGCAATGAAGAGGTCAATCGCGTTTCGCAGGTATCCAAGATTGAGCTTTCCGCGGATGCGGAAAGCACGGCTGATGGTTCCGGCTCTCTCCTTACCCCGCCCCTTTGTGACCTCGTAGTACCAGACCTGATTCTTGGCCGCCGGCACATCGTATCGCTTCCTGAGACGGACGAGTCGGGGAGGTCGATGGTTGTTCTCCCGCCCTTTGCGCTCCCTTACCAGACGGGCGAGTCGGCGGGGGTCAGGAGCCCGGTTGAGGTCTCTCAGACCGATGTCGATCCCGACCAGTCGGGACATGCGGAAGATCAATTGGGAGGCTCGCAGGGAATCGCCTCCCAGAGCAAAAAATGAATCTGTTGCCCCGACCCTGCTCAGGCCGAGGATTTCAGCATAGAGTTTACTCAAGCGTCGTTCGGCATCGGTGGCGACTTCCGACTCGGGCGCGGGGACGGGGTCAGTCACACCTGTGTGCGATCCGGACAGCCGGATGCGATCGATCTTCCCGTTGGCGTTCAGCGGGAGTGTATCGAGTATATGAATGCGGGAGGGCACCATGTATGACGGCATCGATCCGCTCAGGGATTCCTTCAATGTCCGTGGCTCCAGGGCCTTGGCCGCTTGAGTGGCGACATAGGCCACCAGTTCCTTTCCACGGACCTCGTGCTCCTCGATCAGGACGGCCGCCTGGCGAACCGCAGGGTGCCGTGAGAGTGCCGATTCAACTTCACCCGGCTCGATTCGGTGACCTCGAATCTTGACCTGATTGTCCGTACGGCCGACGTATTCGATCAGGCCGTTTTCATTCCATCGAACAAGGTCACCCGTGCGGTAGAGTCGATCGCCGGGCGTAAAGGAGCTGCTCGTGAATCGATCGGCGGTCAGCTCGGGTCTGTTCATGTACCCGCGGGCCACTCCGGCGCCGCCTATGAAGAGTTCCCCGATCATGCCGATCGGCGTCGGCTGCATCCGGGGGTCGAGTACATGGCAGCTGGTATTGCCGATGGGACGGCCGATGGGCACGGTGGAAGCTGTGCTGTCAAACCCTCTGGGTATGCGATAGCAGCAGGCGAATGTCGTGGTCTCGGTGGGCCCGTATCCGTTGATCAGTTGAGTGCCGGGCAGTTCTGCCTGAGCCCGTGCGATGTGTGGGGGCGAAAGGGCCTCTCCGCCGGTCAATAATTGTGCGACCGGTCGCAGGATCTCAGGAGCCTCATCAACGATGAAATTGAAGAGCGAACACGTCAGCCAGAGCGTGTCGATACCATGGTCTTTCAGGCATTTGCCGAGCTCCTGGATGGTCGGTACGCGGTCCGGATAGACAACCAGACGACTGCCGTGCAGAAGCGCCCCCCAGATTTCGAAAGTCGACGCATCGAAGGCGGTCGGGGCCAGGTAGAGGAGGGTGCGATGAGAGCCGAGATCGACATAGTCGACCCCGAAGAGCAGGCGAACAACCGCACGATGCTGCACCTCGACGCCCTTTGGACGACCGGTGGATCCTGAGGTGAACATGACGTAGGCAAGATGATCCGGGCCGACGCAGACCTCCGGTGGCGTCGTCGGCAGGGAACCCTGCACCACTCTCTCATGGGTGGCTCCGGGTCTGACGACTTCGACATCGATTCCGTCAAGAACCGATCCCAGGTGTGTTTCGGCGACCACCAGCCGGGTGCCCGCATCATCGAGCAGGATTCCCAGGCGTTCCGCAGGGCATTCCGGGTCGAGGGGCAGATAGGCGGCCCCCGCCTTGAGTATGCCCAGTATCGCAATCACCTGGTCGATTGAGCGCTCGAAGAGCAGGCCAACTCGATCTTCGGGCCGGACGTCCTTTGCGAGAAGCAGGTGAGCAAGTTGATTCGAACGGGTCTCGAGATCACCATAGCTCACCCGTTGGTCATCCGTTTCCAGGGCGATCGCTTTCGGGTGCGCGGTTGCCTGACGGGTGAATAGCGAATGAATCGTGGCGGCTGAGGGGAAATCCGTGGATCGCTGGCTCCATCGCGCGAGCGTGGCGGATTCCTGGGCATTGATCGCGGAGATCTCGCCGAGGCTGCTGTCTTTCGGGTGCGAGAGAGCCCCGAGCACTGTTTCGAACTGACCGATCAGGCGCTGGACTGCCTTTTCCTCGAAGCGATCCGAATCGGTGGTCATTTCGACCCGGATGCTCCGACCTTCATACACCTGAACCGTCAATGGGATCTCGGTGGTGGCTTCAAGTTGGAAGGTCCAGGAGACGCCTGACAGAGAGGTGTGCAGCAGATCAGAGAGTTGGTATTTTTCGAACCCGACCAGCGTCTCATACAGGGGGGTCCCGTCGGGCCAGGCGCACACTTCCCGGACCCGGTTCAACGGTGTCTGCTCGTGCGCGCGCAGTTCGACCCAGTGGGCGCGGATGCTCCTGAGCCAGTTCAGTTTCGACTGGCCGCCTTCGACATTGATGCACACCGGAACGGTGTTGACGAAGACACCGACCATCGATGAGGCACCCGCTACCGGCGGATGACGGCCGGCTCGAGGGGCGCCAAAGACCACCTTGGGCTCTCCGGTCATCTTTGATAACATCAATGCCCAACCGCCCTGAACAACCGTGTTCAGACTTAACTCATGCCGGGTCGCGAAGGCACGGAGCCGTCGCTCGATTCGTGAATCAAGGATCCGGGAGGTGCGATTCTGTCTGGTCTTTCCCGCTGACGACTTGGGATTTCCAAGTGACAGGGGCGCACTCGGATTCACGTCGGCAAGTTGATTCCGCCAGAATTCGTCGGATGTCGTGAAGTCAGCCCCCGCGTACCATTCCATGTAGTCGGTGTACCTGGAAGGAGCGACCAGATCCTGACTCGATGACTCTGTCAGGCCCTCATAGATTTTCTTGAATTCCTCGAGGAGAATGAGGCGCCCGCGACCATCAAAAAGGGCATGGTGCGTGGTCCACAGAATATCGAGAGTCCTGGCCCCCCGTTCGACGAGAGTGAATCGCATCAGCGGCGCCCGATCGATCGCGAACCCTTTTTTCAGATCCTTTTCCAGAATCTCCGCGCGTTTCCGTTCCGAAACCTTGCGCCCGGCCAGTTTGGGGCGGATCCGCTCGATCGGGATCTCAGTGGTCGATTCGATGACCATGGCGATACCTTTGTCCGCCGTCGGGTCGAACCCGCTTCGAAGCACCTCATGGCGTTTCGCCAGGAGGCGCCAGGCCTCCCTGAAGTGGTCTTCGCTGAATGGCCCCTTCCATGACCACCAGAGTTGCTGGATATAGTCGCCCTGATCCGGTGCGGTCAGGGTCCGGAATACCATGGCCTGTTGCATGGGTGTTGCCGGTAGCGACCGAATTGAATCCGGATCGGTGTCCGATTTGGCCTGAACAGGGTCCATTAGGGTCGCTTTGAAATCATGTTGGGTGTCTCAGGGGCACCTGCAGGGAACCCTGCCATGGACAATCGGGGGTGTGGGGGGAGTCTTTAGGATTTCATCTCACCGCCCATTGCCGGGTGGCGGATAAAGCGTGAGGCCCCGCCAATCCGCCTTGGAGGCTGTCTGAAAAGTGATGAAATGTGTCGTTTGGCCAAACCCTTCGGGCAGAGTTGCTTTGGGTCGTGGCCGGCGTTGGGCACTTTGGACCAAGGCCTTTGGGCCTGGGCGCCTCGCGCCTGCCTTGCCCAACACCCCAAATCATTCTCTGCGACACCCTTCAGCACTTTTCAGACAGCCTCTTGGTGCTTGAGCCCGTCCGACATTCAGGATTGGGTCTGTTTTTGACAATATCTGCAGAGTTCCGGCTTACGATTCCTGTCTAGAATTCCCGCCGCTCGAAATCCGCGACCCCGACCCAATGAACGTAATCCTCCTCACGGTCTTTATCGGCTTGATTCTGGTCGGATTTTTCGTCGCATTCTTTCTCAATCAACGCCGCAACACCGTCTATAGCAGCCCCGAACGGGATTCCCTGCTTCCTCTTGAAGAAGAAGGGATTGTTCCTGCTGGCCGAACCGGCGACAAGACCCCCGGGCCCGACCGTCGCTAGCTGATGCCCGGGATTCAAACACCCTGAAAGACCTCTGCTCAAGAACCCTATTGCCCGAATGATGAACGGACAGAAGACGACAATCGAATACGACGACCGGATCGTCCGAATGTTCATGATCGCCTCCATTTTCTGGGGGACGATCGGTATGCTGGTCGGCGTGATCGTTGCCACGCAGCTCAATTTCTGGAGAGCCAACTTTGATATCTCATGGTTGACCTTCGGGCGCCTGCGGCCGCTTCACACCAATGCGGTGATATTCGCGTTCGTGGGCAATATGATGTTCGCCGGGATCTACCATTCGACCCAGCGATTGTGCAAAGTCCGGCTCGCCTCGGATTTTCTTTCGAATCTTCATTTCTGGGGCTGGCAGCTGATTATTGTCGGGGCGGCCATCACCCTGCCCCTCGGGCTGACGCGGTCGAAGGAGTACGCCGAGATGATCTGGCCGCTCAATCTCGCCGTGGTCGTCATCTGGGTCGTCTTTGCCGCGAACTTCTTCTGGACCCTTGGAAAGCGAAACGAGAAGTCGCTCTACGTGGCGATCTGGTTCTATGTCGCCACGATTGTGACGGTGGCGGTGCTCTATATCGTCAACCATCTTTCAATCCCGACCAGCCTGTTGCACAGCTATCCGGTCTTCGGAGGCGTGCAGGACGCGCTCGTCCAATGGTGGTACGGACACAACGCCGTCGCCTTCTTCCTGACCACCCCGATCCTCGGGATCATGTATTACTACCTGCCGAAGGCGGCGGAGCGACCGGTCTATTCCTATCGGTTGTCGGTGGTGCATTTCTGGTCCCTGGTCTTCCTCTATATCTGGGCGGGTCCCCATCATCTGATGCACACCGCGCTGCCGCATTGGCTTCAGTCGCTGGGTATGGTCTTCAGTTTGATGCTTTGGGCGCCTTCCTGGGGCGGGATGCTCAATGGGCTGCTGACCCTGCGCGGGGCCTGGGACAAACTCAGGACTGATCCGGTACTCAAATTCCTCGCCGCCGGGGTCACCTTCTACGGGATGTCCACCTTCGAAGGTCCATTGCTCGCGATCAAATCAGTCAATGCCCTCGGACACTACACGGATTGGATCATCGGGCACGTTCACGGAGGAACCCTGGGGTGGAACGGCTTCATGGCCGCGGGCATGTTCTACTGGCTCGCACCCCGCCTCTGGAATACAAAGCTGCATTCGGTCGCGATGGCCAATATGCACTTCTGGCTCGGACTGGTTGGAATCCTTCTCTACGTGGCATCGATGTGGGTTTCGGGGATTACCCAGGGTCTGATGTTGAACGGGACCACCGACGGGGGGACCCTGCTGGCCTATCCGAATTTCCTCGAGACCCTGAACTCGATCCGACCGCTGATGGGCACCCGCATCATTGGCGGGTCGCTTTACCTCGTGGGTTGGTGCCTGCTGATCTGGAATATCTGGAAGACGGTCAAGAGCGGTTCTCCGGTCAATGGAACGGTGGAGGTCCATGTGGAGGAAAAGGATCCGTCCGATAAGCTCACCCTGGTCGGAACTTTCCTGAACGCGCCGGTCATCTACTCGACCCTGGTCATCGTCCTCGGCTGCACCTGGGCTTTCGGGAGTGATTGGGTTTCTTTGACCTCGATGATCGCCCTCTTCGTCACCTGCATTATCGCATTCATCCACCTGCAGGTAGGGGAGGACAATTGGGCGGCCTGGTACGACAAGCTCCTGATCAATATCTTCCCCTTTACGGTGCTCGTGCTGCTTTCGGTCCTGATCGGCGGCATCGTCCAGATCGTACCGCTCGTTACGGTAAAACAGGAGCGAATCCTGGATGACCGGATACAGGTGCCCTACACGCCTCTCGAACTGGCCGGTCGCGATATCTATGTCCGGGAAGGCTGCTACACCTGCCACTCCCAGATGATCCGTCCCTTCGTCTCGGAAATCCTGCGTTACGGCGATTACTCCCGTCTCGGCGAGTCGATCTATGATCATCCCTACCAGTGGGGATCCAAACGAACCGGACCGGACCTGGCCCGGGTGGGCGGCAAGTATTCGGACATCTGGCACTACCAGCACATGGCGGATCCCCGGAACCTCTCCCCGGGATCGAACATGCCCAGGTATCCGTGGCTCTTCAAAAGCAATACAGACACGGCCGCTCTCCCGTCAAAGCTGCGGGTCCAGCGGATCCTTGGCGTGCCCTATCCCGCGATGACGGACGGGGAGATCGCCGCTCTGGTCGATGATCAGGCAGAGGCGATTGCCGCCAACCTGGCCTCTGATGTCGAGATCGCACCTGAGCGTGAGATCATCGCCCTCATTGCCTACCTGCAGCAACTGGGCCAGTCGGAACCGGCAACTCCCGGTGACCTGGCCGATACAAAGTGATCGGGGTGCCCGCGAAGAGGTGCTGAAGCATGTTTAAGCGAATCAACTACGAAGAATGGCAGATGCTCTTTCCGGCTGTCGGGTTCATCTTCTTTTTTCTCGTCTTCCTGGTCGTCGTCTACTGGGTGATGCGGATGAAGAAGGACACCGTCGATCGGATGGAGCATATGCCGTTGGAAGATGACAGCGATAAGGTGAACGTCCATGCCAAGAGAAGAGAAAACCAGACCACCTGAAGATTCCATACGGGAACACACCTACGACGGGATTCAGGAGTACAATAAACGACTGCCCAATTGGTGGTTGTTCACGCTCTACGGTAGCATCGTCTTCTCGTTTTTCTATTGGTTTTACTACCATCAGACCGGAGTCGGCTCCTTTGACAAAGAGATCCTGGCCAGGAAAATGGCGGTTATCGAGGAGGCCAAGGAGGCGAGCCAGGGCCAGACCCTCAACGATGCGGGTCTGTGGGCCATGAGCACGGACGCAGAGGCGATCGCGGCGGGCAAGGCAACCTACGAGGCCAATTGCGTGGCCTGCCACCTTTCCAGTCTCCGGGGCAAGGAAGAGAGTCCGACGGCGATCGGTCCGAGCCTGGTTGATGGTGAATGGATTCACGGCGGCAACCCTTCAGAGGTTATGACGGTCATCGTCGAAGGTGTACCGGCCAAGGGCATGTTGGCTTGGGGCAGTATCCTGGGCGAAAATCGAATCTCGGAAGTCACCGCTTATGTTTTGAGCCACCATACTCCCCCCGCCGAGTGAGGTTGCGGTCGTTCCGGTTCATGACTTACAGGTGGTCCTGACCATGGCTGCTCAACCCAAGATTCCGACGCGGGAGTCGGTCACCACCATCAATACCGATGGCTCCCATCGAATTCTTCACCCGGCCGATGTCCGCGGTGTGTTTACCCGGTGGCGGCGGATCGCGGCCGTTGTCCTGATCGGCTTTTATACGTTGCTGCCCTGGATTCCGATCGGTGGTCACCCGGCAGTCTTCCTCGATGTCCGGGAACTCCAGTTTCATTTCTTTGGCCTGACGTTCGCGGCCCAGGATCTCTGGCTCGCCTTTTTCCTGATCAGCGGCCTCGGTTTCGGCCTCTTCTACGCGACCGCGCTTCTCGGACGTGTCTGGTGTGGCTGGGCTTGCCCACAGACGGTCCTCCTTGAGCACGTTTACCGGAGGATCGAGCGCTTCCTGGAAGGGGATGCCCAGAAACAGCGTCGTCTTGACCGGGAGCCTTGGGATCGGAACAAGCTCCTCCGGCGCGGCACCAAGCACTTCCTCTTCGTGCTCGTTTCCCTGGCGATCACCCACCTCTTCCTGGCCTACTTTATCTCGATTCCGGAAGTCTGGCGAATAATGACACAGACGCCCGGTCAGAATTGGGGAATCTTCGTGTTCGTGGTGATCGCAACCACGGCTCTCTATCTCAATTTTTACTGGTTCAGGGAACAGCTTTGTATCGTCATCTGCCCCTACGGGCGCCTCCAGTCCGCCCTGATCGACGACAACTCAATGGTCATCGGTTACGACGAGGACAGGGGAGAACCGAGGGGGCGGGTCGGCGCCGAGGGAGCGGGTGATTGCATCGCGTGCAATCGCTGCGTCCAGGTCTGCCCGACCGGCATCGATATTCGACAGGGCCTGCAGATGGAGTGCATTGGTTGTGCCAATTGCGTCGATGCCTGCGATGAGATCATGGACAAGGTCAAACGACCCCGCGGGCTCGTGCGTTACGATTCCTTCAACGGTCTGTCCGGCGGGAAGACAAAAATTCTTCGACCGCGAATCATTCTCTATACGATTCTACTGTTGATCGGGGCCACCGTGATGCTCTTTTCCTTCAGTCGGCTGAAACCCGTTTCGGCCAGCGCCTTTCGGATGCAGGGTGCCCCATACTTTGTGGATGATCGGTTGATCCGCAATCAATACCTGATACGAGTGGTCAACAAGCGCTCAATTCCCATGCAGTTCACCGTCGTTCCGGAAGCAGATGCGAGTGGCCTGAACTGGTCGGGCTTTGAAGGGGCGGTCGAAGTCGGTCCGAACAGCGAAGAGGTCCGCCTCTTTGTCACGACAGTCCGCCGTGAGGACTACACCGGGCCGTTTCATCTCGTGCTGCATGTAAAAGGGGAGCCTGGCGGGGTCGAGATCGACCGCCCGGTTGAGTTTCTCGGACCCGATCCAAAACTCCTCCACGACTGATATGCGCTGGTTCCTCGACCGCCCTTGGCTGCTTGCCGTCCTGGCCTTCATCATCCTGATCAGCGCCTGGATCACCCTCTTCATAATCGCCGGAAAGAACCTGCCGGAGCCGGTCGAGATCCAATCGGCGGAAGGGGTCAGGCCGTTGTTTGTATACGAATCAGGTCGTCCAAAGGGGTCAGGCCGTTGTTTGTATACGAATCTGATTCGTATACAAACAACGGCCTGACCCCTTTGCTTCCCCATGAGCGAAACCTGCAGGCATTGCGGCAACCCGGTATCACGGGAGGTGGCGGGTGAGGCGGGAGAAAACGGGTTCTGCTGTTCGGGGTGCGAGTATGTCTATCGCCTCATCCGTGGCCAGAATCTGGACCGGTTTTACGATTTGCGCGACCGCAAGGTCGATCCGGTGGGTGCCTATGTATTCCGGCCGCGTGACAACCGCTGGCTGAAGGGCCTGGGCGACCATGCTGAAGAGGAAAGCAAGGGAAGGGCCGTCCTGACCCTCAGGGTGCAGGGAATCTCCTGCGTGGGATGTGTGTGGCTGATTGAGAAGCTTGTTCTGGATCATGAGGGGATGCGGGTGGCGCGGGTCAACGCATCGGCCGGAACGGTCCGACTCGAATGGATACCGGACCAGGTTGACCTTGAAGAAATCGCGGGGGAACTGCAGCGCTTCGGCTACCTCCTGGGTCCACCGGGTGGTCCGGTTCGGAGTGAGAGCAGCCGGTTGACCCTTCGTCTCGGCTTGTGTGCCGCATTCGCGATGAATGCGATGCTCTTCACCTTGCCGGTTTACCTGGGGATGCAGCCTGATTTCTGGTTCGCATGGCTCTTCAGTGCCTTGGCCTTTGCCTTCGCCACCCTCGCCATCGTCGTCGGTGGCTCCTATTTCTTTCAGCGCAGTCTGGCCGGTATCCGACGCGGCGTCATCCATATCGACCTGCCGATTTCCCTGGGCCTCGTCATCGCCTATCTGGCCTCATGTTACGGGTGGATCCTGGGTCGGCACGATTTCATCTACTTTGATTTCGTGGCCACGTTCAGTTTTCTCATGCTGGTTGGCCGATGGACCCAGCAGGTTGCGGTTGAGCGCAACCGAAGCCGGTTGCTGGACGCCAATATCGGACTGCCCCGGGTCGAGATGGTCGTCGGTCTGAAGGAAGGGAACGTGGGATCGGTTGCCGTCGATCGACTCAAGTCGGGCGATATCTATCGAATTGAACCGGGTCAGGCCGTTCCGGTCTGCTCCCAGTTGAGAGTCGGCGATGCCTCGTTTGGCCTCGACTGGATCAGTGGCGAATCCGAAGCCCAGGTCGGGCGTAACGGGCAGATTATTTCAGCCGGAGCCATCAACCTGAGCCCGGGAGCGGTTGAACTCGAAGCGATTGAGACCTGGGAAGAGTCGCTGCTTTCCCGCCTTCTGGCCGGCGATGGGAATCCCGATCGGGAGGATCCCATGCTCGAGCGGATCATCCGCTGGTACCTGCTGGCCGTTCTTGCAGTCGCCGCGATCGGCGCAGCAGGATGGTTTTTGGCGACCGGGCAGGGCCTGACCGCGCTTCAGGTCGCGATCTCGGTTCTGGTTGTATCCTGCCCGTGCGCCCTCGGGGTTTCACTTCCGCTCGCCGATGAGATGGCGGCCAGTCGGATGCGGCGACTGGGCGTCTACGTGCAGACGGACCATCTCTGGTCACGATTGCGCCGGGTTGTGACCATCGTTTTTGACAAGACCGGAACCCTCACTCTCGAGTCGCCGGCACTCAAGAACCGGAACGATCTGGAAGGTCTCGGATCGGTGGATCTGGCGGTTCTCTGGGCGATGGTCAGGGACAGTCGCCACCCGGTCAGCTCGTGCTTGAGGGAAGCTCTCCTGGCCGGCGGATGGGCCGATGACCCCGGCTCTGATCAGGGCGCCCTCAGCGAAGAGGTCGGGCATGGGCTGGAGTGGGTTCAAGGGGGTGAAACCTGGCGCCTCGGCCGGCCGGATTGGGCGATCAAAGGACCGGTCAGTCCGGACCCTTCGGATCCCGTGCAGT